>NZ_JACJPC010000099.1:0-7333 GCF_014695875.1 Leptolyngbya sp. FACHB-541 | reverse complement strand
TTGTAGCAGTTGGTCAAGCAGTTCAGGTTGAAAGGTCATGTGTTTCTATCTCTGGTTCAGTAGTTCATTAGATCTCAACTTCTGACCTTTGACACACTTCAATTTACAATCCCCATCGGAAAACTTCAACAGTTCAGCCATTTCTGGAGTCAGTGCTTCTGGCGGAGTAAATCCAGCCGCAATCCAATCTTCGGTGACGTGAGGAACTGGCGTTTGTCTTAAATCACGATAGATAATCACATCATCAGGATGTTGGTCTTGCCACGCAGCGATAAACTCCTTGGCTAATTTGCGAGATTTGGAGCGATCGCCTCGTGGACTTGAATCAATATGCAGAATGTTTGCCATAGTCCTTTAACCAGAAACTTTATTTATGAACTAGCTGTGCGCTGATAGGGCACTGATCAAAAAACTGTTATCTGACTCAAGCTTGAATATCAACAGATGATTTTCAAATAATGCACCACCTATAGCCGAAGTTAGCTAGTTAACCTAAGCGAAGGGATCGCTCCCTCCGCTCGGCTTCAAAACCGTGCTTGAGACTTTCACCTCACACGGCTCCTGAGATACCGACTCTTTGTCATAGACACCCGTTCAATTGAGTGGGTCGATTCACTTAACTTCCCTGGCTTGCGACCTCCCGGTTGGCGGCTTGCGGAGATTGCTCTCCTTATCCCACCGTTGTGACGAATCACTCGGCTTTAGGCTTATAAACCGTTACTAAGCGCGGTTGCTTGTCAGTATCCCGCCCTACGTCTGCCTATCCTCTGGCTTTCCCATAGGCATTTGCTTTTTAGGGCATCCTCCCCATCTGCTACATCCGGTTGGCACCTACTCAGTTTCATGAGAGCAAGCAGAGGGTTACTTCGTTCCAAATCACCGTAATCGAACCCTTAGGATGCTGCTTTCTGCCGGGTTTAATGGGAGTACATACGGGTCGCAACCGTAAACGCCCGCCCCAATATCCTTTGCCTTTTGGCTCCAGCCTAACAGCCTGATTTGGCTGGATTGACCTCACGACAGTTCAGACACAGCTTCGATGAAAGCTATCCATAGACTCATGCTGGGCGGGATGACCGGATTAGGCTTCCAGGAACCGCCTTTTCACCTCGCTTTACGGATTGATGACCAGTCGCTACCGTAGAGGTGATGCTGTTACCCCTTGCACCTGGGGAGAGGGACTTACACCCTCACGATGATCAAGTTGTCGAGGTTCTATCCTCGCCATCCGTCCCTGAATATCGCTATTCATTTTGGATGAACGAATCGCACACGCTTCCAGTCAGCGGCCGCGAGAGCCTCAAACTCATCACCAGTGGCGTCCTTCAGCCGCTGCACTGGGCTTGTTATGTCGCTGCAACTGCGGTTTATGCACCTGAATTCTTTAAATATCGAGAACCAAAGGGCAATGATCAGATACCTCAGGTTCAAATACGACCTTGAAATCCAATACTTTCACATTTGTGTTGACCAACATATAGTCTGCATATTTACCCGGTTTTTTATAGTAAGAACTCCGTGTTCCTTTTATGGTTCGAGCTGTAACCAAATCCGTTAGCCCAGCTTCAGCCAACATTTTTAACGTTTCGCTTTCCGGCTCTACGTTAAAATCTCCGCATACAACAAGAGGATCATTACTCTCAACGATGCTCATTGCGATTGAAATGAATTTGCGAGCCTGTTCGGCTCTTTCAGGGGTATCAATTTTCCCTTTCAGGTCGCGTAAACCATGCATGTGGGCTACACAGACTGGACGGTTTGCCTCATAATCGAACACCCTAATAGCATGTGCACTGCGAGGTCGAGGATGTTCGCCGTATTCGTCAGGAGAGTACGTTTTGTGCACAAAACCTTGTGTTTGTGCGACAACCGGGAAAGATTTTTTGACAAAAGTTGCAAGTCCCCATTGAGAAGGCATCTGAGTATTATCGTCCCAGAGAATCCCTTGAGCTGATGGGCAAAAAATAGCAGTATGATCGGGCAATGCAATTGCAATATCTCGAAAAAAATTTGCTCGTTGTGGAAGAACGTGATCCCCATCCCGGTAGGTGAGCCAGTCTTTGTTTGTGGCAGGACTATGTACAACTTCCTGAAGACAGAGAACATCGGGACTATTTTGCTTCAGGTAGGGAAGCAGTTTGTCATACAATTTTCCGCCCCATCCGTTAAGGCACATAATTTTCATTTTTACTACTTTATTTTCTATCTTGATTGAATTCTAGGATTTCTCTTATCGCGGCATAACGGCAAAATGCAGCGGCGGCAGACAGCCTTAATCCAAGTACTAGCGGTTGTCCGTCCGCTGCCATGAAGTGTTGGGCGACTGACGCATACCTGGAATTTACTTTATGAACGGTAACAGATCAAATTCTTGGCGGATATCTAAAAGAGAACGATCAAGTAACGGCTCGAACTCAAGAAATGGCAGCAGTTTTTGACGATTGCGAGTTTTAAACCAAATTGGAATCAATTCTAGAACTACCCCAGGAAGTACCCTCAAAATTGCTCCGTACAGCCAGAGTGCCCCTTTTTCCCTGATCATATCCTCGTACATCACATCAACGGCAGGGGAGTTTTTCATCTTCAAGTACGCCTGAAACGTACATTCACTCGTCCACCAAAATAACGGCAGAATTTTTAGCTCATCATACATTCCCGTGTCACAACCGTAAATCACATGCCCTACATCGTGCGCCCGCAAGATTTTACCGAAGTCTGAAGGTTGTGTTGCTGGATCAGTAACGTGTGGATTGAGAGCATAGTACTCCGCTAGACCTTCCCGCAAGGTTTGAGTACTGTGCTTGTCCATGTAAAGAGGTTTTGGAGTCATGACGTTTTGATACGGTACGGTATCGTAAACTATAATAGCATCCATGAACGATACCAAGAAAAAATCACCAGGAAGACCTCGCAGCACAGTATCTCACGAGGCAATGCTGAAAGCTGTGCTGGAATTGTTGTCAGAAGTTGGCTTTGAGGCAATGAGTATTGAGGCGATCGCTACTCGTGCTGGAGTCGGTAAGACAACCATTTATCGGCGTTACAGCAGTAAAGATGAACTAGTTGCTGATGCAATTGAAAGCATTAGGGAGGAGGTGTTAATTCCCGATACAGGAAATCTTTGGAGTGACATAGACGCACTCATTGAAAATGCTGCCCAAATAACCCTCACCTCACTTGGACGGCAAACGGTTGCCATGATTATCAGTAGTGCATCAAGTAATTCTGGGTTTGCTCAAATTTATTGGGAAAAATATCTACAACCTCGACGACAAGCCTTCGCTATGGTCATCGAACGGGCAAAGGCAAGAAATGAGGTTTCAAAAGACTTAGATGCAGGGTTAGTTTTCGACGTGATGAGCGGCATCATGCTCTATGCATTGATCTTTCCGCCTGTTGAATCTTGGAAAGCTTATGTCCGTCGTGCCATAAGTTTATTTCTCAGGTGAGTTTTGACGTGATTAGCTTTGAACGCTCACAGACAACCCAGACGTAATAGATTTGTTGCGGAATAAGAATTTCTAAGGGAAATAATCTTCCCTTGTCACTTCCACCTAAATTAAGCAGCCATCAAATAGAAATTCCATAGCCCCGTTGCCGTCAACATCTAATGATCAAAATCGCTCACACGATTTCTGTAAATATCGCTCACAATCCTGTATCGTTTCACTCCCGCAAACGCATTCTCGCATCGCACACGCCGACTACTTTTCTCACGATTCTCCTGTTTCTGCTCTTCACTGAGGTTGCCTCCTCGTGGTTTCTTGTGAGGAATCTCAATGTTGTCATACTCCTTCTGTAAACCTAATGTACAGTGACTTTTTATTTGTCGTGGAGACATATTGGTGTCGTTCAAGAAGCAAAGCTAAACCTGACTTACTTTTCTGCCTAAAGCCGGCTTGGCAATCCTAATGACCTGCTGCTAGGTCGCTAAGCGAACTCTCTTTGTGATCCTCTAATAGAGAGGTTTTTACTCAGCGACATGAATTTGTCTCGATGCCATTTAATTTGGCACTGTACAAATTTAGCTGAACGAATTCGATTGTCACTAACGGTATTAATTCATTGCATTCCAGATTAACTTAGTATCTGCAAACATTCTAAAACGACATACCTTTCCATTATTGAGATCGTAAACATGTGCGGCAGCAGCATGGAGCGGCTTTTGTGACTGCCGATGACGACCCACATAGGCACCAATGACAATCACTGACTCGTCTGCATCAAGATACTGTTCAATCTGAAACGAAAACTTCTCCCAACGAGTGTCATTGCGTTTGAACACTCCTTCAATTACTGCTTCTGCTCCTCGGTAAGTTGCTCCCTGCGGAAACCCTTCACTTTGAATCCATTCTAAATCAGGAGTGCAAATCTTCAAGAATGCATCATAGTCCTTCTCACGGAAAGCTCTGTATAGTTCTTGGATAACCTCAAGGTTCGTCATGGCTGCTCTTTCAATACCGTTCATATTGTCTAACTTACTACTCCCATTATTTTGAGGAGAATTAGCTCAAAATTTCTTGTATCTCCAGCATCAGATCATCAGCGTCAAATCATCACATCCCAAATTAATTGGCTCATCAAAGTTGGCTAAAACCACCATCGACGGCGATTTCAGCACCCAAAATATAAGCAGAATCTGAGGTGCTAAGAAACAAGACCGCCTGCGCGACATCTTCGGCTGAGCCAAATCGTTTCATAGGGATTTGAGCGCCGATGTTCTGTGTCATTGCATCTACTGCTTCTTGAGACAGACCTACCTTGCTCATGAAGGGTGTTGTAATCGCCCCTGGACTCACCGCATTGACACGAATTCCACGGTTGATAAGCTCAGCAGAAAACGTTTTTGCTAGCGATCTCACCGCTGCTTTACTTGCTGCTAAAACGCTGGTTCCAGGAAGACCGAGTTCACCTAGAAAAGAGGTATTGAGAATAATTGCAGCGCTTTCATTCAGGTGGGCTGAAGCTTTCTGAATAGTAAAGTACAATCCTTTAAGATTGGTTGTGAATACTTCATCGTATAGTGCTTCAGTTGTTTCTTCTATCGATGCAAACTTTCCAATCCCAGCATTGGCAAATAAAACATCAATTTTGCCAAACTTTTCTGCAATAACTTGATAAAGCTGATCAATTTGTTGTAAGTCTGCAACATCAGCTTGAAGAGCTAACACATCACCACCAATGGCTGAAGCCGCTTCGTTAAGAGTGGTGCGATCGCGTCCTGAAATAATAACTTTGGCACCTTCTTGACTGAATAGTTTAGCTGTTGCTAATCCAATCCCACTGTTACCGCCTGTCACAAGTGCAACCTTTTCAGCTAATCTCATATGTTCCTCTTTAAGGCAGTGATGATTAAGCACTTTCTAAGCAAAGCACAACTCACTTTCTATTGGGAAGTATTTACCAGAAAGTGCTATACTCACCAAACAGTAAAAATAGCGTCGGTGAGCGGCTTTAGCAGATTAGGCATACAGATGACTCAACAGGCAAGAGCATATATTGCTGGGATAAAGGTTTTTGATACAACTTGTGCAGCCCCTCAAGTCCTCGAACATATTGCCAGCAAGTGGACAATCCTAATCATCTATGCGCTCTCCCAAGGCACGAAGCGATACAGTGAGCTTCAACAACAGATTAAAGGCGTATCGCCGAAAATGCTGATTCAAAATTTACGAAAGCTTGAAGCCTGTGGGCTTGTGCGACGGGTCGTGCATCCAGTTGTGCCTCCGCAAGTAGATTATTCTCTTACTTCGTTAGGTGAAACGCTTGTTGATCCTTTAGCAGTACTTTGCGAGTGGGCTGTAAACCATGTTCATGAACTAGAACCTGTTAAAACGTCTGACAAGTCAGAGCCTCCTAGATAGACAAAGAGCGATATTCTTGTCATGCACTTTCACCTCACTTGTGGGTTAGGAATTGCGTCCTGCCATTACACCGCCGTCGACATTCCATATCGCTCCAGTTACCCAAGCGGCTCGTTCGGATAGGAGAAACGCGATCGCCTCTGCTACATCGCTCGGTTGACCAACCCGTCCAATGGGATGAAAACTATTGAAGCTTTGTAGGGTGCTGTGGATTTCTTCTGGTTTGATAAACGCTCCATAGATGGGAGTTTCAACCACAGCAGGCGCAACTGCATTCACCCGAATGTTGTGTTGCGCTAGTTCCATTGCTAGATGCTGAGTCAAGGCATGTAGTCCCGATTTTGCCATTGAATAGGCAGAAGATGGAGTTGCTAACACAGCTTGATGTGCCCACATCGAACCTACATTGACAATGGCACCCCCTTGCCCTCGATCGACCATATTATGAGCGACCTGCTGTGTCGCAAAAAAGGTGCCACGATTGAGGTCAAGATAGCGATCGTAATCGGTTTCTGTATGTTGAAGAAATGGCGTTGGCAGAAAGACACCCGCAGAATTAACAAGGTAGTTAACATCAGGCAAATCAGAAGCAATTCGTTCGGTTAGTTGAGAGACATCATGACGATTACTGATATCAGACTGCCAGGTCTGTATCTTACCCATCTGCTGCAACTTGGATTCTGCCTCTCGTAACTTATCTGAGTTGCGACCTACAATGGTTACGGTTGCTCCCTCTGTTAGTAGCATTTCTGCGATCGCCCGACCAATACCGCTACTGCCGCCTATAATTAGTGCTTGTTTCTGCTTAAACTCGCTGTACATCAGTCTCTCCTAACTAAAATCAGTTTGAACATAACTTTAGTCAGCATCGTAAACGGCTGAAACCGAGTGCAAAAGTCTGCACTTTTTGGTGCAGTACGCACTTTTTGGTACAAATTGAAGCAAAACCAGTCAAACGTTGAGTCGCGCCACATGACGATTAGCCAGCCCAAAAACTCAATTTCTCAGACACTGACGTTGGAAGATATTGTCGGTTGCAAATGGTCCATTCGGATCTTGACTTTAATTCGCCAAGGGATCAGTCGTCCTGGTGCAATCGTCCGTTCTGTGGATGGACTTACCACAAAAGTGCAGAGTGACTCCCTGCGGAAAATGGTCAATCTGAGCATCTTGGAGAAAATTACCTACCCAGAAGTTCCACCACGGGTCGAGTATAAACTGACCCAAATTGGAGAGCGTTTTGTCACAATCTTGGATGCTCTTACAGATTTACAGCGGGATATCGATACGAAGTGAGGGAGTAGGAGGGATCGCCCATCTGAAAAAATGATTAGCTCAGCCAGCGATTTGCTTTATCCCTCTTTCATCACTCTAGGCGGAGGAAAATCGATGAGGCACAGGATGAGGAAGCCATCCTGAGAACTGGTTAATGCACTGGATTAATCTCACAAAGCCAGAGTGTAAACCAG
>NZ_JACJPC010000098.1:0-274639 GCF_014695875.1 Leptolyngbya sp. FACHB-541 | reverse complement strand
ATCCAGTTGGATAACGGTAGATTTCACAAAGCCAAGCGACTGAAGGTGCCAGACAACATCGTTTTGATGTTTCAGCCGCCCCATTGTCCCGAACTCAATCCGATCGAGCAGGTGTGGCAGTATCTCAAGCGACGACTGCGCTGGAGTTTGCCAACAACTTTAGACCAATTGCGCCAGCAGGTGAAAGAACAACTCGGCGCACTAACACCAGAAGTGGTTGCCTCAATTGTGGGGCGGCAGTCTATTTTAGATGCTCTATCTGTAGCCGGACTTTAGAGAATTGGTATTAGTTTGTATAAACCCTGCATTAGGGTAAAGTTTGCTTGATTTATGTTCCGTTTACATAAGTTCTGTAAGTGACAAATAACGAATGGCAAACAATCCATGCCCCGTCCATTTAACAATGGCTACCCTAGAACTATTCGGGTGAGATTTGGCATTTTTCCGCGAAAACGGCCAAACGTCAGCCTTTTAGTGAATCAGGAGATGAGGGTATGGGTATCGCCACAGTTAACCCAGCAACAGGAGAGACATTAAAAAACTTTGAGCCGCTCAATGATCAGGAAATTGCTCAGAAGCTAGATCAGGCGCAAAAGACGTTTGAGTACTATCGCCACATTCCGATCGCCCAAAAAGCTGAATGGATGAATGCAGCGGCAACACTGCTGGTTGATCGGCGAGAGGAGTTTGGCAAAATCATGGCACTGGAGGTAGGCAAGCCTATTGCTTCAGCGATCGCTGAAGCCGAAAAATCCGCCTGGGTTTGTCGCTACTACGCTGAAAATGCTGCTCAGTTTTTAGCA
Organism: Leptolyngbya sp. FACHB-541; assembly: GCF_014695875.1. Taxonomy (NCBI): domain Bacteria; kingdom Bacillati; phylum Cyanobacteriota; class Cyanophyceae; order Leptolyngbyales; family Leptolyngbyaceae; genus Leptolyngbya; species Leptolyngbya sp. FACHB-541. Next base: position 273,836 of record NZ_JACJPC010000098.1, on the reverse strand, counting down.
AACGTACCGATTGAAACGGATGCGAGCCGCAGTTTTGTGAGCTATCAGCCGATCGGAGTGGTGCTAGCCGTGATGCCCTGGAATTTTCCGTTTTGGCAAGTTTTTCGCTTTGCGGCACCTGCTTTGATGGCAGGTAATGTGGGGCTGTTAAAACACGCTTCTAACGTGCCCCAATGTGCCCTAGCGATTGAAGAAATTTTTCGAGAGGCAGGCTTTCCGACTAGGGCCTTTCAAACGCTGCTGGTCGGTTCTGATAAGGTGGCTCAGATTGTCACCGATGAGCGGGTGAAAGCCGCTACTTTAACCGGTAGCGAACCCGCTGGAGCTAGCCTTGCCAGCCTTGCCGGAAAGCTAATTAAGAAAACGGTGCTGGAATTGGGCGGCAGCGATCCGTTCATCGTGCTGGAAAGTGCCGATTTAGAAACAGCCGTTTCCACCGCTGTAACTGCCCGAATGATTAACAGTGGACAGTCCTGCATTGCGGCAAAGCGGTTCATTGTGCAGGAGGCGATCGCCGACCAATTCACCGAAAAGCTGGTGGCAAAATACGCTGCTCTGAAAGTGGGCGACCCAATGAATCCTGAAACGGACATTGGACCGCTGGCAACTCCTGGCATTCTCAAAGATTTGGATCAGCTGGTGCAAACCTGCATTGAGAAGGGCGCAAAAGCGTTAATCGGCGGAAATCCCCAGGATGTGCTAACCCGGTCAGTCGTAGCGCTTCAGCATGGAAACTTTTATCCTCCTACTATCCTGGCTGATTTTCCTCCGGGCACCCCAGCCGATGACGAAGAATTTTTTGGCCCGGTTGCGCTGCTATTTCGTGTGCCTGACATTGACGCTGCAATTCGCCTGGCAAATAGCAGTCCCTTTGGGTTAGGAGCAAGTGCCTGGACGGGAATACAAGAAGAAGGCGATCGCCTTGCCACAGAGCTAGAAGCCGGAGCCGTCTTCATCAACGGCATGGTCAAATCCGATCCGCGATTGCCGTTCGGGGGGGTCAAACGGTCAGGCTACGGACGCGAACTCGGCATCCAGGGTATTCACGAATTCGTCAACATCAAAACTGTTTGGATGAAATAACCCCACCCCCACTCGCTGCACCCACTCCATCTACAGTTCAAAGGAAATCAACATGAGTGAAATGAATACAGCAGAATTACTCGTGCAATGCCTGGAAAATGAAGGCGTTGAATACATCTTCGGCTTGCCGGGTGAAGAAAACCTGCAAATTTTGCAGGCGCTCAAAAACTCCTCAATCCGCTTCATCACCACTCGCCACGAGCAGGGTGCAGCGTTTATGGCAGATGTTTACGGGCGGCTAACTGGCAAGGCTGGAGTTTGTCTATCAACGCTAGGTCCAGGTGCAACCAACCTGATGACGGGCGTTGCGGATGCCAATCTCGATCGCGCTCCCCTGGTTGCGATTACCGGACAAGTGGGCACTGACCGAATGCACATTGAATCTCACCAATATCTAGACCTGGTGGCAATGTTCTCACCGGTCACTAAGTGGAATACTCAGATCGTCAGACCTAGCAACACACCCGAAATCGTCCGTAAAGCTTTTAAGGTAGCGCAGACGGAAAAACCTGGTGCCGTACACATTGACTTGCCGGAAAATATTGCTGCGATGCCAGCCGTGGGACGACCGCTGAAAACCGATGGACGAGAAAGAACCTTTGCAGCCTTTCACAGCATTGAGAAAGCAGCCACTCTGATTTCGCAGGCAAAAAATCCATTAATCCTAGTCGGAAATGGTGCAATTCGGGCTAATGCTAGTGAAGCGCTGACCGAGTTTGCGACCCGGCTTAATATTCCTGTCGCCAATACGTTTATGGGCAAAGGAGTAATTCCCTACACGCACCCTCTAGCACTTTGGGCTGTCGGGCTACAGCAGCGGGATTACATTAGTTGCGGATTTGACAACACAGATCTGGTAATTGCGATCGGCTATGACCTGATTGAGTACTCCCCGAAGCGATGGAATCCTACGGGCGAGATTCCGATTATCCACATTGATGACACCCCCGCCGAGATTGACAGTAGCTACATTCCGGCGGCTGAAGTGGTGGGAGATATTTCTGACTCGCTGGATGAGATCTTTAAGCGCAGCGATCGCCAAGATAAACAAGACCCCTACGCGCTGTCCCTGGGAGATGAGATTCGCGATGATTACAAGCAGTACTCTAACGATGATGGGTTCCCAATTAAGCCGCAAAAGCTGATTTACGATTTGCGCCAGGTGATGGGACCAGAGGATATTGTGATTTCGGATGTGGGTGCTCATAAGATGTGGATGGCGCGTCACTATCATTGCGATCGCCCCAACACCTGCCTGATTTCTAACGGTTTTGCAGCAATGGGCATTGCTATTCCAGGAGCTGTTGCTGCCAAGTTGGTTGCTCCCGATCGCAAGGTTGTTGCCGTTACGGGAGATGGTGGCTTCATGATGAACAGTCAGGAGTTAGAAACTGCTCTACGCGTCGGCACACCCTTTGTCACGATCATCTTTAACGACGGTGGCTATGGCTTAATTGAGTGGAAACAACTCAATCACTATGGGGAGTCAAACTTTGTTCACTTCACCAATCCTGATTTTGTCAAACTGGCGGAGAGCATGGGTTTGAAAGGTTATCGGGTTGAGTCCAGCACCGACTTTATTCCCAAACTCAAGGAAGCTTTGGCTCAAGACGTGCCTGCTGTGATTGATTGCCCTGTAGACTATCGGGAAAACCTGCGCTTCAGCCAGCGATCGGGTGACTTGAGTTGCAACATTTGAGCTAAATCCTGAGTTGGGCGATCGCCATCGCTCTAGAACAAGGGTCCTAAGCCCCTTGTTGCTTCTGGACATAGAACTGTCTTGTGTAGGACCGTATTAAGTAGTATTAAGTAGAATACTAAAGTGCAGAGGCAACTTATGCTCAAATCAGGATTAGCGCTCTTTTTTGGTTTACTCCTGACCAGTTTGTGCTGGATGAGTGGGGAGCTGCCTGCGATCGCCCAAACCACCTCAACCATAACCCTTGCATCTGCCACCGCATCATCAGGAGAAAAATCATTGTTTTCGTTTTCAGGAACACCCCCGACTAACTTAGGTGTAAAAGCAGGCAAACTGCTGGAATGCCCCAACACCCCCAACTGCGTCAACAGCCAGACCCCTGCATCTGATAGTGAACACAGCATCCAGCCGATTTCTTACAGCTCAACTCCAGAGCAGGCTTTAGCAAACTTAAAAGCTGTGATTCAAGACCTGCCACGGACCAAAATCGTGAGTGAAACCGACGATTATGTCTATAGCGAGTTCGCTACTGCCTTGATGGGCTTTGTTGATGATGTTGAGTTTTACCTGGACAAAAGCCAAAGTGTGATTCACGTCCGCTCCGCTTCCCGTTTGGGAAAATCTGACCTTGGCGTAAACCGCAAGCGTGTAGAAGAAATTAGAGCAAAATTTGCAGCGCTAGAAGCTTGATGTGAGTTTCTAGAAGCGTAAAAACGGGATGGAGGTAAAACTTCCATCCCGTTTTTCATATTTGTAGGTGTCTGTGGCGAAGTCGCCTTGATGTCTCAATCTGTAGGCGATCGCCAGTTTTGTAGTCAGTAAGGGTGCAATGCAGGCACCCGGCATTCTAGTTGAACCCTGCCAATACCAGTGCCGCACCGCAAATTAGCGCCAAGATCGCCAACACAGAACCAGCGTTGGGACTGCCTTTCCAGGAATAATTTTTATCTTCCATGATCCCTTTCCTATTTGTTAAGTTTATGCCTCTATTGTTGCACTATATTACGCGCAGTTCATTACCCCTTGGTCGGAGAAATTAGGGAAACGGGGGCGATCGCAATTCACCCTACAAATCTGGGCACTGTAGTTAGCGTAGTTTCACTTGAAGTATTGGCGATTTAGATAAATTGCTGCAATGCTCGCCACTTTTAGAAGAAAGATGATTATTAAAGAGTTAGATCAATTTACAGCAGAAGATAAGTTTGCTAAAGCCGGAAGAGTAGCCGAAGAACAAATGGCTCATTACTTGAACAGAGCCTTCAAGAATGATGAAAGTGTGCGAGTTTTTAACGGAATTCGACTAAAGAAAGAGCAGGATGCAGCACAGATTGATCATCTGATTTTGTCTCAACATGGAATCATCATTATTGAAAGCAAAAGTGTCACCAGCGAAGTTTATATTAATCCGCATGGAGAATGGAGCCGACAGTTCGACGGCAAGTTAAAAGGAATGCCTTCTCCAATCCTTCAAGCGAAACGACAAGGTGAGTTTCTTCGAGAATATTTGAATGATTATACTGAACTGTGTTTTAGGAAAATTTTGGGCTTTCAATTAACCTTTGAAGCAATGCCAATCGACCTAATTGTGGCGATCTCAGACAATGGAATTGTTCATCGTCCTGATGGAATCGCACTTGAAGAAGTTTGTAAAGCTGAGCAAGCTTGCGATCGCATTCGCACTATTTTAGAGAAATATCGCAAAGCTAATAGCTTGCTTGGCTTTAATTTCAGCTTAAACACCAGGGAAACAGGATGTCAGTTTAGTGAAGGAGCACTATCCAGACTTTCTCATCTTTTGTTGGAACAGCATAAACCTAGTCGAATGAGTCCTTCGCAGCAAGAAGAGAATCAGCCAGTTCTAGCTTCCACTTCAAAAAGTAAATCTGTTGTGGTTGCAAAATCTCAGCCTACAAAAGTAGACAAACCTGCTGCAAAACCTCAACCTGTAAAAGCTACGAAAATCCAAACTGGAAAGTACATTTGCCGTCATTGTCAAAGGAATGAACTATCAATAAGCTCTGGAAAATTCGGCTACTATTTCAAATGTTCGCAGTGTGAGGGAAACACCCCAATTCAATCCGTTTGCCAAGCCTGTCACACTAAGCAAAGGATTCGCAAAAGCGGTCTTCAGTTTTTTGCAGAATGCGATCGCTGCAACACATCCGGCTTGTTCTACACCAATCCTTCGGTTTAGAAAAGCTACAGAACCCGCAGCAAACTAGCAACGCTATTCACCGCTTCAAAGGTACGAATTTCGTCTAGCGCCTGATGAAAATTGCCCTCGCGCACATGATGCGTGACGACAACGATTTCAGCCTGGTTGTCTCGCAGTCCAATTTGCACAACCGATTCTAAACTGACGCTGTGATTGCCAAAACAGGTGCCCAATTTGCCGATCACGCCAGAACTGTCCTGGGTAAGGAATCGCGCGTAAAAGCGGGTGACTAGCTCAGACATGGGGGCGATCGCACAATAATGCTGATGAGAACAGGCTAACAGGGGGTCAAGCTGAGGTGGTTGGCCGTCTGTAGCTGCGCCTCGACCAACTTTGAGAATGGCGGCGATGTTGAGAATATCAGAAACAACCGCACTGGCTGTCGGTCCGGCTCCGGCACCTGGACCAAAGAACATGACCTGACCAATCGGTTCCCCTTCAACCAGAATGGCGTTGTAAACCTGATTGACGCTAGCCAGGGGATGGGTTTTGGGAATCAGCGTCGGGTGAACCCTGACCTGAAGCTGGTCGGGTGGGTCTGCCAGATTTGTTCCAGGTGAGGTGTCGCGTTTGGCGACCGCTAGCAGCTTGATCACAAAGCCTAGCTTGTCGGCATAGGCAATATCGGCAGCGCTGACCTGACGAATGCCTTCACAGTAAACCTCCGGCAGCTTGATCCGTCCGCCAAAGGCTAGAGATGCCAAAATTGCAATTTTGTCAGCTGCGTCAAAGCCATCTACATCAGTGGTAGGGTCAGCTTCGGCGTAACCTAGCTTTTGGGCATCGGCGAGAATTTCGGCAAAGTCGCCGCCCTCGGTTTGCATCCGCGTGAGGATGTAGTTGGTCGTGCCATTGACGATGCCCATCAGCGTATGGATACGGTTGGCGCAAAGCGATTGCTTCAGTGGCTCAATTACGGGAATGCCGCCGCCGACTGCTGCTTCGAGCAAGACGTACACGCCTGCTTCGGTAGCTGCGGCAAAAATTTCTTCCCCAAATCGGGCAATTACGGCTTTGTTGGCGGTGACGACGTGTTTGCCATTGGCGATCGCCTTCAAAATCAGCGATCGCGCCGGTTCCAACCCACCCAGCAATTCCACCACAATTTCCACAGCGGGATCGGTGACAATCGCTTCCAAGTCAGTGGTGACTACGCCAGGGGAAAAAGCCACCAAACGAGTTTTGTCAGGAGATCGCACCCCCACTCGGTAAATTTCTAGCTCTTGTACTAAAGGATGTCGCTGCGCTGGATCAAGCAAAATTTGCGCCGTTCCAGTTCCAACCGTCCCTAATCCCAACAAGCCAACCTTGAATGCCATCTGAATCCACTGTGAGAAAGTCTTTCACAATTGTAGGGGCTAGGGGCTAGTCCCTAGATAATGCTGGATCAACCCAATCACCGTAGCAGGCAATTCTAAATGAGGCAGGACTCCTGCGCCAACGATCGCACAAAAGGCTTCTACTGTCTCTGGATTGAGGTTGGCTAGCCGGAGCCCAGTGGAGAGGCTGCTAAAGCGAGATTGATCGCCCCAAAAGATGACGGTGGGAGTTTTAAGCTGCTCCATGTAGAGGGAGAGGTCAAAGCAGAGATCGCCTTTAAGCGAGGCGAGGGCAGAGTATTCGGCGTTGAGCTGTTGGGCAGATGCCAAATAGGCAGCAACCATTTCCTCGGTGACACGCGATCGCTCGGCAAACAAGAACTGCTGCAAGAAGTTGCGTACAGCCAGTTCGTTGGCGGCTCCGACAGTGTAAATCAGGCGATCGAGTCCGGGTGTTCCGGCTAGCTGGGCAGGGATGCCTTGTTTGTAATTTGCGCCAAAGTCGCTGTAGCCAGAAGGAGAAACTAGAAACAGCATTTTGAATAGGTCTGGACGCTGGACGGAAAGGCGAAGGGCGATCGCCGCTGTCAGTGAGGAAGCAAAGACTGTTGCTGGAACGCTGTTAGTGCGCTCTAGAAATTCTGTCAAAATGGTCAGGTAATCTTCTACTCGATAATCGCGAATAGGATGGGTGGATTGTCCCCAGCCGATCAGGTCAGGTGCAATAACCCGATGAGTGGCGGCAAAGGCTGGATAAACCTTTGACCACTCATAGGCGGAAGACCCACCACCCAGACTATGCAAGAAAACTAGCGGCGGCAAATTGGCTGAATCTGAGCTATCTCGCCAGGGTTCACCAACGGGTGTGTAATAGGCCATCACACCTAGTGAAGTGTCGATCACCTGCTGCCCAAAACCGATCGGCTGATATTGCAGCACAAAGCCTCCTCATACAAGTTCTGTCAGTCATCTAGATCTGCACAACGCAGAGAATTGAACTGGTGCTTCCCTTCTCTGCGAAAGTGGATCACTCCTGATTCTCGCAAAATTCTAATGGGGTGGGACAACGTTATAGTTTGAATGTTCGAGAACTTTGAACTATTGAACCGTAGCAGGAGCTGATTCATGCCACCACTGACGCTTTACTACTGGACAACGCCCAACGGTCACAAGGTCACCATGTTTTTGGAGGAAGTTGAGCTGTCGTATACGATCGCTCCGATTAACATTGGCGCTGGCGACCAGTTTAAGCCTGAGTTTTTGGCGATCGCCCCCAACAATCGGGTTCCAGCCATTGTGGATCATGAGCCTGCGGACGGTGGAGAACCCATTTCGATATTTGAATCTGGCGCAATTTTGCTGTATCTAGCAGACAAAGTTAGCAAGCTGATCTCTGATACAGTGCGTGGACGAGCCGAAGTGTTTCAGTGGTTGTTTTGGCAAATGGGTGGTTTGGGTCCAATGGCTGGGCAAAACCATCACTTTGTCCAGTATGCGCCTGAAAAAATCCCCTATGCGATCGATCGCTATGTAAATGAGACAGGACGGCTGTACACGGTGATGAATAAGCGGTTGAGCGATCGCCCCTTTCTTACTGGAGAAGAATATTCGATCGCCGATATTGCTTCCTATCCCTGGATTGTGCCCTACGAGCATCAGAGACAAAATTTGGAAGACTTCCCTCACCTCAAGCGCTGGTTTGAGGCAATTCAGTCTCGCCCTGCAACCGTTCGTGCCTACGCTAAAGCTAATGAATTCAAGAACCAGCAGATTGATATGGAGAAATCACGAGCAATGCTATTTAACCAATCCTCAAAAACCGTCCAATAATCAGCAAGACTGCTAGCTGGCGTAATAGCCTGGCTGTCCTAAGATGTTGAGTTCCGCTGCGCTTCACCCAACCTACGCAGCTCACACAGGTTGAAAAGAGTTGTAGGTTGGGTGGAGCAGAGCGAAACCCAACGCTTTGGATTTGCTGCACTATTGTTAATGAATTGTGAGGGGCATACCGCTTCGGGATATGTCTCTCACTTATTTGCTCACTTTTTAGCCAGCTAGTCGGCTTATGCCTCTGCCGCTTCTAATTGTCTGGGTTGTGTAGAAAACTGAGAGGCTTCAAGGTTGGCTATACTTGAACCATACAAGTCAACAAACCGCTTGAACAACCACATTGTTTCATGGTCTGAGATTCGAGTGCGGTTGAATAAACGACTGATATTGCGCTCAGCTAGCTTACTTAAGTAGGGCAAATCCTCAAATAGCGTTAGGCAAGAGGCGATGTGCAGAACCATTTGCAGCAGGGGCTTTGGCCATCTCAAGTCGCTATAGATGTCGATAAAGAACTTATGTTCCGTTTCACTCAGAGGTAGAACGTTAAACATCACGATGATACTCTTGCCGTTGTACACCGGAATCTTTAGTTCAACTGTGTGAGGCGTGTGCAATGTTAACTCTACCTCAACAACGGGCTGTCTCCAGATTCTCAGGGCGTTAAATGGCGAATCCAAAACGGTTTGAAACTTGATGATTCCCCCATCTTCGGTAGGCTGCAAATGGTTGACCGAAATGACTCGTAGGTTACTCAAACTAAAGTGATGGACGTTCTCCAAATGCTTCAGGTTGAGCAAATGATAAATTTGGCACAGGTGGGGAAAGGGTAAGATATATTCTTGGCTAATCAGGTGATACTCCTGGAGCTCCAGCATTCTTGTAAGAGCCTTCCCTTGAACTCCACACTGACTTAACTCACTGCGACGACAAGCCAAGTTAGAGTTTAGAGATTGCAATGCAACGGAGCCATCTGGATTAAGCTCTTTCTCCGGCTTGAGAAATAGCCAGCTAACGAAGAAGAAAGAAGCCGTAAACAGATGTGCAATCTCTATTGCTGAAAGGTACCCGTCGGCAAAAGCAGCAAAGCCTCGGTCGGTGATGCCAAATACCCAAGAGGGAATGCCCAAAGCCCAAATGCTGCTTTTAAATTGGTTGAAATAAAGGGCGGGGTGAATAGAGCGATCGCTTTCCATGACTTCACATCTTCTTCAGGCTTGATATTCTTGGAGCTTAGAGGCAGGCATCGTGGACAAGAGGGCTTGTCCCCGCTCATTCAAGTTCAGGCTCTCTTAAGAATCCTAAACTTTCTTGCATTTGTACCTTGCTTATGCATGTACTAATAATAAGCTAATAGTTTTGACTCCCGTTTACCCTCTACCTCAGGTTGAGCTTTGTTAAGCGACGAGGTAGAGCCCGTCCTTTGCCTCGTTGTCTCAAGAGGTAGCAAGACAGGTACCAAAAACGAAGGGATGTGTCCTTGTTTCAAGGAACGCATCCCTTCGCTTTGGCTAAAAAGGAAGAAGAACTTATCCTGCAGCAATCATCACGTTGTTGGATTTGATGACCGCAAAAACTTCTTTCCCTGGTTTCAAACCTAGCTTGTCAGCCGAAGTGCGAGTGACAATCGAGACTAGCTCGATGCCGGGAGCGATCGCCAAGGTCACTTCTGCGTTCACCGTTCCTTTGACTACGTGTTTCACTTTTGCTTTCAAGACGTTACGGGCACTGATTTGGATTTGGATTGCCTGAAGCGCTGTGGCATTCTCCGAATCCAGGGTTTCTTCCTTTAAATCCTCAGCCTCGATTGGGTTGGTGTCTGGATCAGGAACGGGCGATCGCCCCCTCTGTCGAATCATTTCTCGCAGGATTTCTGTTTTGGTGCGCTGAGTTTGCTGACAAATCTGCTCTAAAATTTGCCGCTCTTCGTCTGAGGATTGGAAGGTAATCCAGCCTTGCTCTTTTCTTGGCATTATCAAATACCAAATATGTTGGTATAAAGTTGGTACGATATGATTTCGAGTCTAGTTCAGTTGGAAGGTCAACCTATAGAACCCATAGAGCCAATGGCTTGCTCCCTCCGAACTAACAATACTAGCTCTTCTTTACTCCAACTCAGGTGTTATGAAACGAAGACGCATTCTCGCTTTGCTGGGCGGATTCCTGGCAGCCTTGTTACTGGCGATCGGCTTCAAAATAGTTATGCCTGCTGCAGTCGATGCTCAATCTGCAAGACTGTTGATTGCAGCAGCAGCCAGCTTGCAAGATGCGATTGAAGAAATTGATCCGCTGTTTGAGTCGGCTAACCCAGGCATAATAGTCAGCTATAACTTTGCAGCATCAGGTCCACTTCAGCAGCAGATTGAGCAGGGTGCACCTGTGGATCTATTCATCTCAGCCGCTGCCCGACAAATGAATGCTTTACAGGAGGGGAATCTGATCGTCTCCAATACTCGTCGCAACTTGCTCACCAACAGTCTGGTTCTGGTAGCGCCGCGTAACTCTACATTGGGGTTAACAGGCTTTCGGCAGTTAACTAACTCTGCCGTTGAACGAATTTCAATCGGGGAGCCGCGGAGTGTGCCAGCTGGACAGTACGCCGAGGAGTTATTTAGGAATCTAGGGATTTGGGATCAGTTGCAGCCTAAGTTTGTATTTGGCAACTCGGTTCGCAACGTTTTAGGAACGGTCGAAAGTGGCAACGCCGACGCTGGCGTGGTCTACGCGACTGATGCCAGAATTTCAGACCGGGTGACACAAGTCGCAACCGCTCCCAGCAATCTGCACACTTCAATTGTTTATCCCATGGCCGTTGTTGCAGCCAGTCGCAACCAGCAAGCCGCTCGTATTTATGCTCGATTCTTAAGGAGTAGACAGGCTCAAGCAGTGTTCAGACGATACGGCTTTGGGATTGCTTCTTGAAGGGAGTACTAGCATGACTGCCGATCTCTCCCCACTATGGATTTCTCTTAAAACCGCAGGGCTTGCAACGATCGCAACATTCTTTACTGGAATCGCGGCTGCTTATTGGATGCTGAGCTACCGGGGGCGATGGAAGTCAGTCATTGAAGGTATTTTTGTCGCACCGTTGATTTTGCCACCCACGGTTGTAGGTTTTTTGCTATTGCTCTTGTTTGGCAGGAATGGTCCACTGGGTCAGGTCATGGCCCAGTTTAATTTTACGATTGTGTTTACCTGGTATGCCGCAGTGATTGCAGCAACGGTTGTGGCATTTCCGCTGATGTACAAGACTGCATTGGGGTCATTTGAACAAGTCGATAGCAGTTTGCTCCAGGTTTCCCAAACGCTGGGTGCCTCAAAGGGGCGGATTTTCTGGCGAATACTCCTGCCGCTTTCTGTTCCGGGTATTCTGGCTGGAACAACGTTGTCCTTTGCGCGAGCGTTAGGGGAGTTTGGTGCAACGCTGATGCTAGCTGGGAATATTCCCGGTCAAACCCAAACGATTCCAATGGCAATTTTTTTTGCAGTGGAAGCGGGAGCCATGAACGAAGCATGGCTATGGGTACTGGTGATCATGACGATTTCACTGTCGGGTATTGTTGTGGTGAACCTCTGGCAAACTCACTATGAGCGCAAAATTCAAAGGAATCCTTTGAGTGTAGTGGAAGCTAATGAACCTTTGCCCGGCAGAGATAAAACGGCTGAAATTCCGCAGACTGTAACTCTAACCAAATTCCAGTCTCAGCTTGAACAAGGCTTGTTCGTTGATATTGAGAAACAGCTTGCAAACTTCAGTTTAAACACAGCATTTACCGCTCAGCAGGAAACATTAGGGTTGTTGGGTGGTTCCGGTTCTGGTAAAAGCATGACACTGCGATGCATTGCTGGAGTCGAAACCCCTACTCACGGGCAAATTGTTTTGAATGGTCAAACTTTATTTGATTCGGATAAGCGAATTAATCTCCCTAGCCATCGCCGCAAAGTCAGTTTAGTGTTTCAGAACTATGCCCTGTTTCCTCACATGACGGTTGCTCAAAATATTGCATTTGGCTTGCAGCATTTACCAAAAGTGATGCGATCGCAACAAGTAAATCAACAGCTTGCTTTGCTGCATCTACAGGGCTTGGGCAATCGCTATCCCCACCAACTTTCAGGTGGACAACAGCAACGAGTAGCCCTAGCCAGGGCACTGGCAACGGAACCGGAAGTATTGTTGTTAGATGAACCCTTTTCGGCGTTGGATACCTATCTTCGCAGTCAGGTCGAGCGTCAACTGGTTGAGACTTTATCTACCTATAAAGGTGTCACTTTGTTTGTCACACACAACCTGGAGGAAGCCTATCGGGTATGTGAAAAACTGATGGTAATGTCAGGTGGAAAAGCGATCGCCTTTGATTCTAAACACCAGATCTTTGAACATCCCCAAACCCTACGTGTGGCTCAACTCACAGGATGCAAAAACTTTTCCCGTGCTGTTGCTGTTAGACAAAATGCGATCGAGGCGATCGATTGGGGCATTACCTTACAGGTTATGGAAGCAATTCCTCAAGAGCTGACGGATATAGGGATTCGTGCTCATCAAATGAGTCTCATGCCCAGTCCTGCTCCTGGTCAAAACAATACATTTCCCTGCTGGTTAGCTTCAACCAGTGAAACTCCTCATCGGATGACCCTTTTCCTTAAATTAAATGCTGAGCCTCAAGGCTCACAGGACTATCATGTGCAAGCAGAAATGTTCAAAGAGAAGTGGCAAGCCATCAAAGAGCATCCGTTTCCCTGGTATGTGCGGTTTGATCCCTTGCGACTTATTTTGCTAGTTAATTAAAACCAAGTTTATGAAATTGAGCAAGGAGATACCATTCGATACTTGAACTTGGTGCCGACGGCTGACAGAGATAACACTATCATTTTGGAATTGCAACCCGGAGTAATTGCACATAATGCTTTGTTGTAACAGCATAATGCTTTAGTTAGGATGGTTGATAGCATAGAAGCCTAAGTTGTTGGCAACGGGACGTTGTCGCATTGGGACTTTGGTATGAATTGGGGCATTTAAAACGGTTGTACCCGAAGGAGTCGCAGCAACTAGTGTCGTTGAACCGCCGCCATCCAAATTTAGAGCACTGTAGGCACCCATTTCCAGGAGAATTTCGGTTAGCTCGGTGGTCGTGACACCCTCGCTGTAGAGGGGCTGTTTGCCATCTACGACAACCAAATATAGCTGATTGCCCTCTCGGTTAATTGCAGTGGCTACTCGTGGATAAGGAATGCGGTTGTTGTATGAATCTAGATCTGCGTCTAAGCGATCGCCCCGTTCAATCAAAATATCGCTCCCTGCGATCGCTTGGACGGTTCCTGGGGGACACGCTTCCTCAGAAATCCGCACCTGATTATTGTCCGCAAAACATAGCACCGACCAATCTGGATCAACAGGAGAATAGACGAATCCATTCGAGATGCTCTGCCCTAAAACATTAGTGCGATCGCCACTGTGAGGATAATAATTCCAGGGTGTTTTCTCCTCAAAAGGATAAAAAAAGTTGGCGTTGACTGCTAGCTGTAGGTCAAACTCATCGACAAACTCTGAAGTTGTTTGGGCATTGGTTTCTCGATTGTCTGGAGTAGGCATTCCTGGCGTTACGAATACTCCAACTCCCGGTACGGTTAGATCAATTGTAATAATGTGCATCACAATTGGACGGGGTGATGATTCAGCAATTCGTCGATACACTATGCCCTGAAAAAGGGTTTTCTCCTGGTCAGTGCGAGGTGGACGCTGAAAATGGAGCCTACCGTAAAAAAGTAGAGGCATTGTTAGCAGCCCTGCTCCAATCACAACTAAAAACCGCTTAACATACATCTGGTATTGATGGTTCATTAGCTCGTGAAATTTTCTAAGACTGGCACGAACAGAGTAATTTACTTCGACTTAAGCTTGACTCAATTATGACTACTTCATCTTCACTCGATTTTGCTAACCAGGACTTACGAAATCGTTCCTTTAAAAGAAAAAGTCTTAATGGCGCAAATTTTAGCGGTGCAAATATTCGGGGGTGTGACTTTAGCAACGCACTTTTGCGAGAGGCGAACTTTGTTCAAGTTCGAGCGGGTCAACCTCTGAATCGACTCATGCTTTTAGGGACAGTTGCTTTGCTCTTGGCTGGATTAGCAATTCACGCTTTTAGTCTTATGATTTTTGGAGTTTTAGGACGTACAGCAGCAGAGTCAGCCTGGTCTTATGCGATCGCGCTACACGCCAGTTTAGGATTGGCTGGAGCAGGAGCTGCTGTGCTTACGTTAGAAAGGCTTAAGCCAATAGTTAAACGCTTGTCTATGACTACTTCTGGATCGGCAACCGGAGCTTTGCTGGGCTTTTTCTATGTTGGAAGTCTAACTGACCAAGATCCTCAGGTTGCTACCATCGCAGCAGCGATCGCCAGTTTAAGTGTTGCACTTCTCACTTTTAGGGTGCAGCATCAGGCATTCGTGATGGCGATCGCTACTGTTGGCAGCGTTGCAGGATACGGGTTTGCATTTTTAGCATCCGCAACTGCCAGTGCATTTCTTAGCACACATCACATTTTGATGGGTCTTATTTGGTGTGCTTTATCGCTAAGCTATGTTGTCATCACTCTATCTACTCTAATCGGCAGCCTCAAGGCGGCAAGGCGTGCTTTTAGAACCTCTTTTAGAAATGCGGATTTAACAAACGCCAAATTTACAGGAAGCCAATTGCGTAATGTTGACTTTTCTGGAGCAATCGGGTCTCCATTTCGCTAAGAAGTGAGTGTAAGTTGGTCTTCCTTATTTATTCAGCTATGCGGGCTTGCTGTCTAGCGTAGTCAAGGTTTCGCTGATACTCTCCTATCTTTTGCTGAGCAGTGTTGTAGTTAGGATGAGCGGGGAGAACGGCTCTCAGCAGGGCGATCGCCCGCTCCCATTCTGCGACAATTTGCTGCCAATCTTGCTCGGTTTGCGCTGATTGAGCTAGAAGTGATGCATTTCCGGCAGTGTTAATTGCCCGTCGGAATGCTTCGTCAGGCTGTAGAGGTTGTGAGAAGTTTGGAGCAGCGGGAGAGCCTGGAATAACAGAAGTGCCTGGAACAGTAGAATCGGGTAGAGGTAGGTCAGGGGAAGGCTCTTCAAGAGAACCGATGATAAACAGGATAATACCAACTATGGTTAACACGGACAGGACGGTAGCAGAGATTCTCCAAACACTATAGGGGCGATCGCCCAACACTTCTCCGGTTTGGGCATTAACCATTACCTGATATTGCTTGTTCCTAAACCGATAAGCCGAAATCCATACGGGCAACAACAGATGCTTAAACGTGATAGCGCTATAGTTGGTCGAAACAGAATGGATACGCTGCTCATCTCCGCCAATGTCGTGCCGAACATCAGAGCGAATTGGTTCTTCCATCTTGCCTTTAGCCAGTTCAAACCCCTGCTTTAAATTCACCTGATACCGCTGTGCCTTAAAACCCGACAGATAAGATGCATCGTAGGGTGCCAGTTTGGATAAATCCCAAGGCTCTAAAGCTTCTAGTCGCTTTGTATTTACGGACTCACTACCTGGAATCAAAATGTCGTCAAAGGAACGGTCAACTCGTCCAGAGTGCGATCGCCATCGAGTCCGCTGTACCTGGCGTGTTTTGGTTTCTGACTTACCTTCTGAGTTTGTCTCTGTATATGTTTCAGTCACGTAATAGTGAGTTCCCTGCTCTCCGGTGTAGTGACTCACCGTATAACAGTCATACGTCCAGAAGGGCAGATACACACCCTGAATGCCTTCTTGCTGTGCCAGTTTCTTCAACCCGCCGGGGGCAAACCAGCGGCTGTTTATCCACTTCTGAATACCCGCTCTAGCAGCTTTTTGGCTAATGTTAAAGGGTAAAACTGCTTCTGGTGCCATTACCGGACTGGCAGAATGAGGTTGCGCTACAATGCTGGTATTACAAAAGGGACATTGTCCTGCCACATTAGGTGGCTCAAATGTAATTTGAGCTTTGCAACCTGGACAGTCTGCTTCCAGAGCCGTGTTAGACAGCGCTGCGAGTTGAGTGTGTTCACTGTCGAGATATGCATCGTAGGAGCGCTCCTCGACCTGTTCAGCACTTTGAGGAATCACCTCTTCTCGCCCACAATAGGGACATTTAAGCTGTCCAACTTGCGGGTCAAATTCCAGCGTGGAACCGCAGCCCGGACAAGGAAACTGCTTAATTAAAGGTTTAGCAATCGACATATCGCAGTACTAAAGTCATTTGTGAGATCAATGAGTTGTGAGGACGCACTCCCGAAACGGTATGTCCTCACAACTCACTTGAGGTTTACATCTGATTAATTTACGGGCGGTGGTGGTAGTGCTCCCAGGATGGATGCTAGTTCTGCAACTTCGGCGGCTCGTTTCCAGCCATCCATTCCAGCTCGCCACACATATGCTTGAGCGTTCAAACCGTTTTGCGTGAGTTGACTGGCTGGGAAGGGACCAAAGTTTTGACCGTCACGAGAGATATGCCACTGTGGCTCGGCGGGTGGGGGTGGAGGAGTTGCAGCCGCAGGTTGAGCGGTCTGGGGCGGATTGGTTTGCATGGCATTGGTCAACTGCTGACCCATCGCAATCCCTACGCCAAAGTCTAACGCCATGTTGCCACCAGATGGATTCCGAGCAGATTCTTCGATCGCATTTGCAGCTTGAAACTGAGCATACTGCTGCATGTTGCCCAAAATTCCCATTGAGGCGCGTTTATCCAACGCCTGTTCCACTTCGGGCGGCAGTGAGACGTTTTCAATGAGCAGTTGGGTTAGCTCTAGTCCAAATCGCTGTACCTCAATCTGAATGCCACCTCGGATGGTTTCGCCCAGTTCGCCATAACGAGCGGCAAAGTCAAATAAAGGAATGCGAGAGCTGCCAAACCAGGTTGCGAAAGCGGTCACAATCATGTTACGAATCTGATTGCTAATTTCGTCTACCTGGAACAGTCCATCGGTGCTGACCAGTTGCTTTAACAGTTCTTCGGGGTGTGCGACCCGAATATTGTAGCTGCCAAAAGCTCGGAGCCGCACTGGTCCTAACTCTGGATCACGAATAGTAATTGGGTTAGAGGTGCCCCACTTGAGGTCAGTAAAAATTTTTGTATTGAAGAAATAAACTTCTGCCTTAAAAGGTGAGTTGAAGCCATATGCCCAGCCCTTAAGGGTGCTGAGGATAGGCAAGTTTTGAGTTGTTAACTCGTACATGCCTGGCTCAAAGGTGTCTGCGACTTGCCCTTCGTTGACAAATACTGCTTTTTGTCCGGGGCGAACGGTCAGCTTAGACCCCATTTTGATTTCATTATTGTGTCGCTGGAAGCGATAAACCATCGTGTCGTTGGTCTGATCCAACCATTCGATGATGTCAACAAATTCGCCTCTGATCTTATCGAAGATACCCAATCGCTGACCTCCAGGACTAACTTAGAGTAACTGTATAGACTAATGCAAGTTAACTACAAAGTACCCTGATGGAATTCCAAAATCGCTAATAATAATGTTTCAATACTGTTTCGATGAAGATTGTTTCAATAAAGAAGCGATAAAGGAAAAAGATTCCGTAATGCAGAATCTTTTTCTTTTATCGCCCTAATTTCTGGAATTGCTATATTTCTCTACCACCACTTACGTGGGTTGGTGAACCATAGCTTTTGCTTAGGTTCAGGTGGGCAGCTTTTTTCTCCTAATACTCCCCAAGTGGAAGCGTTGACGATACCACAAGCTTTGAGATGATGTTTTTGCTGAAAGGCAATGACGGCTTGTTGGGTCAGTTCGTCAAAGATGCCGTTTCGCTGTAGTTGATAACCGTGGACTTGCAGTAGTCCCTGTAGCTCTAATACGTCTCTGCCTGTATCGCCTTGCTCAAGCGGACGATCGCCAGGTTTCACCGTTGTCTTCAGGGAAAGCCAGGTTCTAGGTCCGACAACGCCATCGACAACTAACTTATTTCGCTTTTGGTAAAGTCTGACCGCTGTTTCGGTGACGCTGCCGAAGTCTCCATCAATTCGCAAGGGAAAGCCGTGTGCCCGTAGCAGTTCTTGAACTTCAGCGACAGCGGAGCCTGCATCCCAGGGATATAGGACTGGGCCAGTAAAAGCAGTGGCAATGGGCTGATTGGGGTTAATACTCATCAAGGTATCCTCTGCCGCTTAACGCATCCTCTCTTAGAGTAGGCGTAGAGCGTTGTATATCTCAACACTCATGGCAGAAGTACCCAGTTATCTATTTTTCATCTCGCCCGTGGACTTGAGCCGGAGGGCAGGTTGCTTCAACGGCAGTGAAGGGCTCAAGAATTTTGTAGGTGTGGCTTGCTCCTTCAGGTACAGACCAGGAATCACCCGGTTCGAGTAGGACGGTTTGCCCTTCTAGGTGTAGCTCGGCTCGACCCTGAATCACATAGCCGACTGTTTCATACTCACGTTGTGCTTCGGGCTTTGGCTCGCTTGCGGGTGCTTCTTCCCAGAGACGCATTGCAACTTTTTTACCTGATGCCAGGTATTTCTGACCCATTTCACCTTTTGGAGAATAGGTGGAATTGATTTTTGTGACGGTGGTATCAGCCATATCTATTAACCATGAGTTTTACGCTCACAAAGCGTGAGTTCTCCTTTCATCCTCCAAATTTGAATAATGTTTTACCTCCTTCTAGGGAAGTAAGTCTGTTGGCGTTGCGATCGCGCGTTTTTCACCACTCTAGACCAAAGGTAAAACTTCACGTAGAACTTCACAACGCGCTGCAGAGTCTGAGGTGTATCGATCTGTGTGATTGCATGGTTTGAATTGGATTGGGAAGAATTTGCCCGTTTCGGTAATTCGAGCTAGGCAAGATTGAGTTGATTAATTCGTCTGACTGGTAGAGGACGATCGCTTCTGAGGATAGAGACAAACGGTATGTCACTTGTCCTATTCTGATTTTGTACAAATTGCTGTAATGCCCGCAGCGGAAAGCAATGTCTTAATATCGTCGTTCACAATGCCACGGGAAATTGCTGATTTAGTTCGTCAGCTTCGACAGCAGCTTGGTCTTTCTCAAGAGAAGCTAGCTGCTAAGCTAGGTGTTTCGTTTCGCACTGTCAATCGATGGGAAAATGGGCACACGCTACCTTCTGCTTTAGCCTTAAAGCAAGTTGAGGAATTACTGCACCAGATGAGCCATTCATCTAAGGCGACGGTTCGTGACTGTGGCAAAAATCTGTTATCCCATTACTTTCAGGAGAGGGGTAGAGACGGTGAATGAGGACGGGGCGGCGATCGCTAAAAGCCTCTTCATGGGTGGTGGAGAGATGGGGGCACTGATGCGATCGCACGATTGGTCGCAAACATTGCTAGGTCCAGTCGAGAACTGGTCACAAGGGCTAAAAACCGCTGTGCGGATTATGCTGACCTCCCGCCAAGCCATGTTTGTTTGGTGGGGTGAAGACCTGATCAATCTCTACAACGATGCCTACAGAGACATCCTGGGTGGTAAGCACCCACAAGCACTTGGACAACCTGCCTCCGAGGTCTGGCACGAGATTTGGGATCAGGTCGGTCCACGGGCTGAATCGGCAATGATCAAGAATGAAGGCACCTATGACGAAGCGCTGCTGCTAATTATGGAGCGCAACGGCTACCCCGAGGAGACATATTACACGTTCTCCTATAGCCCCATCCCTGATGATCAGGGGCGTACAAGTGGCATCATTTGCGCCAACACAGACGATACTCGACGCATTATCGATGAGCGACAATTGCTGCTATTACGGGAACTGGCAGCCAAGACGGCAGATTCACGAACCTTTGATGGAGCTTGTACGCTTAGCGCCAACTGCTTGGGCACTAATCTCTATGATCTTCCCTTCGCGATGATTTATTTGGTTGGTCCAGACGACCAATGCGCTGTTTTAGCGGGAACCAGTGGGATTGAGCGAGGACATGCGCTAGCTCCCGAAACAGTTGCTTTGGATGAGGACTCGATTTGGCCTTTTGCAGCGGTGCTCGAATCTCATCAGGTTTGTTTAATCTCTGATTTAAATGCACGGTTTAACCATTTGCCGATGGGACCTTGGCCGCGATCGCCCCATCAAGCGGTAGCCGTACCGATCGCCCCTTCTGGGCAGACGGGCAAAGCAGGCATCTTGGTTGCTGGATTGAACCCATTCAGGCTGTTTGACGACAACTATCGAGGGTTTATTGATCTGGTTGCGGCTCAAATCGCTGCCAGCGTTGCCAATGCGCAAGCATACGAGGAAGAACGTAAACGAACAGAAGCTCTAGCAGAGCTTGATCGGGCTAAGACGGCGTTTTTCAGCAATGTCAGTCATGAGTTTCGTACTCCACTCACGCTCATGCTTAATCCGCTGGAGGACGTTTTAGCCAACCCTTCCGGACCTTTGCCGAGCGATCGCCAACAATTAGAGACTGCCTATCGCAACTCTCAACGTCTGCTGAAGTTGGTCAACACCTTACTGGACTTTTCCCGCATTGAGGCAGGGCGAGTTGAGGCAACGTACGAGCCGACTGACTTGGCAGTGCTGACGGCTGAGCTAGCAGGTGTATTTCGCTCTGCAATTGAGGGCGTGGGAATCCAATTGCGAGTAGACTGCCCACCCCTACCCGAACCGAGTTATATCGATCGGGCAATGTGGGAAAAAATTGTGCTAAATCTACTCTCCAATGCCTTTAAATTTACCTTTGAGGGCGAAATTGCAGTTGTTTTGCGTTTCTGTGATGACCATGTTGAGCTAGATGTACAAGACACAGGGACTGGCATTCCTGCTAATGAGTTGCCTCGTATTTTTGAACGGTTTCATCGGGTTCAGGGTGCGAGGGGACGAACTTATGAGGGGTCAGGAATTGGTCTGTCGCTGGTTCAAGAACTGGTACATTTACACGGTGGCTCAATCCGGGTGAGGAGTGTGGTTGACCAGGGGACTTGTTTCACGGTGTCGATCCCTACTGGATATACTCACTTGCCTGGCGATCGCCTTCGCTTAAGTAAAACCCAACCCATTAGTGTCCCTCAAACCTTAACTTCAACGGTAATGGGTACCTCTTATGTTGAAGAAGCGTTACGTTGGCTCCCAGAAGAAAGTAGGGAAGCAGGGGGGGGAGAGGGCAAGAACTATTCCTCTACTCCTTTACTCTCAAACCCTATTGTCTCCTCACTCTCTGCCCCCCAAATTCTGCTGGTTGATGACAATGCTGATATGCGTGACTACATTAAGCGTCTGTTGAGCCAGCACTATAACGTGGAAGCGGTGTCAAATGGAGTTACGGCGCTAGCAGCCATTCGTCAGCAAATCCCTGATTTAGTGCTGACAGATGTAATGATGCCAGAACTGGATGGGTTTGGATTGCTGCGTGAGTTGAGGGCTGATCCGCAGACCCAGGAGTTGCCTATCATTTTGCTTTCTGCCCGCGCTGGAGAAGAGTCTCGCATTGAAGGACTGGAAGCAGGAGCCGATGACTATCTGGTTAAACCCTTCTCCGCTCGGGAACTGTTGGCACGAGTAGAGGCAATGTTGAAACTATCTCAAGTGCGGCAGGAGACGATTCGGCAGGAGCGAGTGCAGCGGCGGGAAGTCGAGATAGCTAAGGCGCAGTTGGAGTCTGTTTTATCCAGTATCAACGATCAGTTTTTGGTTTTAGATCGGGAATGGCGCTATGTCTACGTCAATAACCGAGTCGTGGAAACTGTTGGCATGTCAAGGGAAGCACTGCTGGGCAGAAGCATTTGGGAGGTGTTTCCAGAGATCGTGGGTAGTGAGTTTGAGACACAGGTGAGGCAGGCGATCGCAAACGAGACGGCGGTTCATTTCGAGTACTACTATTCTGATTGGGACCGCTGGTTTGAGAATCATGCGTATCCTTCTCTGGATGGGCTGACGATCTTTGTGACGGATATTAGCGATCGCAAACGAGCTGAAGCAGCACTACGAGAAAGTGAGGCACGCTTCCGTACTCTTGCTAGTCATGCCCCTGTAGGTATCTTTATGACTGACATGAATGGAAATTGCGTGTATGTTAACGAAAGCTGGTGTAGCATGGCAGGCATGTCACCGGAGGCAGCTCAAGGAAAAGGATGGATGACTGCTTTACATCCGGACGACCGAGAGCGAGTCGCTAACGCATGGTATGAATCTGCTCAAAATGCAGAGATTTTTGCGGCTGAGTATCGCTTTCAAACACCACAAGGCAGTATTACTTGGCTGCAAGGGAGTGCAGCAGCCTTACAGCGTGATACTGGGGAGATTGTAGGCTATCTCGGCACGCTAACAAATATCAGCGATCGCAAACGAATTGAAGAAGCCCTACAGCAACGCGAAGCAGAACTTCGATTAGTCACGAATGCTGTTCCTGCCCTTATCTCATTCGTAGACTCAGAGCAACGCTTCCGCTTTAACAATCGAGGATATGAGGAATGGTTTGGACATTCAGCAACGGAGATCTATGGCAAGCACATTCGAGAGGTGTTAGGTGAAGCTGCCTATGAAGGAATTCAACTTTATGCGGAGCAGGTTTTAACAGGACAGCAAGTTACCTTTGAGAGCCAAGTTCCTCACCAGGATGGTAGTCTTCGTTATGTTAGTGCAACTTATGTTCCTCGATTCAACAGTGATGGAGCTGTTGAGGGTTTTGTAGCACTGGTTAACGATATCAGCGATCGCAAACAAGCTGAAGCCACCTTGCGTCAGAGCGAGGATCGTTTGCGTATGGCAATTGAGTCAGCGCAGCTAGGTATTTGGGATTGGAATCTGAATACTAATGAACTGACCTGGGATATAGGCTGCAAAGCCATGTTTGGTTTGCCCCCCGAAGCAGAAAGCAGTATTGAAGTCTTTTATGAGGGACTGCATCCTGATGATCGCGAACGATTGGAACAGGTAGTGCAGTGGTCTCTCGATCCCGCTAGCAATGGCATTTATGATGTGGAATATCGCACCATTGGTATCCAAGATGGGGTTGAACGCTGGGTCAAAGCAAAAGGGCAGGTCTATTTTGATCATGCTGCACATCCACAGCGCTTTGTTGGTACGTTGTTAGATATCACTGAGCAAAAACAAGTAGAAATAGAGCGAGAACAACTTTTAGCCAGAGAGCAAGCCGCACGGGAACAAGCCGAAGCCGCAAATCGGATTAAAGATGAGTTTTTGGCAGTGGTGTCCCATGAATTGCGATCGCCCCTTAACCCAATTCTGGGTTGGGCAAAACTCCTGCGAAGTCGTCAGTTAGATGAGCAAAAAACACAACATGCTCTAGAAGTGATTGAGCGAAATACTCAGATACAGGCTCAATTGATTAATGATTTGCTGGATGTATCTCGAATTCTTCGAGGCAAACTTAGCCTGAACATTACCCCAGTTGATTTAGCCTCTACGATTGAAGCCGCACTAGAAACAGTGCATCTAGCAGCGGAAGCCAAATCTATTCAGATTCGTACTCTGCTCGACTTAGAAGCTGGACATGTTTCAGGCGACTCGGATCGATTACAGCAAGTCGTTTGGAACCTTCTGTCAAATGCAGTTAAGTTCACAGCTCAAGGCGGACAGGTCGAGGTAAAGCTAGAGCGTTACTCACCAAGCCATGCTCAAATCACCATTACTGATACTGGCAAAGGCATTGATCCCAGTTTTTTACCGCACGTGTTTGACCGTTTTCGACAAGAAGATGCTGCCACAACTCGACAATTTGGAGGACTGGGGCTAGGGCTAGCGCTTGTCCGCTACTTGGTGGAACTGCATGGTGGTACAGTCGAAGCAAATAGTCTTGGTGAGGGGCAAGGAGCAACCTTTACAGTTCAATTGCCATTAACATCGCCTCAGTTGGCGGCAGTTCAAGAGATGGAACTGTCTAAGCCAGTGTTGGATTTGAATGATATCCGAGTGTTGGTAGTGGATGATGATGCTAGCACCCGTGAATTTATATCCTTTTTGTTAGAGCTATACCGAGCAAATGTGATAGCCACCTCGACTGCAAATGAAGCGATCGCCCTATTAACTCAGTTCAAGCCAGACATAATACTCAGCGATATTGGTATGCCTGAGGTTGATGGCTACATGCTGATGCAACAGGTAAGAGCTTTATCCCCAGAGCAGGGAGGTCAGACTCCGGCGATCGCACTCACTGCCTATGCAGGTGAAATCAACTATCAGCGGGCAATTACTGCCGGATTTCAAAAACATATTTCAAAGCCCGTAGAGCCAAATATGCTGATTGAGGCGATCATGAGTTTAGTGGAAGGGAGATAGAGATTTTTTGGATCAACTATCCCTCTCCCGCAGGAGAGGGACTTTTCTAAATCACCGTGAATCTGCTCCAGCTTCTCTCAATCTTTTGAGGATTTGAAGTTCCTCAGGAGTTGCCCAGCGTGAAATCCTCTCCATGAGTAAAGGCATCAGACGGTTACCCCATACCGCCAAATAACTTTGCCAGCCCACCAAAATTTCTGGTGTTCCCTTTTGCAGACCTGCTATCAGGGATCGAGCAACCTGCTCAGGAGTAGAAGGTACAACCCACCGAAACCAGCGGAAGTTTCGCACCATATCGGTGTCTGTGAGTGAAGGCAATAAGGCGACGACTCGAATGTTGTGAGCCGACAGTTCGTTTCGCAGAGCTTGCGTGAAGCCTAGAATCGCAAACTTGGTTGCAGAATAAGTTGCCATTGTGGGAGCGGCGATCTTTCCCATCAGGCTTGATACGTTAATGATGGTTCCTTGCTGCTGCACAGCCATGCGGCGGGCAATGAGTCGCGTGATGGTGTACATTCCCAGCAGATTGATTGCGATCTCTTCCTGCACTTGTGGCAGTTGAGATTGGAGGAAAGGAACTTGATGGGCAATTCCAGCACAGTTAACCAGCAAGTGGATTGGACCGTGATCTCGCCAGGTTTGGGCGATCGCAATATTCACGTCTACCGTTTGAGTAATATCTAAGGCTACGGGCACTGCTTCGGCTCCGATTACCTCAATTTCGGTAGCGACTTCAACTAAGTGTGCATGAGTGCGGGCGATCAGGATCAGCCGTTGAACTCCCTGATGGGCCAGTTCGAGTGCAATTGCTCGACCAATGCCTCTAGAAGCACCCGTAATGAGAACAGTTTTACCTTGAAGATGCATGGCTTTAGCCTCCGATGAGGGTCATTGATGATGCGATTAGCCAAGGAATGAATGGAGAAAGGGCAAATAAACCTGAGATTGGTTTGTGTGGGGGCTGTTATTTGCCAGTTTGTTGCTTGCCAGTCTGTTACTTGCCAAAAGCAACAGGTGAATCTGAGGGGTGTGAATGGAGGAGAGGACTCAAATTCACAGGAACGTTTCAGAACTTAATCAATGGCAGTTAATCAGGCTGGAGCCAAGATCGATATCAAGCATCAGTTGCGCGTTTTCTGAAAACAAGATTCAATCTGAACTCGTCAGTACACACCCTAGCAAGGGGATCAAGTAGCTGCAATCATTATTAATGAAAAACCTGAATCGTAACGGAGCGATACAAAGCTCTCAGAAATTGTTAGGAAATTAAGCAGGTCTGTGAAAGGCTGCTTTTGCTTTGCAGTTGTCGAATACTGGTAAGTGGAGAACCGTTGATGCAATTGTTAAGAAATGAGAAACTCTGATCTCCATCAAGATAGCTGAGTTTGCCCAGTCGTTGTTCGCCCGGTTGCTGCTTGCCCGATCGTTTCTAAAATGTTGGCTGCTACTGCTCGGCCGGTTTCACAGCCGCCTTCCATGTAGCCCTTGGCTCCAGGTGAGCAATGTTCTCCAGCGAACCAGAGGTTGCCAACTCGCTCTGACTCGGCTCCGCCAAACTTTGTCCACTGACCAACCAGATAGCAGGAATAGGAGCCTTTTTGGTAAGGTTCGCCTGCCCAAAAGGCACGAAGGGCACGTCCCTCTTTAACTTGGCTGATGCCTGGAAAGATTGGCTCTAGCTCAGAGGTCATTGCCCAAGCGTGAGCTTCGGGGGAGCCGCTGCCCAGTGCTAGACCGCGATCGCCTCCCGTCAAGCTGGCTAACCAGGCTTTCTCACCAGGGGCATAGCGAGTACTCTCCCAGGCGCTCTGGAAAGGCAGATCGGTAAAAACGGCTGCTGTTGAATGGTAGCGGGTGCGCCAAATGCGTTCTCGGAAGGGCGTGATCAGCTTAGTCCCTGTGCCATAACCCAACTGGTCGATGGCCGCACGCTTAATGGGCGGCAAATCAACCCTTAAATCGACGTGTCGCAGCACCGTGAAAGGCACGGTCAGCACCACATGCTCATAGGTGCGCTCAAAGCTGTTTTGTCCCTGACGCAAGCCAACCTGATAGCGATCGCCTGAGGTGTTGCGGAGTGATTCTAATACTGTTCCGGTTTCAATCGAGCTGTTTACCTGTTGCGCCAGTCGTTGGGGAATTTGCTCATTGCCACCGGCAACATGATATCGCTCGTCGCTGATGCCGTAGACCTGCCACAGACCGGCTTTGGTGCCAATCAGAAACAGCAGGTTGAGGCAAGACTGCTCTTCTGGGTTGCGTCCGTGTTCGGCGGTGTAAGCCACCCGCAATAGCTTGTTTAAGGTGGGGTTGATGGGGGCTGCGTTGAGGTAATCTGCAAGCGAAGTTTGATCGAGCCGAATTGCCTCAGGAGTGGTTGATCGATAGGTCAAATCCCAGCCTTCTAGGGATTCTAAATCCCGTTCAATCTGCCTTGCTAAAGGTAAAAAGTCTTCAATGACTGCTTTTAGATCTAGCTTGTTGCCATCAAAAAACAAGGTGCCTAGCTCCAATCCAGCATCGGCGGTTTCCAGATCGATGATTTCCAGTCCCAGGGTTTCTGCTAGCGATCGCAAATGGGTATGTCCTGTATCCAAAAACTCGCCACCCAGTTCGACCGCTGTGGGAATTCCTGCAGCGTTAGCAATACTCCGCATCCGTCCGCCAACGCGGTGAGTCGCCTCCACCACATCCACATCAATGCCTGCCTGCCGTAAATGATAGGCAGCCGTTAAACCTGCAATACCTGCTCCAACAATTAGCACTGTTGCGTCTGCATTGTTAGAGGTAAAGCCGATGGGAGAATGGGGCGATCGCGATAGTTGCTCAAGTTGTTTGTGGGGATTGGTGGCGAGGGTGGTGGCGATCGCTGCACTTCCATATAGCATTTGTCGTCGTGACATCTGCTCTCCCAAAAGTCCCTGAACTTCTGCCGGGGGAATATCAGATTGAACTGAAAGTTGAGCAATTCTATAAGCTCGACGTAACCAACTTGTTAAGGCATCTCTAGCCATAAAGAAAAAGAAAAAGGAATGAAGGGAAATCCCAATTAGAAGCGAAATTGGGAAACTAAGCCTATCCTAATTATCGCTTTAACGGCAATACAAAAGTGATTTGCCAATCTAGGTGCTTGTGAGAGAGTACTTTAAAGGCTGTAATTCAGGGAAGAAAGGGAGGCAGGGCTTCGCCCTGCCTCCCTTTCTTCCTTAACCTGTATGGCTACAGCTATAAATTTTAAATGATGACTTTTGAGGATAACGGATGAAAGTTTTTCAAGCTCACTTTGAGCATCTCGAAGAAGTGACGAAGTTGTTTGACCAATATCGCGTCTTTTACCAGTCATCCTCAGATCTGGAAGCCGCCAAAGAATTTCTTCAAGAGCGTTTCCACAAGCAGGACTCAATTATCTTTGTAGTCCAAGATGAAGGGCGCATCGTCGGGTTTACACAGCTTTATCCCAGCTTTTCTTCAGTGTCGATGAAGCGGGTTTGGATTTTGAATGATTTGTTTGTGGAGCTAGCTTGGCGAAACAAGGGAGTTGCAAAGCTGTTGTTGAGAGCAGCAGAGGATTTTGCAAGAGAAACGGAAGCCGTTCGCATCACGTTAGCAACGCAAATTTCTAATACTGCTGCTCAAGCGCTCTATGAATCGCTTGGGTATTGCCAGGATGAAGCGTTTTATCACTATTCGCTACCGTTAGTGGCGGCGTAACAAACAATTTCTCCAGTGGTGTAGCAAGTCTAAAGCGTTGGGTTCCGCTCTGCTCCACCCAACCTACACAAATTACAGACGGTAAAACCGTAGGTTGGGTGAAGCGCAGCGGAACCCAACAGAATTCAGGCAGGTGCCGAGTTTGTTAGAGCAAGCCGACAAAGTGCAACGGGCCATGTCCACTGATTAACTCAATCAGCAGAGCCAGGAATCCCAACATAGCCAGCCGACCGTTCCAGACTTCGGCAGCAGTGGTCATGCCCCATTCCCACCGCTCTTGGGGGTAAAGTTTGGTGTCTTTGTCAGGACGCATCACTTCAGAGAGGTTGACGCTAGGTGAGTTCAGGGCATCTGTCACCATTTCAGCCAGGTCTTCAATGAAAACGGGGTGGGTGTTGAGCGCAGGAACCCGATGAAACTCGTGAATGCCTGCTTCTTCAGCTACTTCCCGATATTCCATGTCGATCTCTTGCAATGTCTCGATGTGTTCTGAGACAAAGCTGATCGGCACGACGAGCAGGTTTTGTACGCCTTCAGCGGCGAGTTCGGCGATCGCATCTTCCGTGTAGGGCTTCAGCCACTCCACTGGACCAACTCGACTCTGATAAGCCAGGGTGTGAGCGTTGGAGCGGTTGAGGGTTTGCATGATCAGGGCAGTGCATTCCTGGATTTCCCGCTGGTAGGGATCGCCTGCCTCTTCCACATAGCTAACTGGAACCCCGTGAGCGCTAAAGAAAATATGCACGTCGTCAGGATTAGGGAACTTGTCTAGTTCTTGGGCGATCAGTTGCGCCATTGCCTGGAGATATCCAGGTCGGTTATACCAGGAGGTAATGACAGTATGTTCTACCTGATGCAGAGCTGGATCTTCCTGCCAGAGCGCTTCCAGCAGCCGGAAGCTAGAGCCGCTGGTGCTAATGGAGAATTGCGGATAGAGCGGTAGGATGACGAGCTTTTCAATGCGATCGCGCTTGATCCGGGCGATCGCCTCTTCGGTGAAGGGATACCAATAGCGCATCCCGATGTAAACCTGAGCGTCCTGTCCTTTTGCCTTCAACGAAGACTGAAGTGCCTTTGCTTGCTCTTCGGTAATCCGCCGCAGTGGAGAGCCGCCACCAATTTGCTTGTAGTTTTCTTGAGACTTTTTGGCTCGGCTAGTAGATATCAGCCATGCCAGGGGTTTCTGCAACCAGGGGAACGGCAGACGAATGATCTCCGGGTCAGAAAACAGGTTGAACAGGAAAGGACGGACATCCTCCAACTGGTCTGGCCCACCTAGATTAAGCAGTAAAACCCCAACACGCCCCATAACGGTTACAGCTTCCCAATGTTTTAATATTTGTTAATGATTTTAACAATGAAACTTACTGACTAACTCAGTCAGCAGCAAGATCAGCACCAAAATCCTCTCCATTCTCAGTGAAGTTGTTCACGAAATAGAGATTCCTATAGATGTTGACGTACTGTGCGGTTTTTGAGCCACCCATGACATTATCGTTAAACTCACTGCTGAAATCAGGAAATTCCTCAACGGATCTTCCTGGTTCATCCAGATTTGGTTTAATGCTCATGGACTACTTGCTATCTTAAGTTCTTATTAAAGACTGGACGCTTGTTGATACGCAAGTTAAAACTTGCCATTTTGACTAGATTCGTCGTTATTTGTCGTTATGACTGATTCAACTGCGATCGATGCTCGAATTGTTCAGCTTAATCAACGCCTGAAGGTGGCTCGTCTGGGGCTACAGGTCGAGCGGCGGGGACAAAAGCTGAGCTTGCGGGGCACACTGCCGCCGCGACCGGGGAGCGATCGCCTGCGATCGCATCAGCAGCGCATCAGTTTAGATATTCCCGCTACAGCGGCAGGGCTAAAACAAGTAGAACAAACCGCTAAGGTCATTGCGGCACAGTTGATCCAAGATACGTTTGACTGGCGTGATTATTTGCCTCTGGTGGGCGGTGGGCGGCTGCATCAGATGGATTTGGCTGAAAAGCTGGACGCCTTTGAGCAGCATTTTCTGGCACAGTCGCATACGGCTGACATGGCTTCGGTAAAGACGACCTGGAAGAAAGCCTATGCACCGTATTTGAATAAGCTGGGGGCGATCGCTCAAGCTCGTAATTTTACTTTGACGGAAGCAATCTACGCGACGGTGCAGTCCACGCCAAACAATTCCCGCAGCCGCCAGGTTTGCTGTACGGCTTTGAATGCTCTAGCCGAGTTTCTCAATCTGGAGTTGCCCACTCCACTAAAGAGTTTGTGGGGAACCTACAGCCCCAGCCGGACTCAGATGCGGCGTTTGCCTTCGGATGAGGAAATTGTGAGGGCGATCGCCCAAATTCCCAACCCCAATTGGCGCTTTGTCTATGGGATCATGGCGACCTACGGACTGAGAAACCACGAAGTTTTTTTCTGTGACTATTCTGCGCTGGAACAAGGCAACTCTGAAGCCACAGTCGAGGTTTTACCCACAACCAAAACAGGGCAGCACGAGGTTTGGCCCTTCTACCCAGAATGGGTGGAGCAGTTTAACCTGCGAGAGATATGCCTGCCACCAGTCAACACCGACCTGACGCAAACAACCCTACAGCGAATTGGGCAGCAAGTTACCGCTCAGTTTCGCCGCTATAAGCTGCCCTTTTCACCTTATGACCTGCGCCATGCTTGGGCTGTGAGAACAATTCACTTTGGTTTGCCCGACACCGTCGCTGCTCAGATGATGGGACATTCGGTTGCAATTCATAATCGCACTTACCACCGCTGGATTACCCGTCGTGATCAGCAACAGGCGGTTGCCTCAGCTTTGAGTCAGAGCCAGATGAGTTGGCAAGGATGACTTGTCGCTCTGCAATTTCGGTGTCATAAAGGACACAGTAAACAGGAAGCATCTAACAGCTACCCGTTTTTCACCTGAAGTTCTTATTTCTGGAGCCTGTCTGAATGATGCTAGCCACAAAGCGAGTAGCAACCGTAGCCCTATTAGGGTTGTCCTTTAGCCTGCTATCCAACGACTCTGCTCACGCTATCAGCTTCACTTTTACTAAGATCGTTGATACTAGCACTTTCATTCCCGACGGGACTGGGACTTTCACTGAATTCCGTGCGCCTTCTATCAGTGGCAGCAATGTGGCTTTTTTAGGCAGGGGCAATGGCTTTCAAGCGGGAATCTACACCAGCATGGGAGATGGGTTAGACAAAGTGGTTGATACTAATACTCCTATTCCTGGGATCTCTAATGGCTCTTTCACTGATTTTAGCGATCCTTCTATCAGTGGTAGCGATGTAGCTTTCTTGGGGTTTCTTGATGGTGGCTCTCGAACAGGCATTTATCTCAGTACTGAGCAAGATTTGGCTGTAGTAGCAGATTTCAACACTCCTATCCCGGGTGGCAATGGTAACTTCACTGGCTTCAATGTTCCCGATCTTAGTGGAAATAATGTAGCTTTCTTAGGAACTGATGGTCAGGGCAGTCCAGGAATTTATATTGATAGCGGAGATCAACTGACTGTAGTAGCAGACCGCAACACTCCTATTCCGGGTGGCAATGGTAACTTTGTCAGTTTCCTCTCTCGTGCCGTAAGTGGAGACCGCGTAGCTTTTCTGGGGAGTGATGGTGGTTCCCAGGTGGGTATTTATACTAGTGTTGGAGGGAGTTTATCTGTAGTAGCGGATCGCAACACGCTTGATCCTGCTAGCAACAATAACTTCACTCCTGGCTTTTTCACTCCTCCTGCCTTAAGTGGAGATAACGTAGCATTTGGGGGAATCAGTGTTGGATGGGATCAGGCTGGAATTTATACGAAAGTAGGAAGCCAACTGAATGTAGTGGCAACAAATTCCCTCAATGGCGGAGTACTGGAATTCATTAACTTCATGAGCGCTCCTTCAATTAGCGGAAGTAATACAGCCTTTTTAGCGGGTTTTGACTCGGCAATCTATACAGATGTCGGTGGCTCTTTTGCAAGATTGATTGGGCGCGATGATACCTTAGATGGCAAAACGTTAACGTCTGTTGATTTCAGCCCAACTTCTAATGGGTTGAGTGCTAATTCTTTAGCATTCTTAGCTCGTTTTTCCGATGGTTCTCAAGGCATCTTTCGTGCAGATTTGGTTTCTCAACCTCCTCAACCAGAGCCAGTGCCAGAGCCTACCCCACTGTTGGGTTTGCTGCTAGTGGGAATACTGGGAGGAGCTAAAGCCTTGCGTCATGCAGATTTGTCTTCAGCAGAAGAGTAAATAACCTCGGCTCTGCTAGAGGCTTTAGCATAGGAAGCCGCTGTAAGCGGCTTCCTCACCCTCAACTCGATTCTAGAAATACTCGATTTTAGAAATACAACGCAATTCTGGAATGCTGCCATCCAACCTCGAAAGTGGGGATGGCAACATTTCAAATATTTCTAACCCACCAGCTCAGGCTGTTTCTTAGCGGGCTCTTCTTCGGGTAAACCGGCTGCTCGGTTGTAGACTTTGACGTATTCCTTGGCGTATTTTTCCCAGCTAAAGTCCTGGCTCATGCCGCGTTTTTGCAGTTCTTTCCACTGCGGCTTAAACTGGAAGCCTTCCCAGGCTCTTACCAGACAGGTGTACAAATCCAAAGGTTCGTAGCGATCGAAGCAGTACCCGGTTCCGGTTCCTGTTGCCGGGACGTGATGCTCGACGGTATCGACTAAGCCGCCTGTGCGTCGCACGATCGGAACGGAGCCGTAGCGCAAAGCCAGCATTTGGCTAATGCCGCAAGGCTCAAATCGGGATGGCATTAGGAAAGCGTCGGTGCCTGCGTAAATTCGTCTAGACAGGGCATCGTTATAGAGCAGGTAGGCGGACATGCGACCGGGAAAGCGGGAGGCAATTTGCCAAAGCTGGGTTTCGTAGTAGCGATCGCCCGTTCCCAACACCACAAGCTGAGCATTGGTATAAGCCATGAAGCGATCGAGCATCTGAATTACCAAATCCAGCCCTTTCTGCTCAACCAAGCGTGACACCATGCCGATGAGGAAGGCTCCAGAATTGACCTCTAAGCCGACCTCTTCCTGAAGCGCAATTTTGTTTGCTTTGCGGTTGTCTACTGTCTCTGCCGTGAAAGTTTTGGCAATGTGCTTATCCACAGCCGGGTCATACGCCTGAGTGTCAATGCCGTTGAGAATGCCAACTAGCTTACCGCTGATGAAGGAAAGCAAGCCTTCCAACGTTTCACCATAGGCTGGGGTTTGAATTTGCTGGGCATAGGTGGGCGAAACGGTATGCACGACATCCGCAAACTGTACGGCAGCAGCCATTGTGTTGTGTCCTTGCATATACCAGGGGCACCAGGTCATGCGCTCTAGCTTCCAGCGCCACGGCCCTTGATAAGCCAGATTGTGGATGGTGAATACGGTACTGATATCAGGAGACTGGTGCATCCACACGGGAATCATGCCCGTATGCCAGTCATGACAGTGAATGACCTGAGGTTTCCAGTAGTTCCAGGCAAACTCAGCCGCACCGTTGGCAAAGAGGGTAAACCGCCAGTCTTCGTTTTCGCCACCGTAGATGTTGCGACCGGCGAAGGACAGGTGCCCAAACAGGTAAAGCGGTATGTCTGAGCCAGGTAGAGTAGCCTCGTAGACATCGAAGCTCTCGAACATGGCAGAGCCAGACCAAACCGGATCTGGAGGAATCTCAATCTTGTCAGGCATGAAGCCGTAGTAGGGCATGAAGATGCGGACATCATGTCCCATGTCTTTTAGGACTTTGGGTAAGGCCCCAACTACGTCTCCCATGCCGCCGACTTTGGCAAGTGGCGCTGCTTCCGCTGCAACAAACAGAATTCGCATCTGACCTGATTTCCCTCGCGATATTAATCCACTAGAACAAGTCTAAGGGGGCGTGGCGATCGGGCCTAGAGCAGATTGAGAATACGTCAGTTTCTGATTAAGAACCGCGCTGAATTTGGGTAAAGATTTCGTTCAAAATCTCCTGTGCGCCCTGTTGCTTCAAGCGGTTCGCCAGGTCAATGCCTAACTGCTCTGCCTGATCAGCTGTGCCAGTCAGGGTATCTTTAACCAGGGTTTGTCCATCCAGGCTAGCGACAATGCCTGTTAGCGTCAGGGTGTCGCCCTGCAAGCTGGTGTTTACGCCGATGGGAACCTGACAGCCGCCTTCTAATTCACGCAGAAAGGAGCGTTCGGCATAGCAGCGGTAGGCTGTGGGCGGATGTTCTAGGGCTTTTAGCAGCGACAGAATTTCGTTATCTTCGGCGCGGCACTCGATGCCTAGTGCGCCCTGACCGACCGCATGGAGGGAAACTTCGGGGGAGAGGACTTGGTGGATGCGATCGCCCATTCCCAACCGTTGCAACCCCGCTACCGCCAGAATAATTCCGTCATATTCGCCTGCATCTAGCTTGCCCAAACGAGTATTCAGGTTGCCGCGAATGTCCTTAAAGGTGAGATGAGGATAGTGGTGACGCAGTTGAGCCAGTCGCCGCAAGGATGATGTGCCGATCACTGCGCCTTCGGGCAAGGTGTCGATTTGCTTATCCTGATGATTGGCGTGGACGACCAGCGCATCTGCGGGGTCTTCTCGCTCGGTAACGCAGCCGAGTATCAAACCTTCGGGCAGGCGGGTGGGTAAATCTTTGAGAGAGTGAACCGCAAAGTCAATTTCTCCCTCGAGCATCCCCACTTCTAGCTCTTTGGTGAATAGCCCCTTGTCGCCAATTTTGGCTAGCGCCACATCCAGAATCTTGTCGCCATGGGTGCTCATGGTGTGGACTTCAAAGGTTCGATCTGGAAAGGCTTTCTGTAGATGCTCTTGCACCCAGTGAGTCTGAACGAGTGCGAGCTGGCTCTTACGGGAACCGATGCGGATGGTACGGGGAGGACTTGCGATCATTTGTGAAGCGTTGTTTAGAAAACTTACGAATGTTAAGCGAGCAGGCGATTTCAGCCGCCTAATCAGCTTAGCGTAGGGGGTCATCTTTAGGAAGAGAAGGGGCTAGGGGCTGGGGGTTAGGGGTCAGGGGTTGAGGAGCTGCGCTCCGGTAATTCCCGATTTCCGCCCGTAATGAGTAGGCTAAGCCTGCTGGTTAAGAATAATTAACGCGATCGCCTTCCCCTAGCTCCCGACCCCTAGCTCCTCCCTCTCATCCCAGGTTGCGACGGGACGCAGTACAGCCGGAATTTCTTGGTCGTAGGGAAATTCTAAAATTGTTTCCCGCAAGCCCAGATAGCCTGATTCGCTGAAGGACAGCAGCATTCGCTGGAGCGCAAGCCAGATTTCGGATTCATATTCCCATTCCCGGTCGAAGGGAGCTTGAGCAGCGATCGCCTTCAACGCCCAGAAATAAGTATTTCGTACTACGGGTCCATTCTTCTTGTAGGGCGGCACATCTTCGGGATGCAAAAACAAAACCTGGTCTTCGATTCTCGCTCTCATGCGGTTACTTACGCCTTCGGCGCAATGGATTAGTGCATTAGTATTACTCTTTCAAACATATCAAATCCCTCATAGTGCTAGACGCACACTGTAGGACACGTCTTTGCGTGAAAGTTCCCACGCGGCGGGAACTTTCACGCAAAGACAATTTGGTCAAGGCGCGTAGCGCTGGATCGAATCACTCAAAAAGTGCGTTCTTGTAGGACTGTTCCATCGTTGGCTACAACGACATAGCGATATTGTTGGGGGGCAACCTGCCAGAAGCGTTCTAGCTGGGTTTGGCTGTAGTTGGTTGGAACGTTAATTTCAAAGTATCCGTTTTCAGGTACCCAGGCGATCCACCAGTCGGCGGCATTCCAGCCAAGGGTGCGCCAGAACTGAAGACGAGTGGTTCTTTCCTGTTCTGCGGAAATGGGGAATCGGACTTGTCGCCAGGAGGGGTTACCTGCGTTTCTCAAGCTATCGGGATTAAAGTTTGGGGTAATGATTGGCAAATAGTTGTAATACCAGCTATATCTGGCTTTTTCGGTGAGCAGCGTGTAGCTGGAGCAAGCGTCGTAGGGGGTAAAGAGCAAGCGACCGTCGCTGGCGTAGATGCGATAGGGAGCAGCACCTGTGACCTGATTCATGGCTTCTTGCTCTTCGGGAGTGAGCTGGTCGTAGGTTGGAAAGGCCCGTAGGGCTTCAATCACCTGCTGCTTTTGAGTTCCGGTGAGGCGCTCAAACTCTGCGGTGAGGGTAATGCGATCGCCCTCCAAGGAGCCGAAGGGATTGACTGCACCCCAGGGAGGGTTAGTTTGCTGCTGTAACTCGCGCCACATCCGTTCCATTACGGGTTGATAGGGTTCTAGGGTGCCAATGGAACCGGCACAGTTTGCTTGAGCAGGGGCGATCGGTAGCAGCAGATTGATCGCGACTGTAGCGGGAGCTAACCAGAGTAAAGCTTTAAGTTTGAGCATCTAGAAAGATTCGTAGCGTGGAAATTTGTGGCGTACAAGGTCAATTTTGTTACACCCAGATAGGCGATCGTTATCCTCTTATCGGGTGATTTGAGGTCGCTATCGGGTTGAGAAATCACTTTATAGAACTGGTCAAGCGGGTGAGGTGCGATCGCTCAGACAAATCTACGGTGGAATGTAGTTCTAGTAGCTCTTACAGTTCAAGCGGGGTAATCCGCCCAACAGCTTTGTTCAGTGAGTACTGAACATTTAGAATCTATCGATCTATAATGTAAACAAAGGTTAAAGCGTACTTGACAGCAAAGCATACTTAGCAGAATTGACAGCAGCATTGGACAGCAAACCGATTAAACGAGTTGAGTTAAGTCACTTCGTTGAAGAAGTGGGACTGAGGTTTGAGGCAGTTGGGTTGCCTCGGATGGCAGGGCGAATTTTTGGCTGGCTGCTGATTGCCAATCCGCCGCATCAGTCGATGGGTGATCTGGTTGAGGTTTTGCAAGCTAGCAAAGGTTCGATTAGCACCATGACTCGCTTACTGATTCAAATTAGTTTGATCGAGCGGGTTAGTTTTCCAGGACAGAGACGTGACTACTTTCAAATCAAGCCTCACGCCTGGTCGCAGTTGAGCCAACAGCGCATGACTCAAATTACCGCATTTCGCAAACTGGCTGAGCGCGGGCTTAACTTACTCGCCGACCAGCCTCTCCCACTGCAACAACGCTTGCAGGAAATGCGCGATATGCACGCTTTCTTAGAGAGAGAGCTGCCCCTGCTCGATCAGCGATGGCAACAGGAGCAAGAACAACAAGGACAGAAACGCCAGAATCCACGTTCTGAGTAATTTAACTTTTACCCACCTTTTCCCTATTTATGGTTATGGAACTTCCCTTAATCGGCAAAATTCGCCCGCCTGCCCGCTGGGTGCTGGGGTTGATTGCGGCTGGTTTAGTTGGAACTGGCGCAGCTTCTTTCCTGGTGATTCGGCAGCAGGCGACGGCACCTGATATTTCATCGCTGACGGTTCCGGTAGAGTCTGAGGCGGTGACGATTCGGATTAGCGCTAGCGGTACGGTGCAGCCTGTGCAGACGGTCAACCTTAGCCCCAAAGAGACGGGACTGTTGGCTGAACTGTATGTAGAGCAGGGCGATCGCGTCACCCAAGGGCAAGTCATTGCCCGGATGGAAAGCGAAACGGTCGAAGCAGAGTTAGCCCAGGCACAAGCGAGAGTTTCTCAGTCCAGAGCAAATCTTTCTGAGATCAGGGCTGGCAACCGTCCTGAAGAAATTGCTCAGGCCGAAGCAGGGGTTTCGCAAGCTGAGGCACGGGTCGAAGAAGCCCAGGCTCGCGTCAACCTGGCAGAAGAGCGAGTTCGGCGTAACCGCCAGCTAGAGGCTGAGGGGGCAATTTCTACCGACGATCTGGATCAGGTGTTGAATGAGGCTGAGACAGCCAGAGCAACCCTGGCGCAAAACCGAGCCAGCCTGCAAGAGACGCAAGAAACGCTACAGCTTCAAAGAAGTGGCAGTCGTTCCGAAGATATTGAAGAAGCCGAGGCTCAGGTTGCTGAAGCTCAGGCTAACCTGAAAGCAGTTCAGGTCAGGTTAGAAGACACCTACATTCGTGCGCCGTTTTCGGGCATTGTGACTCAGAAATATGCGACCCCAGGTTCCTTTGTTGCGCCTGCGACTTCTGCTTCTGATGTGAGTTCTGCGACTTCGACGGCAATTGTGGCGATCGCCACCGGACTCGAAATTTTGGCAGAAGTGCCCGAAGTGGACATCAACCAGATCAGCGTCGGACAAGCTTTAGAAATCAAAGCAGACGCTTACCCCGATCAGGCATTTCAGGGGCGGGTCAAGCTGGTTGCCCCAGAAGCGATCGTTGAGCAAAACGTGACCTCATTTCAGGTGCGAATTGACCTGGAAACAGGTGAGGACAAGCTGCGCTCTGGCATGAATGTAGACGTGGAGTTTATCGGCGACGAGTTGAGCGATGCGCTAGTTGTGCCAACGGTGGCGATCGTCACCCAGGATGGGCAGGAAGGCGTGCTAATTCCTGATGATAAAAACCGTGCCCGCTTCCAACCCGTCACTATTGGCTCCCAAATTGGCAACCAAACTCAAGTGTTAGAAGGCATCGAGGAAGGCGATCGCATCTTCATCGATCTTCCCCCCGGACAAAATCTAGAGAACCTTAACTTTGGTCAAGACTCCCAGGATGAACAATAATCAATCCCTGATATGAACATCACCGAAAGCCTCAAAATGGCGCTCAAGACCCTTACTGCGAATAAGCTTCGTAGTGGACTCACCATGCTGGGAATTGTCATCGGCAATGCCTCTGTGATTGCGATGGTGGGTCTGGGTGAAGGCGCACAAACCTATGTATCTGGTCAGATTGAAGGACTCGGCCCAAACGTTTTGTTTGTGTTGCCGGGAACGCCAGAGTCACAGCGGGCCACCTTCAACCAGCCGAAAACGCTGGTGCTGGATGATGCGGAGGCGATCGCCGCCCAAGTGTCCTCGGTGCAAGGTGTTGCGCCAGAGTTTAACGATGCAGGACTGGTAACTCAAGGCAATCGCAGTACCAATGCGACTATTGTTGGCACTACGCCATCTTTTCCAGAAGTGAGAAACTTTGAGCTAGCGGAAGGGCGGTTTTTCACGGACTCGGATATGCAGCGCAGCAGTCAGGTTGCGGTGATTGGGCAGCAAATGGCAGAGCGGCTATTTGTCAACGAAGACCCGATTGGGCAAAGTATTCGGATCAAAAACAATAGCTTTCAAGTGATTGGAGTGCTGGACGAAAAAGGCTCTAATCTCGGCTTGAACTATGACGATGCGGTGCTGGTGCCGCTGATCACGATGTCGAGGCGATTGGTTGGGCAAACGTCTCCCTACGGCATTGAGCTAACCTACATTGCGATTTCGGTCAACAACGAAAGCAACATCAGAGCGGCTGAGTTTCAGATCACAAACCTGTTGCGACTGCGGCACCAGATTGTTGATGAAGATGACTTTATCATCAACAGTCAAAAAGATTTGCTGGAGATTACAGGCACCATTACTGGAGCGCTGACGATTTTGCTGGCGGCGATCGCCGGAATCTCCCTCTTTGTGGGCGGCATCGGCATCATGAATATCATGCTCGTCTCGGTTAAAGAGAGGACTCAGGAAATTGGACTGAGGAAGGCGATCGGCGCTTCCCAGCAGGACATTCTGGTGCAGTTCATGATTGAGGCGGTGATTCTCTCTGCGGTGGGTGGCATTGTCGGCACAGGTATCGGAGTGGGCGGTGCATTACTCATTGGACTGTTCACCCCCTTTCAACCTGGTATCTCTGTTGCTGCCGTTGTTGTTGCTGTTGGAGTATCAGGCAGCATCGGACTCTTCTTTGGCGTTGTCCCTGCCCGACAAGCCGCTCGCCTCGACCCGATCGTAGCTCTTAGGAGCGCTTAGTTAGTCATGAGTTGTGAGCCTTGTGTAGGGGCGAAGCGTTCGGTAGATAACCGATTGAAAATGCCGAAAATTGTTGCCCGAACGCTTCGCCCCTACAAGCCCCTCGGACAAACTGAGAGTTCTCAAATATCCTCTCAAATTCAAAACTCCTACGCAAAACGCAAAACTCATGTCTAAAGCCATCATCCAACTCGAACACATTTCCAAAGTCTACGGTTCTGGCAACACTGAAGTAAGGGCACTGTCAGATGTGAGTTTGACCGTAGAAGCAGGCGAATATTGCGCGATTATGGGTGCTTCGGGGTCAGGTAAGTCTACGGCGATGAATGTGATTGGCTGTCTCGATCGCCCCACCGACGGTTGCTATTACCTGGATGGTGTAGATGTGGCGGGGTTAGAAGATACTGAGCTAGCCCATATTCGGAATCGCAAAATTGGGTTTGTGTTTCAACAGTTTCATCTGTTGCCGCAGTTGACCGCGATGGAAAATGTGATGCTGCCAATGGTGTATGCAGGAATTCCTAATCGCGATCGCCAAGACCGCGCCGCTGAAGCGCTAACGCGAGTGGGTCTGGCTAACCGTCTCAACAATAAGCCCACCCAGCTTTCGGGTGGACAACAGCAGCGGGTGGCGATCGCCCGTGCCATTGTGAATCAGCCTGTGCTGCTGCTGGCAGATGAACCGACGGGCGCTTTGGACTCTCACACCACTCAGGAAGTGATGAATATTTTTGGTGAACTCAATGCCAGCGGCATTACTGTTGTGATGGTGACGCACGAGTCAGAAGTCGCCAAAATGAGCAAGCGTGTCGTCTGGTTTCGAGATGGCAATGTGATTCACTCTCATCTTGCGCCCGAAGACTTGGGACAGGTAGCGATCGCCCCTTAGAAGATTTCTAGGAAGAATACCCTTTGCGTAGGCTGAGTGGAGTATCGCGAAACCCAACAATAGGAGCTTGCGTTGGGTTCTGCCTTGCTTCACCCAATCTAACGATTATGAAGATTGTGGGTTAGGGGAGTTTTCCTGCTTAATTCTCTTGGCTTCTGCTAAATATCGTCTATTAGCTTCTACGTGCACCTGAGCCGCTTTTAAATGTTCCTCAACGGCTTGCTCGTATGCTTCCACTGCTGTTTCTCCCCCTGCTTCAGCGAGCTGTGCAAATTCGAGCGACTTTTTTGCGTGCTGCTGAATCTTTTCACCCGCTCGCTTCATCGTCTGTCCCAGGTGTTCAGAACCTTGAGTTTCAAGCGATCGCCCTATTTCATACACATGTTTGCCGTGTTGCCATGATTCCTCTGCATGTTTTTGAGCAAGCCTGACATTCTCTAATGACGGCTGATGCATTAAGTTGAAACCTCTCTATGTTTTTAAGCGGTGTTTTTAGACGCTGGGTTCTATGTTTTTCAACGGCTGAAGGCGTTTGAGTTCTATTATTTTTTTGTAAGTCTTTAGCCGCACAATAGCCATCTGTCTTTAGGCAGTAGCTAATCCATTCAATTGCACACTGGAGTGTAGAGGTAAGCCGAAAGTATGAAGCGCTAATCTTATGTAGGGCAGGAATATAGGTTTGGCTATCAAACAGTTTTACTACATGAGGCGCAAAACCTTAATTCTTAATTGCTGAATTGATTCTGGTAAGAATCAGTGGAAGTTGGCTAAAGTTTAAGTAACAGTTAAAGTAAATGTGCGAATATGCGTCCGCTTCTCCAATCGTGGTAATTGGGGCCTCCGCTGGAGGAGTGCAGGCTTTACTAGAGTTAGTGCAGCTATTGCCAGCCAATTTTGGGGCAAGCATTTTTATTGTGTTGCACACTTCTCCTACCTTACCCTCACGACTACCCAAACTGCTACAAACCGCAGGATGTCTCTCAGTAACTCATGCTGTTGATCAGGCTGAAATTCACCCCGGACATATCTATGTTGCACCACCAGACCGTCACCTCTTGATTAAGCCTGGGTGGATGCAGGTAGTATTAGGCCCAAAAGAAAATCGCTTTCGTCCTGCGATTGATCCCTTGTTTAGAACTGCGGCTCTAGCTTACGGCGATCGCGTGATTGGCGTTTTGCTATCGGGTGCGCTCTACGACGGCACGGCCGGGTTGTTTGACATTAAGCAACACGGCGGACTCACGATTGTTCAAGACCCTGAAGAAGCTTTTGTTTCTGCTTTACCGAGACACGCAATTGCTCACGTTGCGGTAGACCACATTCTACCTATTGCTGGTATTGCTCAGTTGTTATCTACGTTTAGTGAGCAGCTTTCAGCTTAGGAGAATTACAGATGCCAAATGAAGAAATACAGCCCGATCCAGTAGAAATGAGCCAGAGCATGTTTGAAGACTACGACATGCCTGGAAAGCACACCGTCCTGATTTGTCCTGAATGCGGAGGGACGCTATGGGAAATTCGCAGAGACAGTCTAATTAACCTTCAATGTCATGTAGGTCATGCCTATTCGTTAGAGAGTTTTTTAGAAGACCAGGCTGAAGAGGTTGAGCGTAACCTATGGAAAACATTGCGAACGCTGAAAGATAGAGCCGAAATCTTTCGTCAACTGGCAGCCGAGCATGCTCGGCAGGGCAATTTAGTTGCCGCACAACAGCTTGAAGTGCAGATTGAGAATGCGCTACAACGGGCTAAACTGTTGTGTCAGGTCTTGCAAATCGGTGAGCTTAAACCTGACCCAGAACTGCTTTTCCCAAGTTAAACTTTAGGTTTAGGCTGACAGTTACTTGAACTGATTGTTAGTGAGGAGGGCGATCGCGCAAATGCAGTTAAAAAGTTAAAAAGTTAAAAAGTTAAAAAGTTAAAAAGTTAAAAAGTTAAAAAGTTAAAAAGTTAAAAAGTTAAAAAGTTAAAAAGTTAAAAAGTTAAAAAGTTACTTTCCTCAAAATTTGCCAAAATTCCCCTTTAATAGGGATGTTTGATTTCCCTTTTAAGGGGGATTTGGCTCCAGTTTTTTCCTTCTCAGGGGAGGCTAGAGGAAGCGAGCGCAAAGACTTTAACTTTTTGATTGTCCTTGAGACTCAAGCTAGACTTAGAGCAAAATTGCGAATCAGCCGATTGTTACGTTCCTTTAGAACTATCGGTTGCAAACCTTAACAAGCAGGTAATCTTAAGTTTGGTAGACGAGCCCGCTTTACCTTATTTGGTTGAAACTGAGCAATGCAATACTTTATCGCTGATCCCAATAGTGCTCATTTTGCCTCCTCTGCCGATGTCGCCTCTAAGGTCGTTGCGATCGCCTCTTCGGCGGGTGGGCTAGATGCTTTGATTCAAGTTTTGTCAGGTTTGCCTACCGATTTTCCTGCTGCGGTCGCGGTCGTGCAGCATCTTTCTCCCCACTATCGCTCTCAAATGGCAGAGATTTTAAATCGGCGAACTGCCCTATCGGTCAAGGAAGCGAAGACCGGGGATCTGCTCAAGCCAGGATGTGTTCTCATTGCACCCCCTGATCACCATTTGTTGATCAGTAGCGATAGATCGGTGATACTCAATCAAGCTGCAAAAGTTCGTTTTTCTCGCCCTGCGGCTGACATCTTATTTAACTCGATTGCTGCAATCTACAAAGAACGGGCGATCGCAGTTGTGTTGACTGGTAAAGATGGCGATGGTGCAGCTGGCTCTCAGACAATTAAACAGATGGGTGGAATTGTGATTGCTCAGGACGAAGCTACTTCCAAATTTTTTAGTATGCCGAACGCTGCTATTCAAACGGGAGTCGTTGACTTTGTGTTGCCCCTGACTGATATCCCTACCACTCTAGTTAGGTTGGTGATGCAGCGGGTTGCATAAAGGACTATCGAATGAACACAAACGATGAAGATGCTGTATTTGAGGCACTTCTAGATTATCTCAAACGAGCCAGAGGTTTCGATTTTACGGGCTACAAGCGCTCTTCATTAAAGCGACGAGTGCACAAGCGGATGGCATCAAGAGGCATCAACCGCTTTGAGGATTATCTAGATTACCTGGAAGTCTATCCCAACGAGTTTGCAGAATTGTTCAATACGATTCTGATCAACGTCACCAGCTTTTTTCGGGATCAGGCTGCTTGGAGCTATCTACAGGAACACATCATCACTTCTTTAATCTGGGGAAAGCCAGAAGACGAACCGATTCGGGTTTGGAGTGCGGGCTGTGCGTCGGGTGAAGAAGCCTACACTCTGGCGATCGTTTTGGCTGAAATTTTGGGAGATGAGCAGTTTCGGCAGCGGGTCAAAGTTTATGCCACAGACGTAGATGAAGAGGCGTTGGCTCAGGCTCGTCAGTCTAGCTACAGCACTAAAGAGCTTGAGCCAGTTTCGCTGGAGTTGCGAGAGCGATATTTTGAGCCATTGGGCGATCGCTTCACCTTTCGGGCTGACCTACGCCGTTCGGTGATCTTTGGTCGTCATGATCTGGTGCAAGATGCTCCAATTTCTCGGCTTGACCTGTTGGTTTGCCGCAATGCGCTGATGTATTTTAATGCTGAAGCTCAAGCTCGCATTCTAAACCGCTTTCACTTTGCGCTGCGAGACCCTGGCATCTTATTTTTAGGCAAAGCGGAGATGCTGCTGTCTCATGCCAATTTGTTCACACCCACGAATTTGCAGCATCGAATTTTTAGTAAAGTCCCGCGGATTAATTTGCGCGATCGCTTTTTGTCCTTTTCACAAGCCAATGATGATAGGGTAAGCACCGATTTATCTAGCTATGTCCGGCTTCGAGAAGTCGCTTTTGATAAGTCTCTAATTCCACAAATGGTTGTAGATGTCAACGGCAACCTGATATTTGCTAATTCGTCTCTGCGCGTCATGTTTGGGCTGGTGCAACAAGACCTGGGGCGACCGCTGCAAGACCTGGAAATTTCTTATCGACCGCTAGAGCTGCGTTCTCAAATTGAGCAGGTCTATGCCAACCATCAAACGATCATCGTGAGGGACGTGACCCGCCAACAGTTAGATGGCAGAGTTCAGCATTTGGACGTGCGAATTGCGCCTCTAGAAGATGACAAC
Source organism: Leptolyngbya sp. FACHB-541 (assembly GCF_014695875.1). Classification (NCBI taxonomy): domain Bacteria; kingdom Bacillati; phylum Cyanobacteriota; class Cyanophyceae; order Leptolyngbyales; family Leptolyngbyaceae; genus Leptolyngbya; species Leptolyngbya sp. FACHB-541. Next base: position 228,923 of record NZ_JACJPC010000098.1, on the reverse strand, counting down.
GGCGAAGTTATGGGAGCTAGCGTTGCCTTTACTGATGTCAGTCGCTATCACGAGCTTCAGCAAGAAATTCAAAACTCTAATCAAAAACTAGAAACCGCGAACGAAGAGCTTGAGTCTAGCAATGAGGAACTAGAGACGACGAACGAAGAGCTTCAGTCTACCAATGAAGAACTGGAGACGACGAACGAAGAGCTTCAGTCTACCAACGAAGAACTGGAGACGATGAACGATGAACTCCAGTCTACGAATGAGGAGCTTCAGACGATCAACGATGAACTACGTCTACGTACCCAAGAACTGAACGAGGCAAATGCTTTCCTAAACTCCATCCTGACTAGCATGAAGGCTGGGGTGATTGCCCTCAATCGTCAGTTTCAAGTGATTAGCTGGAACAGTGAAGCAGAAAATCTGTGGGGGCTACGTAACTCAGAAGTGCAGGGCGAATCGTTGTTTAACCTGGACATGGGTTTGCCCGTTGACCAGTTACGAGACATGATTCGTCGCTCTTTAATAGGAGAAAAAACCTCCCTGGAAATTACTTTAGATGCCGTCAATCGCAGGGGACGAAAGATTAAGTGTCGGGTGGTGTGCAATCCCATGTTTGACTCTGAAGAAACCACCCAGGGTGTCATCTTAGTTATGGAAGAAGCTTGAACTTGCTCCACCCAACCTCCATCAGAAGATTTGTCAGTCAATCAGCTATTCGCAACTTTCAAAAGGAAGACAGATTTTTTTTCTACCGCAGATTACCAATCTCCCTGTGGAGACGTGGCAAGCTGATTTGAGAACGCTAAAATCTCAGTAATCTGCTAATTTCTAAGCTGGTGATACTTGTTTGAACTGAGACGTAACAGATTCTTTCGTATTAAGCTTGGCAGTATCAAGCCCCTCCTGAAGTTTCTAGAGGCAGTTGATTAATCACTCTATGCCCCCTTAAGCTTTGCAGTAAAGCGATCGCCCTATGAACATAGCTGACTTTGAGCAACAGGTCAGAGGTGCCCAGAACCGGCTAGACAACATCCTTCAAGCTGCCAGCCGCAACTCAGCTCAATCTGATTCATTTGATCTCTCCTTAGAAGGGCTAACCGAGGAACTGCACGTTTCTTTGGAAGAACTCTACGTCGCCCTTGAAGAACTAAACACTCAAAACGAAGAGCTAAAGATTAGCCAGAAGGCACTCGTTGCAGAACGTAAGCGTTACCAAAATCTGTTTGAGCTTGCTCCAGATGGGTATCTGGTGACTGACCTGAACGGGATGATTCGAGAAGCAAACTGGGCAGCAGCAACGATGCTAGGCATCCCCCAAGAGTTTTTGGTTGGTAAGCCACTGATAAACTACGTCATCGATGCAGATCGAAAAAGGTTTCGCAACAAGTTGAGCGAGTTGCTGAGCCTGCGCCGCCTCACCGATTGGGAGATTCAGATGCAGCCCCGCAAGCGGGAGCCGTTTCCGGTGGCGATCGCCATTTCGACGATTCGCAACTCGGCAGGCGAAATCACTGACATGCGCTGGATCATTCGAGATATCAGCCAACTCAAGCAGGCAGAGGCAGCCATTCGCGACCAGCTTGCCGCAGAAAAGCAACTTAGCGAATTAAAATCTCGAATCATTCAAACTATTTCTCATGAGTTTCGTACTCCTCTTACGGTCGTTCGTACCTCAATTGAAATTTTGGAGCATTACAGCGATCAGTTAGACGAAGCCAAAAAAGAAAATTACTTCCATCGAATGAAAGCTGCAATCCAGTACACGACCCGGCTATTTGAAGGGGTCTTGATCCTAGATGAAGTGGAGTCTAATCGACTAGAAATCCAACCTTCCCCAGTTCAGTTAGAGCAGTTTTGCCAAGAGCTGATTGATGAAGTTCAGTTGACTAGCGCGATCGCCCACACGATTCATTTTGTCTATGAAGGAGAACAGCGCCCCGCCAGTTTTGATCGCATTTTGCTGAAGCAAGTGTTTGGAAATCTGCTGTCTAATGCGGTGAACTATTCCTCTGACTCCAGCAATATTTACGTAAAGTTGACGCACGAGGAAACTCAGGTCATTTTTCAGATCCAAGATGAAGGGGTTGGCATTTCTGCTGAAGAACTGCCGCATTTGTTTGAGCCTTTTTATAAAATTGGGAACGGCAAAAACGCTTCAGGAGCCGGACTGGGGTTGGCAATCGCTAAAAGAATTGTAGATTTGCACGGAGGCACCATTGGCCTTCATAGTGAGGTTAACGTAGGTACGACTGTTATCGTGACGCTGCCCTACGCGACCCCATAGATGCCCTGCAAATTTCTACTGAACTGACATGAATTTACCAACCGCGATCACCTTCTCTCGTCTGCTAGGGGTGCCGCTGCTGCTGTACTTGCTATATCAGCCAACGGAACAAACTCGCTGGATCAGTGTGGTGATCTTCCTGATTGCCGCCGGTACAGATTGGCTGGATGGCTATTTGGCGCGGCGACTCAACCAGGTGACTGATCTGGGCAAGTTTCTCGATCCGCTGGTTGATAAGCTGCTGGTGTTGGCTCCGCTGTTAGCGCTGATTGAGTTAGGTCAGGTGCCTGCCTGGGGCGTATTTCTAATTTTGGCGAGGGAATTGACGGTTGCCGGATGGCGGGTCAGCCAAACCACCATTTCTGGCGCAAACATCTGGGGCAAGCTGAAGACGGTGAGCCAGATTGTGGCGATCGCCCTTCTCATCGCTCCGTTACCTGCCGCTTGGATAACGCTTTCGCTAGTCGCCTTTTGGATCTCAGTACTGCTTACCTGGATCTCTGGTGCCATTTACCTGATGCCCAAAACCGCTTCATCTCCAAGTCCCCAGTAAGGGGCATAGCATTCAGTTCTCCCCACGTCCCTGTAGGGGTGCGGTGCGCCCCTCCCACTGCAACATCTTCCAGCCGTTTCCAGATGGGTAAAGCCATAGCGTAGGGGGGCAGTTCGCGAACTGCCCCTACCGTTACAGCAAGCTCAAGGTGTTGGGTTCCGCTCTGCTCCACCCAACCTACGGTTCTACAGGTTGTGTAGGTTGGGTGAAGCGCAGCGGAACCCAACATTTAAAGCCTGCTATCAGCATTCAATATTAATAACCAATCAGGACTGCAAAATCTCATCATCAGTCGAAAAATCGATCGCACTCTGATCACGACCACTGGTCATGTAATCGTTTTGAAAAGAATCCTTTAACCCACCGACCAGGTCAAACTGCGGCTGCCAGCCCAACTCCTGCTTCGCCTTGTGAATGTCTGTAAAAAAGTGCTGAACCCGCATCGGAAAAGCTTTGCGCTTGCCAAAGTCAAACTGCTTGGGGTCGTAATGCACGATTTTTGTGGACTCTGGCGATTTCCCTGCTGCTGCTGCACAAGCACGGGCAAGCCCATCAAAGGTGACAGCGCGATCGCCCGATATGTTATAAATCTGCCCGCTCGCCTGCGAGTTACCTAAAACTGCCGCCATTGCTGCTGCCAAGTCCTGGACATGACCAAACTGGGTTAGATGCATTCCGTTTCCGGGAATAGGAACGGGGCGATCGCGCACAATTCGATCAAAAAACCAGGCTTCTAAATCGTTATAGTTTTGCGGCCCGTAAATATAGACCGGACGAATCGACGTAAACGGAATGCCTGCTTCTGCCAGATAAGTTTCTGTCTCAAACTTCCCTTTATGGCGGCTCTTCGGATCAACGAGATCGCCTTCTACGTGGGGCATCTGGTCAGACTTGAGGTACACCCCCGCCGAACTGACGTAGACAAAGTGCTGCACCCGGTCTTTGAAGATTTCGGCAAGGGGCTGCGTATCGCTCAATTCGCGGCCGTTGTTGTCAAACACCGCATCAAATTGCTCGGAGGAAAGCTTGTCTTTGAGTTGGGCAGCGTCGGTGCGATCGCCCTGAATTTGCTGCACTCCCTCTACTGGAGCAGGCTTGTTGCCGCGATTAAACAGCACCACCTCATGACCCTGCTCTATCAGAATTCGCGTCAGGTAAACGCCAATAAACCGCGTTCCACCCATGATCAAAATCCGCATTCTGTATCGCCCCTTTACCTACGCTAAGGATTATAGAGGCTACAGCCGCAGTTGGGTGATCGCAATCTTGCCCGAAAAGCACACGTCCACATCAGCACCCGGATCGCGGGCGCGTTTGGGGTATTCGCCCACGTAGCGCAAATATTCTCCTTCAACCTGGTAGACGGCTGGCAAAGGCTGAGTGCAGAGTGGACAAAAAACAACTTCTGGGTCAGGTGATCCGGGCTCCAGGTGAGGCAGGTTGACGTTCCAAAAGGCTCCTGGCTCAACGGGTTGTTGCATCAGTTTGTCTAACACCTGTGCCGTCCAACGGGCTGCAAGCTGCCAGTCGATCGCCATACCCCGTCGAATAAAGTGGGAAACCGCAATTCCGGGTACCCGATGTAAAACGGCTTCTCGCACTGCCGCTACGGTGCCAGACAGATATACATCTGCTCCTAAGTTGCCGCCCGCGTTGATCCCCGAGAGGACAAACTTGGGTTTGAAATTAAGGTGATGCAGCGCAATGCGAGTGCAGTCAGCCGGGGTACCTGCGATCGCAAACTCTTGATCAGAACGGCGCTGAATGTGAATGAGGCGATCGCTCGTCACCTGATGGCTACAGCCTGAATGAGGCTGCTGAGGTGCGACAACGATGCCCCGTCCCCCAACAGCCTGCCAGAGCGCTCGAATTCCGGGGGCGTCAATGCCGTCATCGTTAGTCAGAATTAGGGTCACAGCGTTAATTGACCAACTGGAGCATTTCGTCTGCCATACCCGATTCCTGGACGCAAATTGCGTAAAGCTGAATGGAGGTTAATCCGGGTGTTTGCTGTCGCGCCTGGTCAACCGACATGCCAGGTGCCGTGCAGAAATTATCAACAACCTGAGCGTACTGTTCTGCCGTACCCAGCAGTCCCTCAAGGTTTGCTGAACTCTGTAGGCTATTTCGCAACTTTCCGACTACTTCGTTTGCCAAAAGTGCTGTAGAGTCTTCCGCGTCAGCAGGCAAAAGCTGACTTTGGACGATGACAGACTGAATTGCATTGTAGAAAGTTGCTGTACCTTGGGGGTTTGAGAAAACCGTCACCAACATCTCTGGCGTAACTCTGGGATCAGCTTCCACCACCGTTCTAAAGCCAACTAGCCCACTTGCCGCCAAGATATCTGAAATAGTGTCCAGGTAGCTTGTGTAAGAGACTTCTGGCTGGCTTGAGCCATCTCCACAGACGACTGCACCATCGCTCCCTGCCCCTGCTGCCAGATCAACCTTTCCCCGGTCGGCACAGGCTGAGATAGTGTTCTGGATGTCTATGGAAAACATTTCTAGCAAGCGCTGGCTAGCTGGAGAGTTTTGCAGCGTGCTGAGATTGTTAGGAGGGCTAAGTTGGGCGATCGCAGGCAGTGCACTAAACCCCAGCCAAGCTAGGGAACTTAGTCCTAAACAGCTACCAGCAGAACCTAACCGCTGCACAAACTTTTGCGTTGACATGATTCAGGAAGTGAAGTGAGGAGTAACTAGCGGCCGCAAATCACTTGCCGCATTTTTCGCATATTAGCAGGCAAATCAAGCCGCATTGCTTCCTGAATAAACACAGAAGGCACCGGAATCGTTGGAGTTGCTTGCACAGAATAGCTTAGTAACGTACCGGACTGGGTACCAGACTGGTGATCCTGAAGCTTTAGATCAGCCGAAAAATCTGTAAAGCTGCCTCTTTCCATCCGAAATTGAATCTGCTGACGGGCGCTAGTATGAACGGTTTCGATTACTTTCAGATAAATTTCAACCTGGGCTGAAAGCATGAAAAATGTTTTTTTGGCGACCTGGTAGAGTCGTTTGCACCCCTGTAGCCCTTCTCCGTGAGTTAATACCTCACTACACACCAAATCAGGAAAGTATTGAACCCAGCGGGGGTAGTCTGTCACTTGCTGCCAGACCTGCGATCGCTCCAGAGGCAGGTACATCCAGGCGGTGACTGCTCCTCCCCAGGCAGAGTGCGATCGCGTCTCTAGCAAAATTTCTCCGTTTAAGAGCGCTTTCTCTCTAGCGACATCAAAGCTTTGACCTGACTCGGAGTCAGCATAGCCCAACACAGCAAATCCGGTCATCTCAGTTCAGCAACTCCTGGTGAAACAATTAAGTGGTTCAAACTAAGGGGCTCAAACTCAATAATTCAAGTAGTTGGTTTTCGATTTTGCAGGAACTCCATCCACTACCATAACCACGTCCACTGAGGAAATCACCAAACTAATTTCAACCAATTATAAAGATATTCGTGAATTTGTTAAATTTTCTTTGCGAATATGCTGTTTCGCCTACAGCTTAATTCGGTTAGAACGGGCTGACCCTTGCCATGTCACAATGGGGGTTGAAATTTCTAAAGGTGTGAGGAGAAGAGTTTGTGGGTAGAACCCCCAATCTTGCCATTACGATCGTTCTATACGTTTTTGGTTTTCTGCTGGTAGCAGTGGCAATCATCCTATTGCTACAGGCTTACGGTGTAGCGATTCCTAGACCCGCAGTCGGGGCGATCGTGCTGTTGTCCATCGGGGTTGGAATTCTGACGGGCATTCAAAGCCGCAGATGGACGTAACTCGGTGTGTATAAGCTGTAGGTTGCTGTCTGAGGAAGAAAGATGAGCAGATCGGTCAGGACAGAAACCGCGATTTTTCTGTCATTTGTGGGGATCACACTGGTAGTTTGGGTGCTGAGAGGCATTGGGATTTTGACGTTTTTGCCAGGTTTGGTGATCTGGCTCTTAATTTTCCTGTCGATTGGAGCCGGGGTTTTTGACTTCATCCAGCGCATAAAACGCTGAGAGCTGTGGACTCTATGGGATTTTACTTACGCCCAATGCGAAACCCTCGCACCAATTTTAGACGGCGTGATTGAGGCTGCTCTGTATCAGGTTTAACGATCGCTACATCCTCAGTTTCATCATGGTGATGCCGAACTAGCTTCGCCCGTCTTTGCATCGATTCGCCAACGGTTACATTCAACTGATCTCCAATCAACATCACTAGAGAACTCATGTAGAGCCACAAGAGCAGCACAATTACGGCTCCAACGGCTCCATAAGCTTTGTTGTAGTTGCCAAACTGAGCAACATAAAAACGAAATAAGTTGGACAGGATAGCCCAGGATATCGCTGCCAGGACTGCACCTGGGAGAATGGGTTTTCCTGGAACCCACTGACTTGGGCCAAAGCGATAAACAAAGGCAAAGGCAATCGACACAATGCCGAGTGCTAGAGGAAAGGTCAACAGTCGCCACAACGTTTCTAGAAGGCTGACATCCGCTAGCCGACGAACAACCAGGTCGCCTACAAAAATGAGGGTCGAGGCAAGCATCAGCAGCAAAATCGTCCCGATCGTCAAGCCAATGGAAATCAGCTTTTTCTTCCAAAAGGGGCGAACTTTTTCTGGAGGAATTCGATGAATCTGGTCAAGCGCGGTCATGGCTGCACTCAGCGCTCCAGAAGATGCCCAGAGTGCGATCGCAAAACTCAAGGAAAACAGCCCACCGTTGCTGCTCTCACTCAATTCTTTAGCGACCCCCTGAATTAGCCCCAGTGCCTCTAAAGGCGCTAGTTCACTCACCTCATCTGCCAAACGCTGAAAAGCAGTCTGCAAGCGTTGAAACAAGCCAATTGCAGTAAGTACAGCCAAAATTGCGGGAAACAGGGCCAGCATTGCGTTATACGCCATCTCAGAAGCTAGACCCGGTAGACGCTGCTTGCCTACGCAATCAATCGTTTTCCTGATGGTTGCTAGATTAAGGTGCTGAAAAAATCGAATAAAACGAGCAGATATCATAGGTAAATGGCAGCAATACCTTCTGAATCACTCTGCCAGATTTAGAGCGCGATCGCCACTCAACAAAAAATAGCCCAGATGAGACTTCTCATTTTAACGCGGGGCTGTTCGTTACCTACAAGGACATTTCGCGAAACGCCTCTACCGGATTCGTAACTTCAAATTAGCAATGCCTAACGTCTAAATCTCCGTCTGGATCTGAGTGGGTAGCCGCACCGTGAAAGATGTCCAGCCATCTGTGCTTTCCGCCTTGATTGTTCCGCCAGACTGTTCTACCAGCTTTTGTACGAGCGCCAGCCCTAATCCCGTCCCGCCCCGTTTCCAGGGATCAGCATTGGGAACCCGGTAAAATTTCTCAAAAATATGGGGCAGTTCAGAATGAGGAATATTTGCCCGATTGCGAAGGGTAAAGACCGTTATTGAATTTAAGTTCAAGCCGAGGTTTGATTCCTGAGACACCTTGAGATAAATCTCACCCGCAGGAACAGTATATTTGCAGGCATTGTTCAACAGTTCTGCGAGGATTCGTCGCAAGACAACTGGGTCTGCCACCATCGGCAGCAGATTAGAAGGGTAGGAAACATCTAGGATTTGATCGTGAACTGTAGTTCGAGCATGGAAGGGTTCTGTGATCCCCGGTAGCCAATCTTGTAGACGAATGACCTCGAAGGTGATGGGGTAGCAAGCATCTTCTAGCCGCTGCAAATCGAGCAGGTCGTTGATCAGTTCCGCTTCACGGGTCGATTCTGCGTCCAAAATTTCTAGATACCGCTGCCGCTTCTCTTCCGTTGTGGCAGTTCTGAGCATGTGAATTGCCATCTTGACGTTGGAGATGGGAGTCCGCAATTCATGGGAAACGGTGCTGAGGAATTCGTCCTTGAGGCGATTGAGTCTTTCTAACTCACGCACCTGAACCTGAGCTGCTTGATACAGTCGAGCTTGACGAATGGCGATCGCACACTGGTTCGCAACCTGCCTGACCAGGCGAATTTCAAACTCGCTGAACACATAATCTTTGTGGTTGATTAACCACAGGTCGCCTAAAACGACTTGCTCAACACCCTGAGAAGACTCTGAATCAACGAAAATTGGGCAGGCCAGCATTGCAACCTGTCCCCGGACCGGGTTGGGGGATAGGGAGCAAAATTGAAAGTAATAGCCCTGACGGAGCTGGCTGTAAATTTCTGGGAAATGGTTCATCTGAGCGACTCTTCCCTGATACGCAGGAATCGAGTCAATGTATTCGTAGTGAATGGTGGACGTGCCCTGGTCGAGGTCGTACAGCGCTGCGTTACAGCCGCTCAAGCCCAGCACCAGGGTCAGCTCACGTACAGCAGTTTCTAGAATCTGACTTTCGTCAAGCGAATCTCGCACTTTATCAGTAATTCGCTTCAGCATTGATTCAAATGCCACTGCTCTCTGTACTTCAATCGTGCGCCGCTGCACTTCTTTTTCTAAGTCGGCGTTGAGTCGCTGAATCTGTTGATAAAGCTCTGACTGGTGGAGAGCGGTTGCTAGATGGTCTGCTAGCTGTTGGAGTGCATCAATTTCTGACATTTGCCAGTTACGGGGGCTACGGCACTGATGCACCGATAGAAATGCCAGAACCTGCTCGTCTTGAATAATTGGAATGGACAGGAGCGCTTGAATTTGGTAGTGATGGAGCAGTTCCAGACTTCTCGGTGAAAGACTAGCTTGCTCAATGTTGTGAATGGTGTATGCACCTTTTTGTTGGTAGACATCAAGACGCTCTGTTACCCACTCTTTTTCTACTGCAAAACCTAAAACGGAGGTCCAACCTGATTCAAGTGCCTCGGTTACATTTACCCAGTCGCCATTTGGTCTGGCGCGAGAAATCAGCACTCGATCTGCTTGAAAAAATGACTTGGTAGCAGTTGCCGTAGCGTCTAGAATTTCTTGAGGGTTGAGCGATTGACGAATGCGACGAGCGATCGCCCCCAGCCACTTTCCCTGTTCTACCTGCTGTTGAAGCTGTGTTTCGGTTTGTTTGCGATCGCTAATGTCTTGAATTAGCCACCGTAACCCCGCTACTTGACCTGTCAAGTCAAAAACTGCGTTAATGCTGAGAATTGTATGAAGCAAATCTCCCTGAGGCGTAACGAAGCAAATTTCTGCTGACTGCTCTGCTGAGTCTTGCTGTGACTGAGCTAACATCAACAAAAATTGGTCTAAACTTTCAGCAGCTACAAAAGCAGCTAGAGACTTGCCGAGCAGTTGACCGTTAGCAACTCCAAATAGATGTGCGGCTACTTGATTTGCCTCCTGCACAAGCCCTGCTTGGTCAGTGATCAAGTAACCTGCTGGGGCTTGGTCAAACAATTCTTGGCACGAATGAATTTGAGCTATTTTCGGCTGCTGATTCAAGTTTTCTATGTTCACATTCTCGCCTCTTGCCGTTGCAATAGCGGTTGTTGGGGCTAACACGACTGGACTTAGAGAGGCATTCTTCGGCGATTTTAGCTTTGGTCTCAACTCTATGAGTGGGACTGCTCTATTTCTTGAGTCCAGTTGCCCAAAATCGGCGACTAAAAGATGTCTCTCCTAGCATTATTCCCGCGATCGCTTAAACATCTCCTATGTACGGAATGTTTTAGATTTTTATGACTTAATCGAATCTTGCAAGAGTCTATCCGAATCTGAAGGGTTGGGGAAAGCAAAAGAGGGGAAAGAACTTGCGCTCTCTCCCCTCTTAGTTTCTGGCTGATCTGCTTGCCGCTTTAACTTTTGCCGCAGACCCTTTAGCTGCTTCAGTTTTTGTCGCTGTCGGGCACTGCCCCCTTTGCCTTTGTCGTTTCTACCTTCCCGGCGGGGAGATTCCCACCGCTTGAGCTGTTGAGACATTGATTTTCTCCTATCACCTATCAGGTTATTGGCTGACCGTTGTTCTCCAGATAAGTTTTTTAAGAAACCTATTCTGGAGAAACTTGATTCAAATTAATGGGCAGAGCGAGACTCGAACTCGCATGACCGAAGCCGCCACATTTTGAGTGTGGTGCGTCTACCAATTTCGCCATCCGCCCTCTGGTTTAGCTTCACCATTATAGCCGATTGTGCGGTTTTGGAGTAGTGATTGGTAAGTTTGGCTGCCTGCCCAGCGATCAATTTCTCTTGCTCGCAATACTGGAACGGGGTGAGTCAGTTGAGCAGTTTGAGCTTGCTTCAGCAATTCGCCTAGTTCACTGTCGCTGATGTCATCGTAGGAACGAGCCTGTGCCAGAAATGCATCCAGGTTTAGCTGAGAGGACAAGGTGGGTGAGCCACCGGTCAACTTCATCAGTACGGATGCGACGATACGGGGATCTTGGGCAACGAGCAAGGCAGCGCGATCGCAGGTAAATTCAGCGCAGCGAACCCACTCCAAAATCTGTGCCTGAAGGTTTTGAGCGATCACTCCTCCTAACGGGATCAGGTTTCCTGCTGCCAACACGACTAAGTTGGCTAGAGTCAGGTAAACTCCGTGATCGCACTTGAGATGCCCCAGTTCGTGAGCGATCACTGCCTGAATTTCTTCAGGAGTGAGTAGCTCAATCAGTGAGGTGTGAATCACGATAAACGGTTGCTTGCCTCGCACCGCAAACGTGTAGGCGTTGGGTACTGGATGTTGACGAATGTAGAGTTGTGGAGTCTCCAAATCTAGAACCTGGCAGGCTTCGACCAGCAGCTTGTGCAAATCGGGCAACTGCTGCTCACTGACTAAAATGCTGGATGCAATATTCTCTAAATAGAAAAATTGTTCAGCGATTGGCCCAAGTAGATTGCGAATGAGCAAATCCAAGCCAGGAAGCTGTTTTAGCGCTTGGGTTGCTTTCAAATCTAAAGGGTGACGAAATTGGTCAGATTTAAGACCAACCAGAAAAGTTTTGGAGAAGGACATGGCGAACTGGAGGGAAACTTTGTAAAGCAGGTTACACCCGGCTTCGAGTTTAGTATAGCGAGAAGTTTAGCTTGTCGGGGGAGCGATCGCCGGGGCTAAGAGGCGATCGCATCAGTTGGACTGATTAAGCTGTGACACCTGTTTCTGATGAGTCAGTTGAGACGGGTTGAATTATCTCTGATGGGTCTGCTGGAACTCGTTGCAGTTTAGCTCCTAGTTTTTGCAGCTTGACCTCCAGATTGTCGTACCCCCGATCAAGGTGCTGTAGCCCTTGAATTGTGGTCATTCCCTCTGCTGCCAGGGCTGCTAGCACTAGGGCAGCAGAAGCCCGCAGATCGGTTGCTACGACTGGAGCACCCGACAATAGAGGGACGCCTCGGACAATGGCATGAGTTCCTTTGACGCGGATATCTGCGCCCATACGATTTAGCTCTGCCACGTGGCGCAGACGATTCTCAAACACGGTTTCTGTAATGACGCTATCGCCTTCGCTGAGGGTCAGCAGCGCCATAAACTGTGCCTGCATGTCTGTTGGGAAACCAGGATAGGGCAAGGTTTCGATGTCTGTAGCGAAGTGAGTTTGAGCGGGAATGATCCGCAGGCGATTAGGAGCGTCAGCTACCACTTCTGCACCGATCGCCTGAAGTTTGGCAATGACTGCCGCGAGGTGGTCTGGCACAACAGGAGCGAGGGTAATTTCAGAATGGGTAATTGCTCCAGCAACCAAAAAAGTCCCCGCTTCAATCCGGTCGGGAATGACGGAGTAGTCGGTGGAGTGCAAACTCGGTACACCTGAAATCAGGATGGTGTTGGTTCCTGCTCCGCGAATTTTTGCCCCCATTGCTCGACAGAAATTTGCCAGATCAACAACCTCTGGCTCCTGAGCAGCATTCTCAATCACCGTTTCTCCATCGGCTAGAGTCGCTGCCATCATCAACGTTTCGGTCGCACCTACGCTGGGGTAGTCCAGATATATTTTGGCTCCTTTGAGCCGCTTGTTTGCTCCTGTGGTGTAAGCATGAACCGTGCCATGCTCAATTTGCACGTCAGCCCCCATTTGCTGTAGCCCTCTAACGTGCAGGTCTACAGGTCTAGCACCAATCGCACATCCTCCCGGTAGTGGGACTCTGGCAACTCCTAACCGCGCTAGCAGTGGGCCAATCACAAAAAAGCTAGCTCGGAGTTGGCTAACCAACTCGTAAGGGGCTTTAGATTGTCCAATGTGCCGTGCATCGATTTCTAGAGCGTCACCATGCCGTTCTAATTTCACGCCCAAGGACGACAAAATTTCGCCCATCCGCTGTACATCCACTAAGGATGGGACGTTGCGAATACGGCAATCTTGAGGGCAAAGCAATGAGCCTGCCATAACGACTAAGGCTGAATTTTTGGCTCCGCTGATTTTTACTTGTCCTTGCAAAGGGGCTTTGCCCCAGATTTTGAGTACGGAGTCGCCTTCCTCGGGTAGAGAGCGAGGGCTTGATGAACTACTTGATGAACTAAAAGAAGGAGTAATGGGTCTGTCCTCCAGAATCGGTTGGTTATCTGTGACTTCAAATTTGGTTCTGATTCTACCGGAAAGTGTTGAGATGTCGAGAATTCTGACTTACAGCAATTTTGCTGAACTGAAGCTAGAATTCCCTACGGGCTAGAATTAATTTAAGGATTTGCTTGACTGTTGCTCAAGATTAGGGGATGATAGCGAATCGCAGCCCTAAAAAGCGCTAGTGCGGAACTGGCGGAATTGGTAGACGCGCTAGATTCAGGTTCTAGTGTCTGCAAAGACTTCCGGGTTCAAGTCCCGGGTTCCGCATTTTTGAATGCGAAATTAAGTCCCGATTTAGCTTGAGCTAGATCGGGACTTAATAATTTTATGAAACAAGCTAAGTTCTGTAATTCGTCAAACTTATACGTTTGTCGTCTTGTGTAACAAAATTTCAATCTATTCTTCGACAAAATTTTGCTTGTTGCGATGCTGACTAGTTTGCAAAATCCGCTGGTCAAACAGATGCGAAAGCTGCATCGAGCGAAGGAACGGCGGGAACAAGGATTATTTTTGCTGGAAGGGACACATTTGCTAGAGGAAGCTTGTGCAGTGAACTGTCCTTTGGCAGTAGTGTGCTGTACTCCTAACTGGCAAGACCGTCATGCTCAGCTTTGGGAGCGGGCGAGTCAGCAGGCGAGTCGGGTAGAACTGGTGAGTGCTGAGGTGTTGGGAGCGATCGCCACCACGGTTCAACCTGATGGTGTAGTCGCTGCGGCAGAACGGCGATCGCATGATCATGCTCTTGATTCGAGGATCAGTTTGGCTGTCGCGTTAGAAACGCTGCAAGATCCAGGCAATTTGGGTACGGTGATTCGTACGGCAGCGGCGGCTGGTGCTGACGGTTTGTGGGTGAGTGCAGATAGTGTTGATTTGGACCACCCTAAAGTGCTGCGAGCATCCGCTGGACAATGGTTTCGGTTGCCGATGGCGACTAGTAAAAATTTGCGGGCAGAGATCTTGCAGCTTCAGACACATGGCGTGCAGGTGGTGGCAACGTTGCCTACGGCTGAGTTGACTTATTGGCAAGCAGACTTTAAGCCACCGACGCTACTTTTGCTAGGAAACGAAGGTGCTGGGCTGTCAGAGGAACTGACAGCAATATCTGATGTGCAGGTCAAAATTCCTCTGGCAGTAGGCGTAGAGTCTCTGAATGTGGCGATCGCAGCTGCTTTAATCTTGTATGAGGCGCAGCGGCAGAGGGAGAGCTTAGGGGCTGGGAGCTAGGGAGTGAGGAGGAAGTTTTGCTTTATTCCCTACTCCTTTGACTCAGGAGGCTCGTTTGAAAGCTGAGTTTTTGCTTGAATGAATTGCTCAATGTCGGCAGCGGCATCTGCCAGCGCGTCTAGGTCAAAGGCGGAATTAGCGCTATCGGCTTGCTGTTTGGCGTTTTCGGGTGGAGAAGTTGTGAGATCAGTGACCTCATTGGGCAATTGCAGAGTGGTTTCTAGCTGGGCGATCGCCTGCTCAAATGCTTTAGCGGCAGCGCGACGGAGTTCTTGTGAACCTTGATCCATGGTGCTAGCTCCTCATTCCAAAACGAGATCATTGAACGCACTTCGTATAAGAACAGAATGCACCGCTCATTAAGCAGATCTATCAGGGATGGATAGGCTGATTTTTGAGCGGATTCTAACATCCGTTTCGGAATCGTGTAACTGGGGTTCAACAGTTAGGGAGTGCTGTTTGCCACTTAGCATCCGTTACTCTGGCTTTTGAAATCGAGCCTACACAGGTGGAAAACTACTCGGCTTCGAGGAAAGTGACTGTTGCAACGGCTCCTCTAGTTCCCAAGGGTTCGGGGGATGCTCCATTGAGACTGGCTAAGACGGCTCCAGCATTTCCGGCTCTAATGACTACCTGTTCTTTTGCACTCCAAGTTTGCTGTTCTCCTTGGGGCAGGATTCCTTCATACTGAATTTCGCCATCAACGGTAACTCGTAGCCAGGATGCTTCAGTTAGGTTAATACTGACTTCGATGTCGTCAGTGGGGACGGCTGAGGGCTGAGGTGAGGCAACAGGGCTTGCTTCGGTCTGAGGAACAGTAGGAGTGGAAGAACTAGATACATTGGATTCAGCCGTTTCTTGCGAAAATTCGCTTGACTGAGGCTTGATCTGTCCGATTAGGAAGATGCCTCCACCAATGATGAGAATTCCGGCAATTCCATAGAGTGCGTAGAGCGGATTGAAGCGAGTTGACGTTCTGGAAGACTCTGAGTTAGTTAGTTCTGGCTCAACATCTGAGCTGGTCGTATTTGGGCTAAGTGTTGGTGTGTAAACGGCTTTTGCCACAGGAAATTCCCGCTCAGAGACGACTGGCTGAGATTTTACGGGCTGTGGTTGTACAGGTTGTGGTTGTATTGGTTGTGGAGAAGCAACTTTGGGTTGCTCAATTTTAGCGGATGTAGCAGTGGTGCTATCGAGTGAAAACTGTTTGGATAAAGCCATTCCATCCAGTCCTACAAGGTCTCCATAGCGACGAATAAAGCCCTGAATAAAGACAGGTTCAGGTAAGACTGCTGCTTGACCGACTTCTATGGCTTGTAGCAGGCGCAGGGGGATAAAAGTTTTGGCTGCAACTTCTTCAAGGGATTTAGACTGCTGCTCTCGCGTTTGGTGCAGCTGCACGCCAATTTCTTTGAGTTGCTCTAGCTGAATGGGATTTAACTTGCTCACCGACTACTCCTTACTCCTCGGACGTTGATGCTTACTCAGGGGAGTTAAGCTACTCCATCTACTAGTACCAGAAATAATTCGGATGGTGCTGGTCTCATAAAAATTTGTCAGCTTTTTTAATCAGCTTTTTTAAACGGTGAGCAGCAGTACTGCGTAGATTCCTGCTCCTAGAACAAACGATCCAAAATGGCTTTCGCGATCTTCGGGTAGTTCCTCCTTAAGGACGTTGAGGATAATTCCTCCTGCTAAAAAGGCAAAGAGGAGGGCGATCGCTGCTTCGTGAATGTGAGTGCCATAGCCAATTGCTGCTCCTACAAGGACTGCGGCTGCCAGTATCCAGCGTCCTGTTTTGTCGTAAATGTGTTTATGGTTGTCGCGCAACCCGTAATCGTTGACGATGAAGTGAAACCCTAGGGCGATCGCAAACAAGAGTAGGCTCCAAAGTCCCGGTTCTTCACGATGGAACAACAAGTAGCCGATTAGGGCGTTATAGAGTGCAAAGGAGCCAATGTGTAGCCAGAATATGCCAATTTCGGGAATATCGCCTTTGCCGGAGTCCTGGTTGCGCTGTCGTGATACGGTAACAGCCCGCTCTAGTCCGTAAAAGACCGAGATGCCCAGGAGAGCCATCAGGTAGATGTGATGTTCTAAAAATAATAGAGACTGGTTTACCGAGGTTTCGTCCAAGGTTTGACGGATAGTTTCTTGAGCTTCGCTCAGGTCAGGCAGGATGTGAACAAATACATAAGCTACAGAAATTCCGCTACTGAAGGAGAGCCAGCGGCTACGCGGAATGGTGTTGAATGATCGGATGTTACGCGCAAATAAGTGCACCAGGGAGAGGGCGATCGCCAAAACCCCAGCCAAAAGAGCTAAACCAGAGCCAAATTGCAGTTCTGAATTCATAAGCGCTCAACTGCTGACCGAATTCCTCCAGCCAAAAAGAAGTTGCTAAAAGCAATCCCTGTTAGCACAACGTTTGACAGCATGAGGATAAGGCTGTCATGCAGGTTTTGAATTTTGTCAAAGCCTTTAGGGCAGACAATTCTAACTGCATAAGTCTCCCGTCGATTATGACGTAAATGATAAGTAAAAATGAGTAGCTTTTTCTCTACCTTTAGTGAGTACAATTGCCGAGGATTATAGTTTGCTCGCTCTGCCTACTCTAAACGTGAGCCGAAAAAAAGAGGGTTGGGAGGCGAACCCCCAACCCTTGATGATCTATGTCCAATAAAGGATTCGAGCTTTGGAAAAACGTTGAGCAATCTCACGCTCAAAGAACTGCCGTAGCTCTTTCATGATGTCAGTGTCATAAACATACTTGGTCCCACCAAACTTGTTGCGCTTAACGCTACGGGTTGTTTCGTCCATGTCCAGCTTGGTCTGTGGATACCAGGTGGTCAACACTTCTTTGGATTTGGGTGTAAAACGATGAGAAATGAGTTCAAAAGTCAGATCACAGTCAAAATCTAGAGCTTCGCTAATGGAGTCTAGAAGCTGAGTATAATGCTCAACCCAATTCTCCATGACCATGATTGGGGCAATCACCAGCCCGATGGGATAACCTCCTCCAGATTGCGATCGCGGCAGTGCCAATTTGCGTAATGCCTGGAGCCGGGCTGCAACGGATGCAGTGCCTCCTTCAAACCGACCGGAGATGGGTGTGGCATTGACACTGGCGCGACAGCGAGTGTGCCCGTTGTGTGGTAAGTCTAACAGTCCATCTACTGCGTCAAATTTGGACACCCAACGAAGATGCATTCCCTCGTGTTGACCAAAGTAGCGAATGCACTCAGCAAGGCTTCCCGTCAAATGTTCAATACCCAGCGGGTCGGTGTAACAACTCACTTCAAAGGAAGTTATCTGTCCAGGCTGCTTATAGTGAGTCAGGTTGTCTAAAATCTGCGGTAGGTTGGCAAAGGCGCGAATCACAGGAGGTCCAGACAGACTACCAGCTAGATAACAGTACTGACAGTGAGCCGGACAGCCCTCTGCTAAGTGAAATTGCCAGTCGGCAGAGGGAGGAATCGGGCTAAGTTTGAGGGCACTGGGCGGGGCGGTGACGACGGCAAGAGTACGTTTAGAAATGTCGTAGGTGTCGCGATCGCTCTCTCCTCTCAGCCCTGTCAGACGATTGCGAGGCAACTCATCAACAGGCAAGTTGAGGGACTGTACTCGTGAAAGAATTTGCTGTCCCCAAGGCTCTTCCAAAGCAGCTGGGGTAAACATGACCCGCTCGGGCATCCAGAGCCGGGCAGACCGTACAGGCTGAGTTGGGATAAGAGTGGTTGTGTCAGTATTCTGCAAAATCTAATCCTCTAGTACTTCACGAATGCGTCGCTCTAGACGCTCCAAGTCAAGTCCACCTTCGTCACGAGCAATCCGACGAACCGTAGCATTGACGTTACTCAAGTCATTCACCAAATCTCTCAGAATCTCCTGCTGCTGCCGAGACTGAGTCACTTCACGCGGCTCTTGCACCAGGTCACGCACAATGGAATCTTCTGCACGTGATGCAATCAACGGGTCAGACTGCCCCTGAAGCTGAATAAAGGTTCTACGACCGGGTCCGCGGTCTTCCTCAATTGGTATTACGGCAGTCACTTGATCTGAACGCACATACTTACCAAATCCTAAATGAACCAATACAGATGACTGAATTTTCATGTAATGTTGTGCTTCTTCCTGCTTACCTCTATTCCTATTATCGCTTCTACAACAGAAGCTTGGATTGCTTAGGCAGAGCGGCTTTTACCTTGTTTTGGTAGGGGTTTCCTCTGGCAAATTAGGGAGCTATTTTGACTTGCGTTTGAACTCACGTTTTAACGATTTAGGAGCGGTTTTTGAGCAGTTCATGGATGCTCTGAAGCTCTGCCAAAATTGCTCGCAGCAATTCATGAGTAACCGTCTCAGCAGGTTGTTGAATTTCGATGGTGACTTGCTTAATTCCTAATACATCTTTTGCAAATCGGGCTACCTCATTGGGATGAAACAGCAGTGGGTCATCTTTGTCGAGTCGCAGTTCAGGATTTAGCTTCTGAGGGTCATAGGGCAGGTTAGAGTTCTCTGGATCGGTGTTGGCGTAGCGATATACCGAAGCGCGAGAGCGGTTCAAAGCTTTTTGCACGGCTTCGACTGACATCAATCCCTGAGGGTTGCTTGAAGTTTCAACATCCATGACTTCTTTCCATCTTGAGACTCACTAGTATCAATACTAGTCTTATTTCTAGAACGATTAGTCTTAATTCTTGCAAAAGCTGATTTATATTGAGACTTGCTTGTCTCAATTTGAATCCAGAGATGATACTACTGAGTCTCTATTGAGATGAGTTTTTTGTCTTAGACGGAGACTTCATTGTATCGGTATGAGTCTACAACTGAGTTTACTTAGTCTAGATTTGAGAAAAGGTTTTAAGGTCTGATTTGTTTTCCCTACTTAGAGGCGTAGCATTCAAGCAAGAATCGCGAGTTCATTTCAAGGACACCTCTGAAATTCATTCTTTTGAAGAAAATGCCCCTTGAAATTTAGGTTTTGTTTTAAGTAAGAATTTGTACAAAGCGATCGCCTGCTTCAATGATCCTCTTTGTTACCACACTTCCTTAAGCTTTGTCTTGGGATGAGACTCAATTGTATCGCTGTTGGTCTAAATTTGATACTGCCTAATCTCACTGCAATCTTGAGATTTTGAACTTATCGAGTTGATGAAGCCATATCTACTTCTAGATGCAAGTAGCTAGCCCCCAATAGCTTTTGCAGAGATGCAATAGAGTGTGTCCTCTACAAGTACTACAAGATGCTTGCTTGACATGTGTTGCTTTTCAACTAGCTTTGCCGCTCTAGCACAGCCTTTCTAGTCTCACAGTAAGACTTAGACTTGCTTTTATGAGTCCAATTTTGATACAAATGAGTCTAGAGTGGAGTGTGAGTTCTGAGATTGTTGACTAGAGTAATAATTCCGTTTAAGTCATTTCGGAGCTTGTACAAACGCGGTTGATCCTGTTTCGGCTGAAGCCGATTACATGCCAAGTATCTTTCTGAGCAGAATTTACTTATGTCTCTAAAGGAGGAACGAGACCTCAATAAGGTCACACTGAAAACAGAGAATAGGCTAGAAGAATTGCAATACATTGGTGTTCGTGCGCTGTGTGAAACAGTCCCAACAGAAAATTTATGTAGTTTTTCTGGGCTGGAAATGCACGATAGATGAGACGAAATAGAGGAATTGAAGATGACACAGCAGCTCAATCAGAAAAAAGTTGCCATTCTAGTTACGGATGGTTTTGAGCAGGTGGAAATGACTGAGCCTAAGCAGGCTCTTGAGCAAGCAGGGGCTCAGTCCCATATCATTTCACCCAAAAGTGGCACTGTTCAAGGTTGGAATCACTTTGACAAAGGTGACAATTTTTCGGTTGACTTGATCCTAGATAATGCAAATCCTGGCGATTACGATGCTCTTTTGTTGCCGGGTGGCGTAGCGAACCCCGACCAATTACGCACTAATGAAAAAGCAGTGAAATTCATTAAGTCGTTTTTTGAAGCGGGCAAGCCCGTTGCCGCAATTTGTCATGGGCCATGGACGTTGATTGAGGCAGATGTTGTGAAGGGGCGCACGGTAACTTCCTGGCCCTCTCTTAAAACTGACTTAAAGAATGCAGGTGCAAACTGGGTCGATCAGGAGGTCGTAGTTGATCAGGGATTGGTAACGAGTCGGAATCCTAGCGACATTTCTGCGTTTATAGACAAGATGGTCGAGGAGTTTGCAAAAGGACAACATCAGGAACAGCGTCGTTCTGCTTAAGAATTGGCTGAACTAAAGTCTAGAGATCTAATATTATTCAGGCGAGAAGCATAGTTCTGCTGTGTTTCTCGCCTGATTTTTTGCTGAGTAACAAGCTGTTGTGAATCACGGTCATACGAGTCTTAAAGCTTTTTGCTAAGAGAAGTACTGGCGAGATTTTAAGTAGAAAGGGCTGAGTAGCCAGTTAGCGTCTTACTTCGAGGTTAAAGCGTCTCAAATTAAGTCTTGCCGTAAAATTAGTTGGTCTTAACATAAGACGCTCAACTTGAATGCAGGAGTAAATGGCCGTGCGGATGAAAAACTAGGGTATGAATGTTAAATTACTTTGCGGGTAAGTTGTTCTGGTTCTGCTAGTTTCAATTTACTAATTAGTTTTAGGTGTTGAAGGAACGGCAATTTCAAAAGACTAAAAATGGATTTTAATTTGCTTATAAGTCAATTTCTGCTTGGGTGTTTCTCGATCGTTTTAGCAGAATTAATTCGAGATTTTTATCATTTGGCAGGGCATTACTGGCAGCCTATTCAAGCTTTTCATACGTTGCACCACAAGGCTTATCGTCGAGATTTAACGATGGTCAGTCTTGAAGCTTATCGTAAGGCGCAGCTTTATAATGATGTGCCCGAGGCGATCGCCATGACCCTTATTACGGGCGCGATCGCAGGTCTTGCTCAAAGTTATGGATTTGCAATTGGCTGCGTTTATTCGTTGGGTTTTTTAGTCTCAGCTTTAGCTCGTTCTCAAGGCCTATTGCTGCAAACTGATCTAACCCATAAGCCAGGAGATTTGGTTGAAATTCCGACTCGATGGACGGTGAATCGAACCTATCACTGGCGACACCATTTTGATCAGGGAAATTCCTATTATTCTGGTCACTTTACTATTTTCGATAAGTTATTAGGAACCAGTTTGTCGCTTAAGGGAAAAGTGGTTGCGGTAACGGGTGCTTCTGGCTCTATGGGACGGGCGCTGATTCAACAGTTGTCTCAGCAAGGGGCAAAGGTGGTTGCGTTGACGACTTCAGATGGGCTGGAGTTTGATACTCCGACTGAGGTGATCCGATGGCATCCGGGACAGGAGAATGAGTTGGGCGATCGCCTCAAAACGGTTGACATTCTGATTATCAACCACGGTATTAATGTGCATGGCGATCGCACCCCTGAAGCAATTCAAAAGTCGTTTGAGATCAATACTTTCTCTGCCTGGGCGTTGGCGGAGCTATTTTTGAGTACGGTACAGAAGTCAGAGCATAAGGCAATCAAGGAGCTTTGGATTAACACGTCTGAAGCGGAGGTTAGTCCGGCACTCAGCCCTCTATATGAATTGTCAAAGCGAACCCTTGGAAATTTGATTACTTTGCGACGACTAGATTCCCCTTGCATCATTCGCAAACTGATCTTGGGACCATTCAAGAGCACTTTGAATCCGGTTGGGGTGATGAGTCCAACTTGGGTTGCTTGGGCGATCGTGGCACTTGCCAGACGCGACTTTAGAAACATCATTGTGACAGTTAACCCAATCACCTATGTAGCGTTTCCGGTGAAGGAGTTATTGCAGTCTATTTATTTTCGGTTGTTTTCTCGGAAATGAGGATCAAGCATCTACTTCTTGGAAGGTGAACCTCAAGGTTTATGAGTCTGGCAATTTATTGCGTCTTGTGCAAAGGCGATCGCAAAGAGGGCAGTTGAATTTAGTCCAAATTTAGTCCAGTCCGTTCTAGAATCCTCTGAAACTCCTTTCGAATAAGAATTGTAAGAATTTGAGTAGTTGCGGTGTAGGCAACTACTCAAGAGAAGATAGCTTGCTAATCTGCTCAAATTCATAATCATGAGCAAGGCGGCTCAAGCATTTTGCCAAGAAGGTGTGGACTGTCGGAATTTGTTGGATTAGCTGGTCAATTTCTTCCTCGTCGCAAAGTTGGGATGCACCGAGTAGTGCAGCAATCCAGGCAGTTGGCATGACCCGTAGACTCTCGCGAGTGAGGAACTGGCGATCGCCCTCCTCGCTTGCATCAGGTATTGACGGAGGCACCGCCTCGTAAATAAACTGCACCCCCAAATGCTCAGTCATTTTGTCGCAAAGGACATTTTCTCGAAATGGTTTGGTGACAAAATCGTTGCAGCCTGACGCGAGTGCCTGAGCGCGATCGCTCCTTGAAGCTTGAGCTGTCAGCGCAATAATGACAGGCTGATCTTGTGAACCAGCGCGAATTGCTTGCGTTGCCTCATAGCCATCCATTATGGGCATTCTTACATCCATCCAAATTAGGTGAGGCTGCCACTGGTGCCAAAGGGCGATCGCTTCCTGTCCATTGGCTGCTTGCTGCACATCAAACCCCAACTGCATCATTAGACGAGTCAAAAGCAGGCGATTCTCAGACTGATCGTCTACTACTAAAACCCGGTAGTTCAGTTGGCCTGGAAGCAGTCCAATCACCTGCTCTGGGGAAGAAGTACTTTGTACATCAGATGCTTGAGCAATCTGAACTGGAATGTGAACGTAGAAGATACTACCCTGTCCCAGAGTGCTGTTGACTGAAATTTCGCCGCCCATCAGCCTGATAAACCGACGGCTAATTGTTAACCCCAACCCTGTTCCACCGGGAGTCATTTTCCCAGAATGGCTTTGTACGAATGCATCAAAAATGTGGGCGATCTCAGTTGCAGCAATTCCCATGCCCGTATCTTGCACTTCAAATGAGAGTAGGTGAGTTGTATGGGATTCAGTTTTGGCAGGGTTCGACTGCTTGACGTGCAGTGTTACACTTCCCTGTTCCGTAAACTTAATGGCATTGCTCAGCAGATTGAGCAAAATCTGACGCAGCTTGCCTGCATCAGCAATGAGATATTGCGGCACATCTGAAGCCAGTTCAATTTCAAATTGCAAACCCTTTGACTCAGCTCTCTGTTGCAGCATTTCCTGCAAAGATTTTAGCAAAGCCATCAGGTCAAAGCTGCTTTCATCTAAAGTTGTGCGTTCTGCTTCTAGTTTAGATAGGTCAAGAATATCGCTGATTAAATTGAATAACTGTTCGCCACTGCGATGAATGATTTGAATGGTTTCAAGTTGTTTATCCGAGAGAGAGGCATCACGGCGCATCACTTGAGTGAAGCCTAAGATTACGTTGAGTGGTGTTCGCAACTCATGACTTATATTGGCTAGAAAAATGCTCTTTGACTGACTCGCAGCTTCAGCCGCTTCTTTGGCCTGTTGGGTCGCTAGCTCAGCCGCTTTGCGATCGCTAATATCCATACTGATGCCCAGCAGCCGAACTCGCCTTTGAGGATCAGGCAACGGAGTTAAAGTCGTCAGAAAACTGTGAACTTGATCCCCAAATGGCAACGACTCTTCATAGGCGATCGCTTCACCTCGCCACAAACACTGATAATAGTTCTTGCGAATTTGAGCAGCCATTTTAGCGTCCCACAATTCATCCAGGCGTTTGCCTATAAAGCTGTTAGCCGATCTGCCAGTTGTCTCAATCGCCTGATTCATGCTGACAATTTGAAATTCCCCATCCTCAAGCTGCTCAACCACCCAGATTGCCTCTGTCGCTGAATCGTAGATGCTGCCCAAAAACTGTTCTCGCTCCTGCAAAGCCAGTTCTGCTCGTCTGCGTTCTGTCACATCGATCGCCACGCCACCCACTAGCATTTCATTGAGTGCTGCTGGAAAAGGAAACTGGTAAACTAAAAACTCACCGGTCATTCCATCAATGCGACAGATAGACTCGACCGTCTCATTCGCTTGCCCCGTCTGAGCAACTTTGTAAATGCTTCCCAAAAATTCCTGCCCAAACCCGACCGCATCAAGGGTGTCGGTTTGGTCAACGCTGGAATGGATAGGTAAGCGAAACATTTGAGCATAGCGCTGACTGGTATAGAGCAGTTGTCCTGACTCATCCGTAATCCAGGCTGCTGCTGGGCTTTGATCCATAAAAGTCTGAAAGCGCTGCTCACTCTCTCTCAGTGCCCGTTCTGTGCGCTCTCGGTGAAACAATTCTCGTTGCAGCCGGTTATTTGCGACTTGCAGTTCAACGGTGCGTTCTGCGACACGTTGTTCTAGTTCTACCTTATTTTGCTGCAATTCCTGGGTGCGTTCCGCTACCTGCTGTTCTAGGCTCACGTTCAAATTTTGCAGTGCTCGTTCTGCCCGTTGACGACCATAGTCCAGTCGGTTAAAGATATAGCCATTCCAGCCAATTAATGCCGAAAGAACAAACACATTCGTAGTACTAGACAGAGCAGATTCGGCTGTGGAACTGTAGAAGTTTAGCCGCAGTCCTACTTCACTCAATCCTTCTGAGAGAATCGGCACTGCGATCGCCAGCGGCAACAGACGACGAATCATTTGGTTTCCGGCTTGCTTGCCTAGCAGCAGCAGCATAATTCCTCGATCAGGACGGCTACAGAGAATGCCGCTACTCAGGAGCAGGAAGGCGATCGCCGTATGCGGAGCCATTCCCACGTAAGAAGTTGTCGTATAAGAATAGACTCCACCATAAATATGTCCCAACAGCCCAACCAAACCGAGAAACCAGATCGCTAGCGACACCCCCTGTGAAACGAGATCAATCTGCCAAAGCTGCAACAACAAAGCCAATCCCAGCAGCAAAAGTGCGGTTGCAGAGTTGATTGCCATTCGCCCTGGAGCAACCATGCTGCCCAATGGTTCTGGTTGCTGCATGAACAACTGATCAATTCCCAAATCTTTGCCAAAGCAATACTCAATCAGAGTGAGAGTAGCCAGCAGGGTGATTAAAAGTGAGAAATTAAGAATTAAAAATTGAATAGCCCATCTCCACAGTGCCGACCGAACACCATGTTGCTGATACCAAAGAAGATGCAGCGTTGCTCCGCCCAAAATAAATCCTAGAGCAATATTGACCTTCATGCTGGTCGAGTGGGAAAAGCAGGTCTTAAGCAATGGGATATCAAACATCCATCCCAAAATGACCAAAAAACCGATCGCCATCACTATAGATGCGACTTGTCTAGAGAAAGATTGCAGTCTCAATATCCAAGCTGAATTACTTTGATTAGACGGTTTCAGGATATACATCAGAGGGATTTAGTAGCAGTATGTGTTACGTCCCTTTTCCTTAGCGGCATACAGTGCTTTGTCAGCCGTAGTAATCAAAGATTCCAGTCCATCGTGATGTGAATGAGGAATGGCACTAGCAATGCCAATGCTCACCGTGACAAACTCACTTACTTGAGAAGACTTGTGCGGAATTTGTAAATCTGCCATAGCATTCTGAATGCACTGAGCAACATAGATAGCGCCTTTGGAATCAGTGTTTGGCAAAATTACAGCAAACTCTTCGCCCCCATAACGAGCAGCTAAATCCGCAGGGCGCTTAATACTTTGTCCGATCGCCTGCGCCACCCGTTTTAAGCAATCATCTCCATTTAAGTGACCGTAGTGATCGTTGTATCGCTTAAAAAAGTCAACATCACACAAAATTAGCGATAGGGGCAACTGTTCTCGCCTGAGTCGCTGCCACTCTTGTTGAAGCACCTGATCAAAGCATCGTCGATTAGCAATTTGGGTTAAACCATCACTATTAACAAGCCGCTTTAACTCTAAATTTGTGCGTCTCAGCGCTTCCTCAGCTTGTTTACGTTGCATAAACCCGCCGAGCTGTAGGGCGATCGCACTCACCAAGTTAACTAAATTAATCTCAAACTCACTGTGGCTACGCTTAAAAAATAACAGAACCGCTAAAACCTGCTCTTCCAAAACAATCGGCACCGCAAACGCAGACGTTAGACCAGCCAACTGAGCAACAGGCGATCGCAAAAACATAGATGTGCTCTGAGAAATATCTGCAATCCACTCCGGTTGGCGAGCAGTCCAAATTGTTTTAAGCAAGCTGACATTCTGATCAAAAGACAGATCTCGGCTCATCTCATGAAATTGCTGAAGCCGAACATCCTCAGCATCATAATCAACTCGACTGAGGTGAAACGCTGTATCATCCAGGTCAGAAGTCCAGGCTTCACTGTAGTCCCAGGCGATCGCCCGTCTCACCTCACACAGCACCGCATCCAGCGCTGCCTCAAAATTAGTTGCCTCATCCACTGCCTGAATAATCGTGAGCAAAAGCTGAGTTTCTGACTGGGCTTGTTTGCGCTCCTGAATCTCTCGCTGAAGCCGCTGAGTTTGCCACTGAAGCATCAACTGCTGGTGAACTCGCGCCAGCACCTCCTCTGCCTGGAACGGCTTTGTAATATAGTCAGATCCGCCAACTGCAAATGCCCTTACCTTATCGGCAGCACTATCCACTCCACTCAGAAAAACTACCGGAACTTCACGAGTTTCAGGAGAAGCTTTCAATGCCGTACAAACCTCATAACCATTCATTCCCGGCATCATAATGTCTAACAAAATTAGGTCAGGGGGGTGAATTTGTGCAGATTGCAGGGCGATCGCCCCATTCAACGCCTTCCTGACCTTATATCCCTGCTGATCTAAAATCGAAGACAGAACCCGTAGGTTATCTGGCTGGTCGTCAACAATCAGTAGATTCCCAATAGCATCTCCGACCACTAACTTGCCCCCATCCTTGTAAATTAAACTCCCAACCTTTTCAGACTTATAGATTTATCCCTGTGGGCAAAAGATTTAAACCGTAATTTCCCCGTTCTAAACCGAACCCCCTTAAGATTTCATTAAAAACTCTTTCGGCTCTATGGGTTTTTACTAGTAGCTTTTAGACATCATGTAAAGATCTAGCAATACTCAGCCTGATTCTTGGAGATTGGATGTGACGTAACAGAATGCAATTCAACCTTCAGCTAGATGAGCCAAAAGCTAGAAACCTGTCTAATCATTGACAACATCGCAAAAGAGAAAGTCCAGCAATGAGGCGCTTCAATCTTTTTACCCTGATCTATTTAGCCGCAGCGACAGTATTTGCCATCATTTGGTTTTCGCTCAGCAGCACTGGAGCAGCACTCGCAGCTGGATTTGCCCTGACGCTCATGGTGTGCAGCCTATTTCCCTGGTGGCAACGCACAATTGGTGATATGGGTAAAAAGGGGAACTACATTGTTGATGCGATCGGAATTTTGGTGCCCTTAGCAATTCAGATTTACGGCTTGATCTCAGGAGAATTAGGGTTGAGCTACTTTCTGATTGGTTTTGCGATTGTAATGCTAATTTCCACAATTGAAGATGTAGTAGTGCTAAATCGCTTAGAAAGGGCACAGCGGCAAGTGTAAAGGAAACACAACCAAATAGGGTTATTAGGCAGTTGGCTTATGCTTAGCCAGTTTCAACGCTGATAGCAACAAAACTGTACCCAAGTTTAAGTACAACAGAGAGCTTGATACGTACCTTAAAAGATTGCTGCCAACAAATGCACCCAAAATTGAACCAGATGCCATTGAAACGATAAATTTCTGTTCTGATTTAGCTTCCCTGAACCTTTTCTGACTTCTGTACTTAAACAGACCCATCACAATAGTTGGAATACTGATCGCAAGACTCAAGCTTCCTGCCAGCTTAATATCAACCGAAAACAACAAAATGATTGTTGGGATAATTAACTCTCCACCTGCTACACCCAACATACTGCTAAACACGCCAATTACGATTCCTGCCAAAAATCCTAAGCTGATTCTTAAAAGGCTCGGCAATTGCAAACTCTCCAGACTAAAGATGAGATGATGCCCTATCAGTACAACGCTAAGAAAAATTAGAAAAACGACGACAACTCGGTTTAATACTCGCTCGTTAATTTGAGTTGCATAATGCACTCCAACATAAGAGCCGATTAGAGAGCCAGCCAAAATATTTATGATCACTGCCCAATTTGCAGCAACATTTTCTAGCCCCACAACGCCACTCCGAAAAATGAATGAAAATATTACTGTGACAAGGCTGACAAGGAGGTTGATAATGACTGCTTGTAAAGTTCGATAGTGAAAAACACTGACTAAAACGGGTAAGCGGAACTCTGCACCGCCCAACCCAATCAGTCCACCCAGAACCCCGACTAAAGCACCCCAAGCAAACGCCCAGAAGTTTCGCATTCAAATCTCCACATCTAGCGACAACAAGATTGTGAGCGGCGTGCTTTGAGGTTGAGGTAATCAACTTAGCAGCACTTAATTCTAATCCGGGTAGGGTGCGTTGCTATCAAGCAACGCACCAGGTCATAATGCTCGATCACCAATTAGCTTCATGCGCATCTCGAACAGCTTGAGACAAATTTTCGGGGGTGCCAATGTCGAGGTAGCGACCTTGCTCAAAAACCTCAGCTTCTACTCGAAAACCCTGATCGATCGCTGCTTGAATCACATCGCCAATGGGCAACTCTGGTCGCGGATCGGTCAAAGATTCTGAAGACAAGGAATACTGGGAAGCGATCGCCTTCAAGTACTCATGCATAAATTGGGTGAACTTCGGCGTCCAAGTGGCGATCGCCCACATATAGCGCAAATCAGTTTGAAGCGGCTTCTCAATCACATAACGAACCCGCCCCGACAAATCAAAATCTACCATTCCTGCCTTGCTCGGCTGCTCAGTTGGAAACAATCCCAGCACGACATCAGCACTCCCGTTTGCCTGACGTGCGAGAATTTTGGCAAACGCATCCTGCGGTTGAAACAAAATATCGGGAAATCCCAGCGCAATCACCGCATCCTGCACAAATGGGTAAGCCTGATCCAGTGTATAGGGAACTCCAAACGGCACGTGCACCGTCAGATAGGCAAGATGCATGTCCAGCATCGTACCATCGCCAAAATAGTTTGGAATATCCCACTTTCCCGGACGCAGCACCAAGTACGCTGTTGTAACGCCCGCCTGCCGCATCTTCTCCAGCAGATAATGGCAGACTACCTTAGGGCGCAAACTGCCATTCGCACCCCGGCGAAACCCAATCGGATAAAGCTCCTTACTCATCGGTAAAGGAGCAATCCTTGTCGCCCGACCCCCTGCAGGCAACAGTCCAATAACTCGTTGCGGATAATGACTTACCAAATCTTTAATTTTCAAAGAAGTAAATAAAGATCTGACCCAACCAGTACTGCGGCATCTGCGTATTGATCAACATATAGTGACTCAAGCTGCATCCGACAAATCCGCTTGCCAACCCAAGGAGGAATTGGTAACAGGAGAGCTTTACGATACGACACGCTTACGGATTTGATGGTATAGAGCTCTTGCGGCCGCAAGAGCTTTTTTAGAATTTCGAGGTATTTCTGGACGAGCCTTAGACCAAGGAGACAGTTTGAGGTATCGCCAATAAAGTGCCCTCTCATGAGCGATGCACCAACTGTGCCAGGGTTTAAGTGAGCCAACAAAATGAATAATTATAGATTCTTTATTAACATGGGATGTACCCTCACTTAAATCGACTAAAGAGTTCCATCGTCTGTCCAAGTTTAAGAAACGACCGTCAATAATTTTATTTAGCGCATCTTGATCCATATACTTGGCTAAACGAGAGTTCTCAGCGAGCCATTGAAGGCATTGATCAGCAATAGCTTGCTCTCGCCACAACGAAAAGTTAAAGAGGATGACACCTGCATTGAAATAGAAGTCGCTCTTTAAATCAAGCCTTGCTTTTGTTGTAACAACCCTTCCTCCACAAGCAGCAACAATATACTTGGAAATATCAAGGTTGTAAAGTTCAAGGATAGAACCGTTAACGATTAGGTCAGAGTCTAGATAAAGCAATTTATCTATTGTTTTAGGCAAGAAGTTAACTGCTACTAGACGGTAGTATGTTGCCAAAGAAATATGCGCAGCGACTCTCAGTTGCTTGAGGCTATTTTCCTCAACTTCATAAGTATAGAAGTTAAGATTCGGGAAGTCGTTAAACTCATCAAGTTTAGATCGAAAATCAGAACTAACTTGATTAGTAATGATATAGATATCCTTTTGTACTTCTGGATTGTTTAGAATCAGTGATGTTACAGCGGCTCCAAAATGCTGTTCGTAGTTTGTGTCAAAGCAGAATAGGACGTTCATATCACAACATTTCCTTCAATTAAACCTAATGCCTATTTAGTTTTAAGTCCGGATAGAACGAACTTCTTTGGAATAAGGGGCTTACACTCTTTGTTTAGAAAGAGCGTCACAAGGAATTAGTACAACCAGTGCAACGCAGAACCAATACAGGATTTTCTCATTATTTATAATGTGTAAACTTTAAACATTAAGGGCAGCTAATACTCTCTTAAATACCGTGATGTGCCAAAAGGTTTAAAGCATAACTTTATCGCTATCTCTAGATGCTTTGTAACATTAATTACCCAAGTCAATCGATCTTATCGAACCTAGAATTATGAAGTACAGCATTCTACAAGAGAAGATAGACAGTTTAGATTAACAACTACTAAGTTGCTTAGAGCCTAGCATCGGAATTGTCCACTGTCCACTGCACTATCCTTCCTAACTCTTCTTAGAAATAAGACTAGCTAACTTCACGAATACGTAAGACCACTAACCCAACGCTAGAGATGCACCCCTGTGTTGCAGAGACGTATCTGTAAATATCTAGGAATATAGCGGTCTTACTCAGTTTGTGAAAGCACCCACCCGCTTCACAAATCATTTTAGGATGGATGGCACTGACTTGACCTTTAACCCAGGGATTCATCTCCAGGCTCGTTAGTTCAGTACTATTCCGTTTAGGATTAACCCTCATGATTGCTATGTGGATGAAAAGGGAGCAGGCAGCCCACCAACTGGTTCAATCAATTTGCTGGGACTTCAGGAACATCCTTCTTCCAAGAAACATCCTCTTTCTAAGGATTAAGCTTACAGAATCTTTAATTTTCCAAGAATAGATGAAGATCTGACTTGACTACTACTAAGGCAACTACGTATTGACTAATATATAACCGAGCCTCAAGCTTTACACGACGATTCCGCTTGCTACCAAATTTGTGATTGATCCCATTGGATTCCTATGCTGAAAACCAAATCGACCAAGAAGTCAAAGTGGAAGTCGAAACAGCAGGATAGTTCTGAAGCTCCAGTTCCGTCACTTAAAGAGCGGATAGCTCAAAAGAAAAAAGCTGACCGATTGCGTAAAGAGATTATTAATTTTACGATCTTTGCAGCTTTCTTTGCCGCAATTATCGGTCTCATTGTAGGGTTAGCTGGCGGCTGGAAAGTGGGAGTTGGCTCAGGAGTCGGTATTCTTTACACTTCGCTGTCCTTTAAGTATCCCCGTCATGCACTATGGGCATTTCTGATTTACCTGCCCTTTGGCGGCACCATCACTTACTACATTGGTAATAGCCCTCTGCTTCAGCTTGCCAAAGACGGCTTTTACATTCCTGCCTTATTTGGCGTAATTCAATACTGCCGCCGGGAAAACCTGCCCTTACTTATTCCTAAGCGATTGGTCACTCCGTTAGCGATTTTGCTTGTCCTCTGTTTGTTTACCTTGACCTTTGTTAATGGAATGCAGCAATTTTCGGCGGCTACTGGTCCTTTAGAAGGAACTTTATATGCAGCGGACGAAGGAATTTTGTATGAAGATGCTGACATTTCCGCAGGCGGTAGCCCATTCCTGATGGGAGTTCTTGGACTTAAGGTTTTAATAGGATACATTCCTCTAATTGTCTGTGCTTACTACCTAATCCGAAACAAAAGCGATTTGTTATTTTTGTCTCGACTGACCGTCGTTTTGATTTTGACCTGCTGTGGTCTTGCCTTTGTTCAATATTTGTTTCTAAAAACAGGGCGATGCGAAGGCACTCGGTTCGCAGAAGGATCTAGTTTATTCAGGGCTTCTCTAGATGCCAAATGCTTTGTTGGTGGCTCTTTACTTTATAGCCCAGAGCATGGGCAAATTCGCCTACCAGGGACATTCGTTGCACCTTGGCAGTGGGGTTGGTTTCTGATTTCGGCTGGTTTCTTCGGTTTTGCCTCCGCTTTTAGCGATCCTTTCGCACGTTGGAGGACAATGGGACTGCTGTCAATGGCGGCTGTCTTTGTGATGTCTGTTCTATCAGGGCAGAGGGTTGCGCTGGGGCTGGTTCCAGTCTCTATTATGGTACTTCTTGTCTTGACGGGTCAGATAGTCAACTTAAAGCGATTCCTTCCTGCTGCATTTATATTAGCTATTCTTTTAGGAATTGCTTCTGTAAACAACCCAGCAATCGTGCAGGAAAGGGTTGATAGCTTTTGGGGTAGATGGGAAGCTTCTCCTCCTCAAGAGTTCATTGTGAGTCAGTTTGAATGGGCATTAGGGGTTCAAGAGGGCATACTGGGCAAGGGGTTAGGTAGGGCTACCAATTCGGCACGGGTATTTGGCGACACTGCATTTTTTGAAACCTACTATCCCAAGTTACTCTACGAAATTGGACCACTCGGAACACTGGCATTTTTGGCAGTGGTGACAGTTTTAACCATAGAGACCTTTAGGGCTTATCGCTCTGTTAAAGAACGCAACTTGAAAAGCTTTGGTGCTTCTTATTGGGTGTTTGTTCTACTAATTAGCTACAACACCTATTACTATCCTTTGGATGTTGATCCGGTTGCCGTTTACTACTGGTTTTTTGCTGGGGTTGTGTTAAAACTACCCAAGTTAGACCGTCAGGAAAAGCTAGCTGCACAAGGCATAGAAGAGCCGGTGGGTAGGAAGAGGAAGCGCTTAAAACGAGCAGGATTCAGTTAGTTTTGTGTTAAGAAGGGTGTGGGTTAGCCTAGCCTAATCCAATCGAATGAGTTGGCGATCGCTTTTTGTTAATCGTTTTTTGTTGATGTATACGCTTATCAAGGTTTATTAGGAGCGTCTCCCTTGACTTTGCCTCTGATCTCTGTCGTCATTCCAACCTATGGTCGCGAGGAAGTTCTACGGGACACCTTAACCAATGTCATCCAGCAGGACTACCTAAACTATGAAGTGCTGGTAGTAGACCAAACGCAGAACCATGAGCCTGAAACTGAGGCTTACTTAAACGAACTGGCGGCTACTGAGAAGATTCGCCTGTTTCGGGTAGGCTGGGCCAGTTTGCCAGGTGCTAGAAACTACGCAGTTCGTCGTGCTTTGGGAGAAATTATTCTCTTTATTGATGATGACGTGCAGTTACCGCCCGGATTTATAGCTGCCCACGCTCGAAATTTTGCCCGGTCAGAAATTGGTGCAGTCGCAGGTCGAGTATTTGACCGGATGAAGCTGGCAGATGCTGATCCAGGTTTGACGATCGAATATTTGCCTGCTGAAGCGATGGACCCTGGAATTGCCTGGTATCACATTGATTTGGTGCATACGATTAAGCCTCAGCGTGTTTTGACGGCAAGAGGCTGCAATATGTCCTTTCGCCGTGACCTGTTTGAGAAGTATGGGCTATGGTTTGACGAACGGTTCCGGGGTAGCGCAGTGCGGGAGGAGTCAGATTTTTGCCTGCACATTCGCCAAACGGGGCTGCAAATTTGGTATGACCCAGAGGCACACCTGGTGCATCTAGGTGAGGAAACGGGCGGCTGTCATGACATCAGTACGCGATCGCTCAAATACCAAATTACCTTCTACCACAACCACTTCCTTCTGGGGCTAAAAAACCTCACCTTTTCTCAGGCACTGCGACTATTTGCCCGACTGTTTGACTGCCATGTGCTGGGTCGTCCACCCTGCCATAAAAGCGGTTCTCCCCTTAAGATTTTAAGTCGAGCTGGATTCTACACGGCTGGCTTCTTAAGTGCTCTATGGACAGTGCTCCAATCACTTTGGAATGATGGACAGTCCTATAGCCGTCTGGATCAGGAAGATAGCAGTCCCCAAATCAGCCTAAAGCCTAACCATCAGCCGCAAAGTTAATCAGCCGTGGAGTTGTAAAGTGAGAATTCTGGTAGCGAGTCACACCTACATCGTTGACCTGAACTGCGAAAAACTCAGACTCATGGCTGCGTTGGAGCCAGGTATTGAAGTTACGATTGTAGTGCCTCGACGCTGGCGACCCGGAGGCGTACAAAATAAGCTGATTGAAACGCGATTTCGACAGGAAGGTTCGTTTCAGGTTGTACCTGTCTCTAACTTCAGCGAAAACAACCAGGGACTTTTACTATTTGGGGCTGACCTAGTTTCGTTGCTGCGAAAATTTCGTCCTGAAATTATTCAAGTTGAGCAAGGTTCTAAAGCACTGGCTTACTTTGAGCTAATTACCCTGAATCGCATCCTACGGCTCAACGCTAAAAACGTGTTTTTTACCTGGTGGAATTTACCCTACGACCTGAAGTTTCCGATCTCCTGGCTAGAGAGCTACAACCTGCGCCACACGCAGGGACTAATTGTAGGAAATCAGGATGGAGCCGAGATTTTGCAGCAGCGAGGCTATCGGGGAGCCACAAAAGTGATGCCTCAGCTTGGGGTAGATGAAAAACTGTTTTGCCCTCGGCTCCAACCCGAACTAGCAGCTAAAGTTGGCGTTAAGCCGCATGAATTTGTGGTGGGTTTTGTCGGTCGGTTTGTCCCAGAAAAGGGACTGCTAACGCTGCTTAAAGCCGTTGAGAAATTGGGCGATCGCCCCTGGAAACTGCTACTGCTCGGTCGCGGTCCATTAAAGCAAACGCTGATGGATGAAGCAACCGCAATGGGAATTGGCGATCGCATCATTTGGGTCGAGAGCGTTCCCCACGATGACGTGCCTCGCTATATCAACTTAATGAACTGCTTGGTCTTGCCCTCCGAAACTGATAAGCAGTTTAAAACATTAACTTCTGCTGGCTGGAAAGAACAGTTTGGACACGTCTTAATTGAGGCAATGGCGTGTCAGATTCCGGTTGTCGGGTCAGATTCGGGCGAAATTCCCTATGTGATCAAAGATGCAGGTTTGATTTTCCCAGAAGGGAACGTGGTTGCTTTGTCAGACTGTTTAGCCAAGCTGATTGACCAGCCAGAGCTAGCTCGTGATCTTGCCCAGCGAGGCTACAGCAGAGCCATGACCCACTACACCAACCTGGCTCTAGCAAAGCAACAGCTTGAATTCTATAAGCAAATTCTTGGCAACCGCCACTAAGTCCAGCCACTATGCATCACCCGCTGCGGATTCTCCAAATTGTTCCCTCGATTTCCTTGGTTTATGGCGGGCCGAGTCAGATGGTGCTGGGTCTTTCTAAGGCGTTAGCGGCTGAAGGCGTTGAGGTGACAGTACTAACGACTGACTCAAATGGCGACGTAGGTCAGCCACCCTTAAATGTACCGCTCGATCGCCCCGTTGCTCAAGAAGGTTATCAAGTTCGTTACTTTCGCTGCTCCCCTTTCCGCCGCTACAAGTTTTCGTTGGGGTTGTTGCGCTGGCTAGCTGACCATGCCGATGAATTTGACTTGGCTCACATCCATGCCCTGTTTTCTCCCATCAGTAGTTTTTCGGCTAGCGTCGCTCGTTCTAAAAATCTTCCCTACTTATTGCGTCCGTTAGGAACCCTTGATCCTGCTGACTTACAGAAAAAGAAGGCACTCAAGCAAATTTACGCGGCGCTGTTAGAACGTCCAAATCTGGCTGGAGCTGCCGCTGTCCATTTCACTAGCCCCCAAGAAGCCAAAGTCTCAGAACGCTTTGGAGCCGTCACACAGGATTTGGTAATTCCTTTGGGAGTTAACTGGCAAAAATCAGACCTAACAGATTCTCAAACAGCCCGTAATTCTGTACTGCAAAATTTAAAGATTCCACGGCAACAGGATGTTCCCCTGGTGCTGTTTATGTCACGGATTGATCCTAAAAAAGGATTGGATTTGCTGTTTCCAGCACTAGAAAGACTGCTGGCAGAGGGATTAAAATTCCATTTCGTGCTGGCTGGTGGTAATCCACAAGACCTAGATTATGAGAATCGCATTCGCACCCAGGTGCAAAGTTCATCTCTAGCGCCACATTCTACAATCGTCGGATTTGTTACGGGTGACTCAAAAACGGCCTTGCTGCAAACGGCTGACCTATTTGTGCTGCCGTCCTACTACGAAAACTTTGGTATCGCTGTCGCAGAAGCAATGGCGGCGGGCGTGCCCGTCGTCATTTCAGATCAGGTACACATCTGGGAAGATGTGAAACAGTCAGAGGCAGGCTGGGTCAGCGCCTGCGAAGTGAATGCCCTGACAGACCAGCTGAGAGCCGCAATTCAATCTGTGCCGGAGCGGCAACGGCGTGGCGCAAACGCTCAGGCTCATGCGCTCAAACACTATAGCTGGAAGGCGATCGCCCAACAAACAATCCAGGCATACCAGCAAATTTTGGCGAAATAATCCTTACCCTTCGTTTTGCCGAACTAAACAAGCCAGCGCCTCTTCCATCTCGACTTGAGGAAACTCTGCATAAAAGCGGCTAACACTGAGGAAGGTTTCGGGAGCGGCTAACACAATCACGCGATCGCCCCAATGCTTTAACAAACTGACCAACTCTAAAGGAGCAACCGGAGCGCAAATCAAGATTTTTGCAGGTCGTCTTGCCCGTAGTGCCCTGGCTGCGACTGCCATTGTCATTCCCGTCGCAATGCCATCATCTACTAGAACGGCGATCGCCCCTTTGGGATCGATCTGTGGACGGCTAGCAGTAAACTGTTCCAATTGCTCCTGTGCTTTAGCCTGTGCCTCTTGCAGTGCCAATCGCCAGGAGCCACCAAGCGGTTGAATAAAAGCACCCTGACGAGAGCGAATGATATGCCCATTTGCCGTGACTGCACCAATTGCTAGCTCTGGGTTTTCGGGACGAGTTACCTTTTTGGCAATCACCACATCAAGTGGACAGTTTAGCGATCGCGCCACAGGAGCCGCTACGGGCAACCCGCCCCTCGGCAACGCATAGACAATAGCCCTCATAGGCAGCAGCAAGTCCAACTGTTCAACTTCCTGAAGAACGGCTTGTGCTAACTTTTCTCCAGCTTCCTGGCGATCGCGAAACAAAGGAATAGGCGGCATCGCTCCCTCCAGGTGCGGTGGGATCAAGCCTATCATGCCTGATTTTGTCGTCTAATCAGGAAAATCTTGAATTCCCAAGCTAAATAAGTCCTGGCTAGAAAAAATTGGCTCTAAAATTTAAAAGATTGCCCTAACTGCAAGCAACAACCAAACTGTTTAGAGAAGCCCTGTCTAGAAAGACGACAAGTTTAGGAATTCTTTCCTGCTCTCGCTTGCGGTCAATACGCCGACACTTTTAAGAACTACATGCCTGATCAAATTGACTTGTTTAACCTGTCGGAGGTCAAAGACACCGCGCCCCCTGCCGACTTTAATCCAGACCTGATCCCCACTGATGTAAAGGTGCCAATTCCGCCTGGCACTTACCCGACGCTTGATCAAATCCCCGATCACTGCAATCGCTGCCACCGCTGTGACTTAGGGGCGACGCGTACTCATGCGGTAGTTGGGCGGGGCAATCCAAAAGCAGACATCATGATCGTGGGAGAAGGTCCAGGGCAAAACGAGGATGAAACCGGGATACCCTTTATCGGCAAAGCGGGACAGCTTTTAGAAAAAATTCTAGAGTCCGTTAAGCTCAGCAGTCAGGATGACGTTTACATCTCCAACGTTGTGAAGTGCCGTCCGCCCAACAATCGCACTCCGACGACGGATGAGATGGAAGCCTGTAAGCCCTACCTGATGGAGCAGATCCGCTTAGTTGATCCCAAAATTATTCTGCTAACCGGAGCAACGGCAGTAAAAGGCATAACGGGTGACAAACGAGGCATTACTAAGATCCGAGGGGAGTGGTTGGAATGGGATAACCGGCTCTGTATGCCAATTTTTCACCCTGCCTACCTGCTGCGAAATCAGTCACGGGAAAAAGGCGGCCCCAAATGGCTGATGTGGCAGGATATTCAGGCAGTACGGGCTAAGCTCGATGAAATTCGGGGATCAGGAGCCTAACTTACAAAGGCTGTATGTCTCCAGCCCGGCAGTCCCTTAACCAAGTCTGAATCGCCCGACCAATTACGCCATTACTGGTGTCTGTCGGGGGGGAAGGGGGTTCGTCGGGAGGACTGCCGATTTGGGAGAGCATTAGCACAAAGCGCCAACCACTCTCTGTTTGGGTGAGAAACAGCCAGTGATAGTGCTGAAACCGCACAGCTTCACCGGCTACATACTGCCGTTCTAGAGTCGTGAAGAAAACTTGGTCAGGATCGTCTTCCGGTGCCGTTGGCGTGTACTCACCGGGTCCAAGGCTCAGCGGCTCAAATTCGGGTCGTCCTGCCAGTAAGACGTAGCCGAAAACATCGAGCGATCGCTCCCGATTTCGTGCCCGCTGGCTCACCCGGTTTGCATAACTCGGCAAATCTCGTAGCAGCATTGCAGTCAAGCTTTCTAAGTCATCCGGGCAAGTAACCTCAGGGCGAATGTAGTCAGCGGCATCAGCGTGTCCTGGTAGTGCGGTGGGATGGTCTGAATGGGTTGTTGTTGCAAGAGATGGCGCAAATCCGCCTGCTACCAGCCCACCCGCTATCCAACAAAGCCATTTCTGTGTGGCTTGCCACTGCATTAAAGTTGACTCCTACGATTACAGGACGGTGGCTAATTCATCACAAATTCGCTCAAAGGCAATGACAGGATCTTCTGCCGCCGTGATCGGACGACCAATCACCAAATAATTGGCTCCTGCTTTTAATGCAGCCGCAGGGGTAAGCGATCGCCTCTGATCCCCTGCTTCTGCCCAGGTCGGACGCACTCCCGGACAGACGAGCAAAAAGCGATCGCCACAGGTTTGGCGCAACTGTTCCACTTCCTGGGGTGAACAAACTGCCCCAGCTAGACCGCTCTCCTGAGCTAATAAAGCCATTTGCAGCGCATAGTCTGTTAGCTCCAGCGGAATTTTTAGCTCAAACGCCAGCGATCGCAAATTCAAACTAGTCAATACCGTAATCGCAACTAGCTTGGGTGGGGTATGGCTGGCGGCGATTGCACCCTCCAGTGCTGCAGCCTGTGCAGCCTTAAGCGCTTCACTGCCTGCCGTCGCATGAATCGTCACCAGGTCTACCCCATAACTCGCTGCCGCCCGACACGCTCCCGCAACCGTATTAGGAATGTCGTGAAACTTCAAATCTAAAAAGATTTGCTTCTGGCGTTCTTTCAACACCGTCAAAATTCCAGAGCCGCTGCTGACAAACAGTTCCAGCCCCACTTTCCAAAAGCTGACCTGCGGCAGGCGATCGATCAGAGCGATCGCCTCCCTTTCACTAGAAACGTCTAACGGAACAATGATGCGATCGGCTGGAGACATACTAAACCACTAAGCGAACAAACCTATTTTTGCCGACTTGTAGCACCTTGCCGTTGAGGTCAGCCGCCGTTTCAAAGATGAGATTGACATCTTGAATGCGATCGCCATCCAGCCGCACCCCCCCATTTTGAATCTGTCGTCGCGCCTCAGAACTGCTGCTACACAAGCCACTCACGCTAACAATATAGAAAAACTTGGCAGGAAACTGCACCGATTCCAGAGAAAATTCTGGCACCGCCTCAGCGCTAGCCGTACCACCTTGCACCAGGGATTGGGCTGCTTGTTGGGCTGCTAGGGCTGCATCTTTACCGTGATATTGAGTCACGATGTCTAGAGCCAGCATTTTTTGGCGATCGCGCGGAGCCTCGGGCAACTGGTCAAGTGGAAGGTTAGTTAAAAGCTCGAAGTACTGCTCAATTACGCTGTCTGGGGTCTTTTCCAGCTTGGAATACATACTCAGCGCATCTTCCGATAACCCAACGTAGTTGCCCAAAGACTTTGACATTTTCTGCACACCGTCCGTTCCAGGCAAAATCGGCATGAGCAAACCGAACTGGGGCGATCGCCCAAAATGCCGCTGCAAATCTCGTCCCACTGCAATGTTAAATTTCTGATCCGTTCCGCCCAGTTCCACATCTGCATTCAATGCCACGGAATCATAGCCCTGCATCAGCGGATAGAGAAATTCATGCAGATAGATTGGGTTACTTTGCTTGTATCGCTCCGCAAACCCTTCTTTAGCCAGCATTTGCCCGACAGTCATCGTCGCCAACAGTTCCAAGATCTTGGACAGATCAAGCTGTGACAGCCACTCCGAGTTATAGCGGATTTCCAACCGTCCCGGAGTCTCAAAGTCTAAAATGGGTCGAAGCTGTTCGATATAAGTTTGGGCATTTTGCTTGACTTCCTCAGCGGTAAGCTGCCGACGAACTTCTGACTTTCCAGTTGGGTCGCCAATCCGGGCAGTAAAATCACCGATCAGCAAAATCGCCGTGTGTCCCGCATCCTGAAATGCTCTCAGCTTACGGAATGCAATGCTGTGACCCAGGTGAATGTCTGCCCCCGTCGCGTCAATTCCAAGTTTGACTCGTAGGGGTTTATCCGCTTGAGCGATGCGCTGCACCAAATTTTCGTCAGGCTGGTCAGAATCAGGCTGATTGGGGAAAATTTCACTCAAACCGCGATTCAGCCATGAAAGGGAGGTTGCATTTGCCGATTCAGAAGCCATACTTGGCACAGATAAATCCATTTAGCACTGCTTTATATTCAAGCATTTGACGAGCAAACTACTATAATTGCAAAACTTATAGGACATAGAAAAGCCCTAGTCTAATTCTTACTGTCCGGGTGGAGGCGATCGCTATCATGCCCTCCACGAACAAGAGAAACAATACGTTACGCTAACGCTAACGCAGCCTAAACTAGAAAGCCATTCAGGCAACTTCTGTAAATCTCCGGACTCTCAATTCAAAGCTCAAGACGCAAACCAGGTACTTAATAAATTTTCTGTCAACTCTCTGCAGAAGCAAGCCACTCTCCTCTGTAAGCGTAATATCCAAAAATAACCGCTTATTTTGTTTCCTTTTATCCTTGACTTCTGCCTCTACTCTACGTTTTCACAACCCTCTCTGATTTTCGACTAAGGAATTAAACTGCTGTGTCGTCTAACCCTACTGTCAAAAATAAGCAAAAACAATCAGAAGACCTCGCTCCAGTCTTTCAATTTGTCCAGACAGTGGGCAAGGTGACAGCCGGCACGTTGCTGGGCATCACGATGCTGACCAGTTCTGTGATTGCAGGTGGGCTTGTCGGTTTGGCAATCAGCTTTCGTAATCTGCCGGACGTGCGGATGTTACGAAACTATATTCCTTCAGAAACGAGCTACGTCTACGACATCAACGGCACTCTGCTAGACAGCATTCATGATGAAGTCAATCGGGATGTCGTTGACCTCAACAGCATTTCTCCAGACCTGAAACGGGCAGTGATTGCGATCGAAGACAGCCAGTTCTTTTCCCATCACGGCATTAACCCTGGCAGTATCGCCCGGGCTTTTCTGGCTAATTTGGAGGAAGGACGAACGGTTGAAGGTGGCTCCACCTTGACTATGCAGTTGGTGAAAAACCTGTTCCTTACACCGGAGCGATCGCTTAGCCGCAAAGTCGCAGAAGCCGTATTAGCCCTCCGACTAGAGCAGGTTTTCACCAAAGACCAGATTTTGGAAATGTACCTGAATCAGGTCTACTGGGGACACAACACCTATGGTGTAGAAACTGCAGCCCAAAGTTACTTCAACAAATCAGCCTCTGAATTAACTCTGGCAGAGTCCGCCATGATGGCAGGCTTGATTCAAGCACCAGAGAGCTACAGCCCCTTCCTCGACTATCAGCTTGCCAGGCAGCGGCAGTCTGTCATTTTGAGCAGAATGCGCCGGTTAAACTGGATCACCGCTGAAGAAGAAGCCACTGCCAGACAGCAGCCCTTACGTTTGGGGCAAGTGACCTCTTTTCGGGCAAGTCAAGCTCCCTACGTAACTGAAGCCGTACTGCAAGAGCTAAACGAGCGCTTTGGTCAAGATTCTGTCATTAAAGGCGGAATGCGGGTCCAGACTACAATCGATCTGAAGCTCCAGCGAATCGCCGAAGAAACGGTCACACGCGGCTATCAAACTATCCGACGGCGAGGCTTGAATGCAGACCAGATGGCGCTAGTCGCCGTTGATCCTCGGACGCATTTCGTGAAAGCAATGGTTGGCGGAGTAGACTACAACAACAGCCAGTACAACCGAGCAATTCAGGCAATTCGTCAGCCTGGTTCAGCCTTTAAGCCATTTGTTTACTATGTTGCGTTTGCCTCTGGCAAATATCGCCCCGACTCAATCATTAATGACACTC
Organism: Leptolyngbya sp. FACHB-541; assembly: GCF_014695875.1. Taxonomy (NCBI): domain Bacteria; kingdom Bacillati; phylum Cyanobacteriota; class Cyanophyceae; order Leptolyngbyales; family Leptolyngbyaceae; genus Leptolyngbya; species Leptolyngbya sp. FACHB-541. The sequence goes on along the minus strand of NZ_JACJPC010000098.1, from coordinate 186,124 downwards.
CCGTCAGTTATCCCGACGGTTACGAAACCTACAGTCCGCAAAACTACGGTGGTGGCTTTAGCGGCCCAATTACCTTAAGATCTGCCCTGGAGCAATCCCGAAACGTTCCTGCTGTACGTCTGGGACAATCAGTCGGACTCAATCGCGTTATTGAAGTGGTGCGAACCTTAGGCATTACTAGCCCAATCGAACCGGTCACATCACTACCACTCGGCTCTGTTGACCTGACTCCCCTGGAGATGGCGGCTGCTTATGCGACCTTTGCAAGTGGTGGTTGGCAATCCCAAACGACCTTTATCGTTCAGGTGACTGATAGCACAGGTAAAACACTGCTAGACAATACCCCCCAGCCTCAATTAGTTCTAGATCCTTGGGCAGTTGCCTCTCTCAACGATGTATTGCAAGGAGTCGTGACTCGCGGTACAGCTACATCCGCGCGTTTAGATCGCCCAGCCGCAGGAAAAACTGGAACTACTTCATCTGAGCGAGATATCTGGTTCGTCGGCTATGTGCCACAGCTTTCGGTTGCCGTTTGGATTGGCAACGACGACTATCGCCCCATCGGTATTGGAGCGACTGGCGGTGGTTATGTCGCTCCAATTTGGCGTGACTTTATGCAGCAGGCATTACAGGGCGTACCTGTAGAAAACTTCCCGCCTGCCTCAAACTTTCCGCGCCCTGACTAGACCTGTTTCTCTAATTCAGACTTCATGCGTTCGAGGGTGTAATGCATCTGGTCAAACATCTGCTGAGGCGTTACACCAAATTGACCTAGCTGGGTTTTTAGCTGCTCAACAGTCATTTGTGCCATGAAGTCTTCGGATAGTTCAAACCGCTTCATGAAGATGCGGTAGCGTTCCATCATTTCTTCCATTTTTTCGATGAAAAGCTTCTTGCCCTCACGGTCAAACTTGCCGTAGTCACCGCCTAGCTGCATGAGGTTCTGGTAGTCCTCAAACAACTGTCTAGCCTCTTGCTGAACAATTTCAGAGTCAAAGAATCCCATTTCTATTCACATCCACTGATGCTCTTGCCTATGCTCTCTAGGTGATAGAGAGTTAACTATGCTTTTTATTTAAACCTATCTTAATCCAACCTCGAGTAGGCTAGAGGGTCGGTAATCCCTACAGTTGAAGTTTTCCAACAGAGCTACTATTGCTTTTTGGCGAACAAACCAAAAAGCCCTCCTTTTTTAGCAGGACTGGGTGGATCTAGCTTGATTTTTAGTTTCTTGGCATACTCCAGAGCCAGTGAGTCTTGGGGATTTAGTTTAAGCGCCTGCCGAAAGTGGACTGTTGCCATGCCAGTCAGATTTTGCATGAAATAGGCTTTTGCCAACAAAGAATGAAACTCACTCTTGGTTGGCTCTAACCGAATTGCATCTCGCAACTCTTGTACTGCCATTGACCAGCTTTCTTTTTTCATGTACTCTTGCGCACGAACATAGTGGCGTTGGGCGTAATTGCCATTAGACTGTTGTTTTGGATCGGCTGAAGCAGCGGTTTCTCGTTTGATCTGCTCAGCCGGAACCAACCCGGTTGGTTTCGGGCGAACAGGCTCACCCATTTTTAACTGGAGGTAAACCAAGTTGAGTTCGGTAAGTTGTTGGGTGATTGGCTCAAACTGACCAAGCGGTTGATATTGGGAGTCAGCTAACTGGGCGATCGCCTGCTCATAAAACACATCCACGGAGTGCATGGGTGTTTTAATCAACTGCCGAGCAGGGTCGCTTTGGGGCAATAAAGGCGCTTCATGATTCATTCGCCGCACATGAATTCTAAGCAGAGCCAAGCTTTCAGCTCGACCTTTGTCTTGCTTGAGTTTTTGGTAAGCAGGACTGATCAAATGAGCAAAGAGCTGACTGGCGAGATTCCGGTCTGCTGGGTCTGCGGTGGTGTATCCATCAGGATGTAAAAGCTTAGCCACAGCACGATAGCGCTTCAATACTCGGCGATCGTCAGCCGAGACAGACAGTCCCAACACAGCATAGGGATCTGAAAATTTTTTCAGCCAATCTGTGGAAAAAGGGATCTGTGACATTGATTAGGCTGCTCTTAAAAGTGGGTCAGTGTTAATCAAATACGAACTGGTCTTTAGCATTGATGAAGATGACCCTTGCTTGAGCAAATTTTGGTATGCCCGATTAAAAAGGTGCCGATGTGTAGAAACGCTTTGCTTTTTTCCCAGCAAGACAAATTTAGCTAGGTAAGGTAGCGCCTTGTTTTCATGGCTCACACCCTTCAGCACCTTTAGAATGCAGCTTATGACCCTGTCTCAAAATGATACTGCCTTAATCTATCAGGTAAGTTAACCTACCGATATAGGTTGTTGTCAGCATGGCAGAGCTGCGCTCTTACCAACAAACTCTGTTTGATAACTGAGCAACTCCACTCTAATGTATCTCTTAAGGTAGATGTTGTGCGACTGAGCTTGGAGAACGAAGGGGTAGATTTCAATACCTGTTTACTCTTTTTCCGCTAAAAGAATAGGGATGCATTCTCACGACGCGGGTGCATCCCTGTTCTTTGAGTACCTAATCTTTGGTCGGTCAATGGAGGGGTCGTGCGGTTAATGCCTGAAATAGGCTGTTCAGTTGAGACAAAACGCCTTGAGAAGGCTGAAGCTGGGTCGAATTCCTTCGAATTCCTTTCTTCATTCCAGCTTGGCAGCAGAATCGATATGATGTGGAAGTAGGTTCTGTAGCATAATGGCGCTGCTAACCCCCATATTCGTAAACTTAAAAGACTTTAGCGTCCCTAGCATGTTGAGCAAGTTCAAAAACCGTAAAGTCGCCGTCGCTCTAGCATTTGCTGGAATGGTAATGCCCGTGTCGGGGTTGCATAAGTTCTATCTGGGGCAGCCAATTTGGGGTGTGTTGTATTTGTTACTGTCGTGGACACCCATTCCCAAAGTTGCCAGTGTAATTGAAGGGGTCTGGTATTTAGCCCAAAACCAGGACGACTTTGACCAAAACTTTAATTCTGCTTTAGCATTGGGAACAGTTGCAGTTCAGTCGCCTGGGGTAGATCCGGCCCAGGTGGGCGCGATCGCCGATGCTCTCCGTCAGCTTGACACGCTGCGCCAGGACGGACTGATCTCTGAGTACGAGTTTGAGCAAAAGCGCCGCCAGTTGCTTGATCGGATTGCTTAGGGCAGGTATTTTGATGGGGGCAAGCAGTCCGGAGGAGTCAAAGGAATGGGCATTTCTGACTGGTTTTCACCTGGGCGACTGAGTGCTGTTGCAAAAGCTCCCTTGCGAGTGAAGCTGCTGAATGATCCCTACTACCGCTTGCAGTCTAACGAAGAAGTACGGCTTGCGGCGGAGCTAGGCATCTACATTGACGTGAATCAGGCAGGGGTAGATGATTGGTTGCGGCTGCCAGGACTGTCGATTCATCAGGCGCGATCGCTTACTGCTCTGACTCAGTCTGGAGTTCAGCTTCACTGCCTAGAAGATTTAGCCGCCGCGCTAGGACTGCCCCTACAGCGTTTGCGCCCGCTAGAGCCCGTGCTGAAATTTTGCTACTACGATGCTGAAAGCATCTGCACGATTCGACAAATTAGTCCGAATACAGCTTCAGTTGAGACGCTGAGTCAGATCCCAGTCGTGGATTTGTTTTTAGCTCGGGCGATCGTGCAAAACCGCCAGACTTATGGCGCTTATCGCAGCCTAGCAGACTTGCAAAAGCGGCTATCACTTCCCGGTCAGCTTACTGCTGAACTGCTGCACTATCTGCACTTCTAGCGTTTGACTTGTCAGAAATTTTGCCGACTCGCTCTAATGGAAAGAAGCGGAATACTGCCTGGCCAATAATATTTTCTTCAGGCAAGAAGCCCCAAACGTGGGAGTCGTTGCTGTTGTTGCGATTGTCTCCCATGACGAAAAATTGTCCCGCTGGTACCAAAACTGGAGGCATTTCATATTCAGGCGGTTCAGCAATGTAATCTTCTGCCAAAGGCTCTCCATCAACGTAAACTGTGCCTCCCTGCACCTCCACAACTTGCCCTGGTTCGCCAATGATGCGCTTGATGAATGCCTGATCGGCGGTATACCCCTGAAATTGCAGCTGCACAGGTGGGTCAAAGACAATGATGTCGCCTCGGTGGGGTGGATGAAAGCGGTAGGCGACTTTTTCCACCACCAGGCGATCGCCCACATCTAAAGTCGGCACCATCGAGTCTGAGGGAATATAGCGCGGCTCCGCAATAAACACTCGGATTAGAAGTGCCAGAAAGAGAGCGATCGCTAAAATTTGTAAGTTTTCACGCTGAGATTGCCAAAACCCAGGTTTTGCAGAATTCTGTAAATTTTGCGGCTGAGATTCGGTTTTCGCTTCAGCAGGTTTTGCTTCAGCAGTCATCGGCTTTTCATCGGTCATTCGTTATTCGTCACTGGTTGTGAAGTGCTAGCAAATTTTACAACGCTGAGCCTACACCCCTTAACCAAAGCTCAGCCGCCGGACTTCTTCATTCGCTTCTAGCTCCAGCCACAGGTTGCGGTTGCGAGCTTCGATCGCCTTTAGTTCATCGAGCTTGCCCATGATGGTACTAGTAAAGTCATCTGCTTCGGGTAGCTGCTCTGCCAGGTACGAGGCTTCTAGCTCAATCTCAATCATCCGAATTGTTTGAGCGTACTGGTTGATCAGATGGCGATCTTGATTAATTCGCTGTTTTAGCAGCTTAATCGCTCGGTCGATTCTAGCAATGCGGGTCGTGTAGAGAGCTGCGCCAACGCTCAGCATTTTTTCTTTGAGTGCGGTTAGCCGTTTGATAAAATCACGGTGGGCATAGCCTTCATGCCGCAACTGCTCAATGCGACGGGTCAAAATCACTTTTTGATCGGCAAGCTCAAGTTCGCTCATTAACCGCGCATCCCCTGGAACGTCAGGCTTAAGGTCAGGGCTGGTGAGTTCTGCGGTGTCAACCAGACGACTGTACATCAAGAGGGCGATCGCCCCCAGTCCGGTTGTTGCCACGACTCCGGCACCTGTTGCCACGCCCAGGGCGATCGCTAAAGAAGCGCTCCCACGCGTAGCCAGTAGGTAACCCAAGCCAGGAATCGGAGAGGGCAGATGGTACTTTTGCCCGGTCGAATGATTATTGATGGTTAGCAGTTTCTTGATACCGCTGCCGCAGGTCGAATACAAAATCAAAATCTTGTCGCCAGGACGCACCGGAATCTGATCCTGCAAACCGGGTGTAGAAAACTTCAGCAGCCTTAAGCTGCGCCCCGGAGTCGTAATCCGAAACTGGTAGCGACGCTTGTAAAAGCTAGGCAACTGATCAGACAAATACAGCATTGCTTCCGGCTGAGAAGACCAGCCTGAAAGCTTACCGTAGACTGCCCCATAGTTTTGCCGACAGGAGGAGCACTGAATTTGTAAAAGCCCATCGGGACTAATCTGCCCCAATGCCCGGTCGCAACGAGGGCAGTTAACAGAAAGATACATGAGCAGTGTGGAGATGCGTGAGGAGGCAGCAGGCAGCGATCAATCTGAAATGGCTATTTAGTTGTAACAGGGATACTGAATTGTAATAGGGTTTTATCGGTTCTGTTTGGGGTGGGTGAGAAATTCCTAGTTTTTCTTAAAGATCTCCAAGAAGATTTTAAAGAAGGATTTCCCCTAAGAATTTCCCGTGTAGGGGCGCTCGCCCACCCTACAGTGTCCCTAGCACCATACCAAACAGCAGTACAAAACCAATCCAGACATTTTGGCGAAAGATTTGACCGTAGAGCGAAGGATGCGGCTTTTTGGGGCGTAACTGAATGTAATGCCAGACCCAGGCTAGACCCGCAATTCCTAGCACTAGCCAGAAAGCAATTCCTAGCCCCATGCCGATTCCCAAAACTGCTAATAGCAACGCTGTGCCCGCAAAACAAAGCCCGACCACATGAGCCGCCGCTGAGCCAAAAAATAAAGCGCTGGAGCGAACCCCAATGCGGCGATCGTCTTCCCGGTCAGCCATCGCATAGACCGTATCAAATCCTAAGGACCACAATACTGTTGCTCCCCACAGTAACCAGGTTGATGGTTCCAAAGTTCTGGTCACGGCTGTCCAACTGATTAGCACAGCAAACCCCCACGCCAGAGCCATGACTAATTGCGGCACGGGAAAAACCCGTTTTGACAATGGATAGAAGACAATGAAAGGAACCGCCGCCACGCACAGCCCAAAGCTCAATGGATTGGTGACCGGGTTCAGGTAAATTGCTAACCCCAGGGCACAAATGAGTGCAACCAGTGCAACGACGATTCCTGTCTTAATAGAGAGGGCACGAGCAGCAAGGGGGCGATCGCGAGTTCGCGCTACCCTTGGGTCAATGTCCCGATCCCAGAGATCATTGATCACGCATCCGGCAGCGCTGGTTGCCAAACTTCCCAACACGATCACGCTCACAAGTGGAATTGGCGGAGTTCCATTGGCTGCCAGAAACACCGCCCAGAGTGCCGGAAGCATCAAGATCAGCCGTCCAGAGGGTTTGTCCCAGCGCAGCAGGCGCACGACAGTGAGCCAGGTGGGTTCAGGTTTTCGTTGAGGCTGCGTCAGCATATTGATATCAGCAAAGCGATGAGAAAAACAACTGAAGCCGAAGATTTAGACTCGATCAGCAGTTTCGCTCTCTAGGATATCGCTTTGACACGGGGTCGAGACCCATGAGCAATTCAAAACTCAAAACTCCCCTAAACTTGCAATTCTCCCTTACGCTAAGGGATCAGAATTTCGTTAAACATGATCATTACGGTTGCTAGCTACAAAGGAGGCGTGGGTAAAACAACCACAGCAATTCACCTGGCGGCTTATTTGCAGACCCAGGCGGATACTCTGTTGATTGACGCTGACCCAAACCGCTCTGCCACCAGTTGGGCTGAGCGGGGAGAGTTGCCGTTTGAAGTTGTCGATGAATGGAATTCGCCCAGCCAAACCCGCACCTTTAGCCATGTGGTGATTGATACTCAAGCTCGACCGATCAAGGAAGATTTAGCAATTTTGGCAGATAGCTGCGATCTGATTGTCCTTCCCACCACGCCCGATGTGCTGTCTCTGGATGCACTGGTGTTGACCCTGGAATACCTTCAGTCGATTGGCGCAAACCGCTATCGCATTCTCCTGACCATTGTTCCACCTAAGCCCAGCAAAGATGGGGAGATGGTGAGAGGAATGCTGGTTGATGCCGGTTTACCTGTCTTCAAATCCTGGATTCGTCGTTATGCAGCATACCAAAAGGCAGCACAGACAGGAATTCCCGTCTATGCCGTGAAAGATCCTAAAGCAGCCGATGCTTGGCAAGATTACGAGCGAGTTGGAGAAGAACTTTTAGGAAAAGGGTAAATAGTGACGCGGCTCAGCCGCGCCACTATTTACTCTTAATCTTTATAAACGTCGAGTTCGTCGAGTGAGAGAGTGGGTAGGTCGGGGGGCATGACCATGCGATCGACAATGATCTTGTGGCTTTCTCGTTGGGTCGCCATTTCTATGGCGATCGCCTCAAACTGTATCTCAAAACAGCCAAAGGGGACAGTCAGTTGGGTTCTCACTTCCATCTCACCTGAGCCGTTGGGCAAGAAATTCATTAGCCAGTGTGGCCCGTCCAACAGAGAGCGAGTTTGGCGATCGTGAAGCCATAGCTTGACGTAGATGCGAGGAGTTAAGGCGGGCAACTTGACGATGACACAGACTGACTTGCCAGCAGTCAATTCGCCTTTAGGTAGCTCAATTTGCGGCGTGGGGACGGGTTCCTCATCAGGTAAAGCAAGCGTTGTATCGCTTTGTCTCTCCCATCTGCCGTTACGAAATCTAGCAGGAGGAAGGTCATCGTCTACAACCACTTCTTGAGCCACCAGATCCGCATCGACTCCCAAGGTGATGCCATCCACAAAGGGTGACTGATCTGAGGGCGCATTGAGGGAATCTGCTGGGTCAGCGTCCGTTGCTAGAGAGTTGAGCCGCGACCAAAAGCGATTTTTCAGCTTCGCAGTTGGAAAAGCTCTGTCCTGTGTTCTCAAAGGCTCTGTTGCAGGTTCAGGTTGCTGCTCTGGGATAGAGGAATGATTTGTTACTGGGATTTCTGGGCGATCGCCCTCTTCCCCCTCACTCAAAATTTCTGGAGCATCTATTTCTGGAGTTTCTACAGCATTTGAGATATCTTCTGCAATGGTTTCTGTGAATGAATCAACTTCCTCAGCGGGTGATTCATTCATTGAAGCTGATTCAGGAGAAACTTCTGAATCAGCTTCAAACACTTCTACTAATTCCAAATTCGCAATTGTCTGTGCCAATTCTTCTGGCAATTCATCGATCAACTCTTCCGGTAGTTCAAACGGAGTTTCAGAAGCTTCAGGGGTTTGCGTTTTGGTAAGCAAAAATTGCTTAACCGCTTCCGCATTGCCGGACAGCGTAAAGTTTGGATCGTTGGCTAGTGGTAGCTCTAGCGGCTTGGCGGGCACTTCTCCTGGTTTAGCAGGATACAGTTGAGGGGGCAAAGAAGAAGCATTGGAGGGCTGAAACTGCACCACCGAACCGGGAGAGTTTAGGAGATCCAAAAATTCCAGGTTGAGAATGTCTGTGTCGTTCGCAAATGCCAGCGGTGTTTGAAGGTCTAGTGGAGTTGGCTCAGTGGCGATCGCCTCCAACAACTCCTCCATGTCAGCCGCCACAGTAAACGACTGAGTTGCCAGCACCCTAGTCGGAACGCCCACCTTCGGCACGGCATAGAGCAGAACCTCGCCCAAAAACAAATGAGTTTGACCCTGAGCAGGTGTTGCGATCGGACAGCTAAATGAGAAAGGAACTGCCTTATCTGCTAACGGCTGATGCACTTCTGCCACAACGTGACTGGTTTTCGGATCATGCAGGCGAATTTGCATCTTGCTGACGCGCACCGTTGGATTAACCTTACTTTCTGACAGCAGTTCAACCTGTCCCACCAGGTTAAAAGACCGCCCGCGCCGCACCACATAGGATTCTCGCTCCAAAGTTATCTGAAGTTGAGGAGACGCAACCGCTGTGGCATTTTCTAATAAAGGTGCGGTGAATGTAGACAAGTTAGTAGTCTCATCCACACTTTCACCAGCCTGCTCAATGGCTGGATAAACGGGTGCTGACCCAGCCTCAAATTCCTTGAGAATGGATTCCACTGCCTCGTCAATAGTCTGGTTAAGGGTTTGGTCAAATTTTTCTGGGTCATATTCTTCAAATATCGCCTCAACCACTTTCTCTGACATTTGTTCTGCTGCTTGCCGCAGAGAAGAAGCATCGAGCGATTCGGGCAGTGCCTCGGTGGGCTGAGTCACCTCTACATCAGGAGCCGCATTAGCCACATCCATTGACTCTGCCAACGAATCTGCGAGTTCTGCTGCTGCGGCGTTGATGGCAGCGATCGCTCCCTCTTGAGCGATCGCCATTTCGGTTTCCTCTGACCCACTTGTTGCGTCATCAGATAGCAATTCATCAGCAGATTCATCGGACAGCGTTTCCAAAATCTGTGTTTCTACTTCTAGTGGAACTTGTTCTACTTGCTCCAGTTGGACTGCGGTGACCTTAGTTGCTTCTGTCACCTCTTCTACAGGTTGTTCTGGTTCAGATGAAAGAGGTGCATCAGCTTGAGTTTCAGCTTGAATAAAAGTTGGCTCCGATGCAGCTATTCCTGACTCGGCAGTTTCAGCCACAATCTCATCAGGGGCAACCTGAGAAGCTGTATCTGAGGTCGCAACAACGGGTTCCAGAGCGGGTGCTGATGGCTGGGTCGGTTCAGCTTGGGGTAAAGGAGTAGAAGGAGCGATCGCCCCATTTTGCGCTGGTTGGGCGGGTTGCACCTGCGAGTGGAATGCCTGAGCTGCACTTGCTCCAGCCGCTTCAGCCAGCGATTCTGATCCGGAGCCTTCCCAGTCTGGCTCCCAATCATCCACTTCAGGATCGTTATAGAGAACCTGAAGCTGAACCGCATATTCCCAGCTTTCCCCGATCATGTCAGCCATTAGGTCGCTGGTGCAGCGCAACTCCCACCGCCCCGGCTGTAGCCGCGTAAAGGGAATGACCACGAGCAGCCCCTCTCGATTGGTCTGCCCCGATCGCTTCTGCACTCGACGCTTAGGCGGCATCTCAACCGTCGCATCATGGATCACCCGAATCTCTACTGGAGTTCTGACTCGACTCGATCGCGCCACAACTCGATATCGCCCTTCCAGAATCTCAACGCTTGGAGATTCCAATGGCAACCAAGAGCGATCGCCCTCTTTCTGTAGCAGAAATTCCCAATACTCCATCTCGAACCTCCGCAAGGAGCTTCCCAGTCTAAACCAGACAATAGAGGCAGTGTGTAGTGCTCTACATCTGACACTCGTTACTTATCATAAATGACTTCTGGGAATGGCTTTATCTTCGCTATTTAAGCACATTGCATTGGATTTCCTGTGTGAATTGTTGCCGGGTTCTACCACGCAACAATTCACGCTCCTGAAACAGCATTCATACAGAAAGTCTATTGATTTAAGGTTGGGGATTAGGGATTGAGAATTGAAGTCAAAAAATAATTTTTATTCTCTACCCACGACTGACTGCCGCAATGCTGGATAGAGCGAACAATATCGCTGCCATGCTTCTTCTAAAGCAGTTTCTGGAGAATTTGGACGGATTACGGCATCCGGCGGGGTTGAGTTTTGGGGAAGGGCGATTGCCTCATTCACCACTTCAATTCCCATCCCCGCCAAAATTGCTGCGCCTCGTGCTGAAGCTGACGCAACTGCAACAGGACGCAGCGGTACTTGTAGCACATCCGCTAATAGCTGCTGCCACTGGGGTTCAAGGGTGCCGCCGCCAGCCAGCTGTAACTCCCTCACCTCAATACCCGTAGCGGCGATCGCCTCCAATCCCTGCCTCAGCGAAAATGCTACCCCTTCCAATGCCGCCCGCATCAGATGAGCCTGAGTGTGGTGTAGCCCCAGCCCAACCCAAGCCCCTCGTGCCTGTGGATCTAGCAAAGGCGTTCTCTCTCCCGTCAGGTAAGGCAAGAATGTTAACCCTTCGCAACCTGAAGCAACGGCAAACGCTGCTTGATAAACCTCTGCCCAGCTTAAGCCTAGAATGCCGCGCACCCATTCCAACGCCAGTCCCGCATTTTGCATAGCAGCAAGCGTGTACCACTGGTGAGGAAGTGCCGATCGGTAAAGGTGAGTTTGCCGGTGAGGATCAGGAGTGGGATGCGATCGCAGCGTCACAATTTGAGCGCCTGAACCGACCGTAAGCTGCACCAAACCTGGCTCAAGCAGTCCACTGCCTAGCGCTGCGGCTGCCGTATCCCCCGCCCCTGCAACCACAGGCAACCCTGATGGTAAACCTAAATGGGCTGCGGCATCATCCGTCAAATAGCCTGCAATGCTGCTGGAGGGAATTAGCCGAGCCAACCCGTCCGATCGCAGCTTTAGCGCCTCCAGCACATCATTTGCCCAGCCATCCTTCAGCACGTTATAGAGTAACGTTGCCGATGCGTCCGAAGGTTCCGTCGCCACTTCACCCGTCAAGTGAAACCGCAGCCAATCTTTAGGCTGAAGCATCCATCGAGCTGTGGCGTAAATTTCTGGCTCAAATTGCCGTAGCCAGAGCAAACTTGCTCCTGCCATTCCTGCTGTGATTGGGTTAGCAAGCTGATTGAGCAGCGTGGAATCTAGCGCCCGGTAAGCATTCAGTACCGCACTGGAACGAGTATCTGCCCAGAGAATAGCGGGTCGCATTGGCATTCCTGCCAGGTCGCTCAGGACAACGCCGTGCATTTGCCCGGATAGTCCAATGGCTTGAATCTGGTTTGCCTGGTCTTGAACCGTAGCGCGGGTGGCGATCGCCACTGCTGCCCACCACTCATTCGGATCAGTCTCCGCCCAGCCCGAGTGTGGTGATTTCACAGAATAAGGGCTGGAAGCTTCCCGAACGACTGCGCCATCTGTAGATAACAGCAGCACTTTTACCGAACCCGTACCTAGATCGATCCCCAACAGCATAGCGGTAGCCCTAAGTGTTCTGCCGTGTAGTTCACCTGATGTTCAAAATTTGAAACCGAGTGAGCTACGCGACAATCTCATGGGCACAATCAAAACATAAAGCAGGCAGGATTTCTTCCTTCACGAGCTTTAACCTGTTGAGTTTTGTATAGGAGCAGTAGCATGTTGAGAATTGAATCCCAGACAATTTCGCATCACGGTTGGAAAATTGAGGTGGTGCGCGAAGCAGAGGAGTTTTTCTTTCAGTGCTATCATCCTGACCTACCCGACTTCTGCAACGATGGCTCTGCCCATTCCACCGCTGAGACAGCATTTGCAGCGGCGCGTCATTTCATTGATCGAGAAGTTGCAATCCAGGCTTTGTTAGAAGTGGTTGAAACCTGGATGCGAACTGGCAAGATCAGCGAGGACGAATACTGGAATCTCACTGATTTTGCTTGAGCTAGCATTCTCTTTATAGCTCCGAAGGGACAGACTCAGACTGAGGTTGGGGCTGGAGGATGGCGATCATCTGCTCTACACCGCGTTGAATTCGACGGGTAACGGTCATGGGGCTAACCCCAATTTTTTCAGCGACCTCTTTGCGAGATAGGTCACTGTAGTAAACGAGCTCAATCGCAGTGCGAGTTTTTTCCTCAAGCTGTGCCATTGCTCTTTGAATCTGTTGACGGTCTTCTTCCCAAATTTGCAGCGTTTGGGCATGGGCATCGGTAAGGGTGTCGCCCAGGGTAACAGCAGAGTCAACCTGCTGACTCACAGTGGCATCCAGGCTGAGCAGCAAGCGGTTCTTGCCGGATAGCTTAATTTCTTGCCATTCGTTGATGCTGACATTGAGGCGTTCGGCGATTTCGCTATCTTTGGGATTGCGACCTAGTTCTTTGGTGAGCGCTTCTCTGACTCTTTGTCCTTCCTTTTGCATCTCTTGCCAGCGGCGCGGGATTTTTACAGCACTGCTGCGATCGCGCAAGAAGTGCAGCATTTCGCCCCGAATGTAAGGCACTGCAAACGAGCTAAAAGCATAACCATGACCAGGATCAAACCGCTCGATTGCTCGAATTAAACCGAGATAGCCAATTTGCTCAAGATCTTCAAACGGTTCGCAGCACTGACGGCTGACGCGATGAGCAATCTTCCGAACCAAACCTGCATTCAACCGGACCAATTTATTGCGGACAGAAACAGTCGGATTCTGGTGGTAGGCAACCAGTAGTTCTATCGCGGTGGAGCGGGGGGAAGATTGAGTCGTCATCTCTTTAGGACACCTTGCGTTTGAAGTTGTGCCTATTGTCCGTAGAGAAGCCCGTTTGAGACGATCGTTATTCTACGGGTTTATTGGGAAGGCTCTTGAGAAATGCCAGCATAAATACGTAAGCCCTTATGATTTGAGCCAGTCCAGGGATGAATCCTCTCCTCTGTGCGTAAGCGGATTCACTCGCGCTGTGGTTGGACTGAATCGCTGATTTCTTCAAGAAAACGACCGTTTGTCTGTAGAACTGCCCTAGATTCTTTTGGCGCTATTGAGCAGCTTTACAAAACTTTTGCATATTGCAAGAGCGTGCAGGTTACTGTCTTGCACGTCAGCCAGAATTGCTTTGGGCAGAGACGATTTACAAGCCGATGACACTCGTAAATCGTCTCTGCTCACCTGCTTTACCTCGTTATACCAATTCCAAAAGTTAAGGCTACAGATGGAAGGGCACCCCGTGGAGCAGGGTGCCCTTCCATCTGTAGCCCTTTTTGAGAAACGTTATTATTTCAAATGCGAGAGTTAAAAGTTGCATAAGGGTTAAGTTTTGGCATGGTCCAATTGGCGTACCACTGTTTGAGGTAGGGGAGCAGTTCGGCTACCAATGTCCTGTTCTTCTGTTGGTTTGCAGCAGCGTCCATTTGATTGGCAATTTCTTGCCCCACGGCTTGCAGGTCAAATCCAGTAGGCTGACCGTCTTGCAGGACAATCTTGCCGTTGACGAAAACGGTGTCTACATCTGCTGCACGGGCACGTATTAATACGACGTGTAGAGGATTTGCTTCCGGTGCAATCCAGGGATAGGTGATGCGATCGCACTTCACCAATACCAGATCTGCCTTGTAACCTGGAGCAAGCTTACCAATCTTTTGCTGCATCAACAGTCTTGCTCCTCCCGTCGTTGCCATATGAAAAACGTCTGTAAAGCTCGGAGCAGGCGTATTAATTTGTGGGGTTCGATGCAAACGTGCTGCTAACCGTATCTCGGCGAACATATCTTCATCATCTCCCAGAGTTGTTCCGTCCATTCCCAGCCCAACGGTGACACCTGCCTCAAGCAACGAATTTAAGGGAGCAATACCCGCCCGGAGTCGCAGATTAGAACTGGGATTATGGCTGACCGAAGCTCCTGTTTCTGCCAAGATCTCGATATCACTTTCGGTTAACCACACGCCGTGGGCGATCGAGAATCGAGGACTGAGAACCCCCAACTCGTGTAAATGAGCTATCACAGATTTGTCATAGAAACGTGGTCCCATGAGTTTTTCATAGAATGATTCCACAACATGAGTTTGAATGCCTGTATTCAATGACCTTGCCGTTTCAGCAATTTCGATCATTAAATCATCACTCACCCACTGTGGCCCCGGTGGCCCAAACCAGACATCAATGTGAGGATGTGACTGATAGTTGATCACCAGATCACTAATGATCGACAAATAATCTTCTGGAGACAAGGTTTGCTGAAGGGGAACAAGAGTGTTTACCTGTTGGCGAAGGGAGTCAGGCAAACTTGCTAAAAATGCATCGTCTTCATAATGAACCAGGAAACTAGAATAGTTTGCACCGGGAGCCAAAGCCACTCGTAGCCCTGCTTGCTCATAGGCACGAAGCCGCCCTTTGAGGTTGTTTATGCTGGCTTCCGGGGTTCCTGAAATACTGGCAACATCCAGCACGGTTGTGACACCACTTTGTAAGAGAAGAGCTGCACTGAATAAGGTTTTCAGCGTGGGATCTTGCGATCGCAGTGCAGTATTAGCAAATAGCCAAGGTTCTAGGAAGTCATCATCCACACCCTGTAAAGAGTTGGGAACTCCGTTACTGTGGTGATGGGCATTAATGAAACCCGGTAGGATAGCAAACTGACTGGAGCCATGTACATTTGCGTCAGGATATTTGGCACGTAGAGCCTCCCAGGAATCTAGCTCTAAAATGGTGTCGTTCTGAAATGCGATCGCTCCATCAGATAGAGTTTCGTCTCCTGTAAAAATCCAGCGACCTCGCACAAGTTGAACAGCAGTCATCGGTGATGTTTTCATAAGAACTTCAATCAAGGAAATCTGTTAGTTGCTTCAGCAACCTCTTGTAACACAACCGTGCTGACCGCGCAGCGTTTTCAGATACTGGGGGTACCCTTGTGGGTACTTCCGATTCTGAATTAAATTTCTAACAATGATAAGCGGAGCTTTTAAGTTGAAAGGCTACTTACAACTCAAAAGCTCCGCTTACGATACTTAATGCGATCGCCTCATCTTCAACTTTCAGCTACTTCTAACAATTCTGCTGCAAGTAGCTAGCAGTTGTTCTCTCAAGTCAGGCAAACCAAAATTCAGTATCCTGTTTCACCCTTAAGCCTTCCTTATTCAGATTATCTTTCAAGCTAAAAAAGTTTGTGCTTAGGTCTTAGCACGGTTTGGCGAAATAAAAGGGCTGGAGCACTGCAAGCAAAGCACTTTTCCATCAACAACAGACAACAACTGTTAGTAGTTGTCATCTCCAAAAAATGTAGAGAGCAAAACATGACTATTAGTAACGATGTGTTAGGTGATACTTTTGGTTTTGAACCGATTCAGCTTGACATCGAAAGCGTTAATGGCAGAGTGAGCAACGACAATTTGCTCCTAACAGTGAATTTTGCTAATTCCATTGCAGCTCCATCTACAGGCTTGGCTGAAGCTGTCGTTGGTTTTATTGATTTAGACCTTGATCAAGATCCCTTAACAGGCATCTCCTCTAATCAAAGCTTCTTTGCTCTCCTTGGACAACAAGGAGGTTCATTAGGAGCCGAGATCTCAATTGATCTCTTTAGTGAGCAACTGACCACTGGCTTTGTGGATCTAATTAATACGGCTGATTTCACTATCCTTGGACAAGCACCTATTGTCTATCAAACCAACTCTCTTGAAATACAAGTGCCTCTGGAGTTGCTAGGAGATGATGGAGCACTCAACTACAGCACTGTGGTTGGAACAGTTGTGGAGCCAACAGATGCCGCTCCAGATACCGAAGTTGGAGTAGTTGATTTAACTAACGGTGGAATTGGCGAACCGAATGACACTATTTTTGAGGCAATTGCCACGGAACTTAGCTCTGAGAATCTAGGCACTTTCACTTTTGCAGGCTTTATTGGTGACAGTCTCTCTGCTGATCCTAGTTTAGATGTAGACTTCTTCCAATTTCAGCTTGATGCAGGCGATCAGGTCACGATCGATATTGATGCCAATGAGTTTGGTTCTTCCGTAGATACATTTTTGCGAGTGTTTGATTCTGCGGGGAATCAGATTAGCATCAACGATGACACCGCAGCACCTGGCGAACTTCTATCGCTGGATTCATTCCTAGAATTTACAGCTACTTTTTCTGATACTTACTATGTCGGGGTCAGTAGTTTCCCCAACGATCTCTATGATCCCTTTGTAGCGGGTACGGGTTCTATCTCCGGGACAACGGGTGATTACAACATTGAAATTTCTCTCGCTGCTCCGATCGAATTCATTGGTACTCCGAATGATGATCTGATTGTGGGTACAAACGGGTTTGATCTAATTTCAGGCTTGGAGGGTAACGATAACTTATTGGGTCTTGCGGGCAGCGACCAAATCTTTGGTGGAGATGGTGATGACGTAATCATCGCAGGAGATGGAAATGACACCATTGAGGGGGAAAACGGAGCTGATGAGATCTATGGTGACCTAGGGAATGACACCATTGCAGGTGGCAACGGATTTGATGTGATTTTGGGTGGAGATGGCAACGATGTTATTTCAGGCGGTCGTGGTAAAGACCGAATTTTTGGTGATTTTGGTGATGATGTTCTTAGAGGAGAACAGGGCGACGACATCATCAACGCTGGAGAGGGAAGTGATTCAGTCTTTGGCGATGCAGGTGGCGATCGCCTGTTTGGAGACTTTGGGTTTGACTTTCTCGAAGGTGGTGCAGGTAATGATTTTGTTGATGGTGGTGGAGACGATGACTCAGCCTTTGGAGGTATTGGAGATGACCAGCTTTTCGGCAGCTTTGGGTTTGATTCTCTCGATGGTGGAGACGGCGCAGACGTTCTCATAGGTGGTGTTGATAGTGACTCTCTAAACGGAGGCGACGGTAATGACACCCTGATCGGCGTTGATCCCTTCAATCCTAGTTTTGGATTAGGTTTCTTTGAAATCGATTTCTTAACAGGTGGACTGGGCAGCGATACTTTCGTCCTGGGGGATAGCGGCAGTATCTATTACAATGATGGCGATCCCGCATCTGGGGGCGACAATGACTACGCCTTAATCACGGATTTTGACCTGAACCAAGATGTCATTCAGCTTTCTGGCTCAGCTGATTTCTACAGCCTGGACTTCTTTACCTCAAGCTTGGGGACGATTGATGCGGCTATTATCCACGATCCAGGAGTTGAAGCAAGAGGAGAATTGGTCAGTGTGATCCAGAATGTTTCATCCAATCTAAGTATCAGTGAACCTTCCTTCGTATTTGTTTAATCAAGGCGCATAGCCTCACTAAGTTCGACCAAGAACTATCAGAGGAGGTGTGATGCTTTGTACGGTTGTGTCGCAAACAATTTAGAAACCTATGTGTGGGGCTGAATCGTACACATTACAACTCTACTAATCGTGCTTCAGCAATTTTTTGCGACACAACCCTTCATCTGACTACTCTTCGTAGAACCGTTTTCGGATAAGTAAGCCATAGCGTAGGGGCGGTTCGCGAACCGCCCCTACAGCGGTTTGGGATTTATCCAAGTGAAAATGACTGGTAGAACCATAAATGGTTCAAGGCTTGACAAATTTGCCTACCTACTAGTAGGATGAACTCATGAAGCAAACCGATACCAAGACTCAAATTCTAGATGTCGCTCAAGACCTGATTCAGCGCTTTGGCGTGAATGGCATGAGCTACCAGGACATTAGCGAGAGTGTCGGCATTCGCAAGGCAAGTGTTCACACTCACTTTCCTAAAAAAGATGATTTGGTGATAGCGCTACTTGACCGCTATAGCGATCGCTTCTTCAGAATAGTAGACGGGATTTTAGCCTCCAATGATGCGCCAGAAGTAAAGCTACGCCGCTATTGCGGACTGTTTGAGACAACACTTAGAAGTGGTGATCAGGACAAAACTTGTCTCTGTGCCATGCTTGGGGCAGAAACCGTAACCCTGAGTGAGCAACTGACCGAGCGGGTTCGCAGTTTCTACCAGGCAAATGAGGAGCGACTCACCGACCTTTTAGATATGGGTCGGCAAGCTGGCAGTTTTCGCTTTCTTGGGGAAACTCAAGCTATGGCATCGTTAATCTTTGGAGTGTTGGAGGGGGGAATGTTAGTGGTGCGAGTCCACGGAGGTGCAGAGAAGTTTCACCAAATGACCGAACAGTTAATGCAGTTGGTCAAAGGATAATTTTTTTGCCTCTAAAACATCCAACTGGTAGGAAGTAAATCTCATTTTGAGGAAAGAGAGCTATGAGCCAGGATCTTGCAGGTCAGAAGTTAGTTGTGGTTGGTGGTACAAGCGGCATTGGCAAGGCAGTTGCTCAGGTAATTCTCAGCCGAGGTGGGGCAGTGGTGCTAATTGGCAAACGGGGCGATCGCCTACAGTCAGCAACTAATGATCTCAGCCTGTTGGGAAAGGTTTTTGCAGAGCAAGCCGACATCACCAATCCAGGTGAACGGAATGACTTAATTGCTCGAATTAATGCCAATCACGCGGATGCAACACTGTTGGTGAATGCGGCTGGAGTGTTTTTGCCCAAATCGTTCCTAGACCACACTGAAGCTGACTACGACCTGTATTTGAACCTGAATAAGGCAACTTTCTTTATCACTCAAGCGATCGCCAAAAACATGGTTGATCGCGCTCAAGGAGGGGCGATCGTCAACATAGGCTCCATGTGGGCAAAACAAGCAGTCCAGGCAACTCCTTCCTCCGCCTATTCGATGGCAAAAGCAGGGCTACACTCTCTAACTCAACATTTGGCGATGGAATTGGCGAGTCACAAAATTCGAGTTAATGCAGTTTCTCCTGCTGTCGTGGAAACTCCCATTTACGAAGGGTTTATTCCAGCAGACCAAGTTCATTCAGTGCTACAAGGATTTAACTCGTTTCATCCAATCGGACGCGTAGGTCGTGTAGAGGATGTCGCTGAGGTTGTTTCCTTCTTGCTATCTGAGCAAGCTGCCTGGGTGACAGGAGCCGTTTGGAATGTAGACGGTGGCGTGATGGCAGGGCGAAATCAGTATAGCTAATGTGAATAAGGCGTGAGTGGGGTGTTAATCAGGAGGTGTTAAATGGTATCTGTACAAGATTCAACTGGCTTTAAGCAACTGTTCAAAGAGAACCATCTGACTGTTGGCGTGTATTTCCCAATTGAAGCTTACAAGGGCAGCATTCCAACCATGCAGCATCAGGTGGTGTTGGCTCAACGGGCAGAGGCTTTGGGCTTCGCTGCACTGTGGTTTCGGGATGTGCCACTCTATGATCCAAGCTTTGGCGATGTGGGACAGATTTATGATCCCTGGGTGTATCTGGGCTACATTGCCGCGCACACGCAACGTGTTGCACTTGCCACAGGTAGCATTATCTTTTCCCAGCGACACCCGCTACATTTGGCAAAAGCGGCAGCATCCGTAGATCAATTATCTAATGGACGATTAGTGATGGGCATTGCATCAGGCGATCGCCCCGTAGAGTTTCCAGCCTTTGGTGTTGACTTTGAATCGAGGGGCGATCGCTTCCGCCAAACCTTTTTCGACTTCAAGCAGGCGTTGACATCCGAATTTCCAGTCATTCGCTCGCCCCTGACTCACTTAGAAGCAGCCGATGTGTTGCCAAAGCCAGTGAACGGACACATTCCACTTTTAGTAACTGGGCACAGTCGCCAATCGCCTGAATGGATTGCTGAACATGCCGATGGTTGGCTGTATTACCCGCGTCATCCGCAAATGCAGTCTCAGATGATTCAGGATTGGCGTGACCTCACACAACGGTTTGCACCGGGAGTTTTTAAACCCTACGCTCAATCTCTTTATGTGGACCTGGTAGATGATCCAACTCTCGCTCCTAATCCAATTCATTTGGGTTATCGATTAGGGCGCGATCGCCTATTGGATCTGCTATTACATCTGCAATCAATCGGCGTGAATCATGTTGGGCTGAACCTCAAATATGGAGAACGCCCTGCCGCCGAAGTGTTAGACGAGATTGGAAAAAACGTTTTGCCTCACATTCATTCCTCGGTACCCACTTATGAATCCGTATGAATTAGTTAGCTGTAGTTTTTACGATGAGTTAGAAGCACTAGCAACCTTGCGTCGGGTTTGCACGATCCTTTACCGCACCGAAACCGACGAAGAGATCAGCTTAGAAGGACAAATCATTGACCTCTACTCTGTCAACAAAGTCGAATTTATGAAGTTGAAAGACGCCACGGAGATTCGGCTCGATCGCCTGATTTCAGTAGACGGCAAGCCAATGCAATTGGCTGATGACGGCACCTGTCAGATTTAGAGTAAATCGCTCAACCTACTGCTTTAGCTGGTGAAACTCACCCTTGGAGGGAATTATGCAACTCACCAAACAAATGCTCGATCAACGAGCAGATCAAGTTTACGATGTCCTGGTCATTGGTGGTGGAGCCGCTGGACTGTCTGCTGGAATCTATCTGCAACGTTATCTGCTGTCTACCCTAATTATCGACAAAGGTAAGGCCCGCTCCTTCTGGATGCAGGAACTACACAACTATCTGGGTTTACCCCCCGATACACCTGGACAGAATGTGCTGAAACAGGGCAAAGAACATTACCTTTCTCTTGAAGGGGATTACCTGAATGGGTACGTGGAAGAAGTCATCGATGAAGGCGAAACATTTGCAGTTCACGTTAGAATTGGGCGCACAAACCCTACTAGTGCAGTCTTTCGCAGCCGTTATCTAATTGCAGCGAGTGGCATTATCGATCATCTTCCCAAGCTAGCCGATATGCAGAACGTGTTTGACTATGCCGGACATAACCTGCACGTTTGTCTCGTCTGTGATGGCTACGAGATGCGCGACCAACGGGCAGGCGTATTTGGCAGCAGCGAATCCAGTCTGGAAGTTGCATTTCCGCTCGGTTGGTTTACACCCTACATTACTCTATTCACTAATGGTGAGTTTGAAGTGAGTACTGAGTTTCGCGATCGCCTCACTCATCATGGCTACACCTTAGTCGAACAGCCCATCAAGCAATTCTTGGGCGAACACCACCACATGACGGGTGTAGAACTTGCCGATGGCTCAGTCATAGAACTCGATGCCGGATTAGTGTCAATGGGTTCAAAATATCACGCCGATTACCTGAAAAACATTGATTTGGAATACCAGGGTGGTAACTTGGTTACCGACAAAATGAACCGAACCTCTCACCCTCGCATCTTCGCAGTGGGCGACTTAAAGGTGGGAATGAATCAAGTAGCGATTGCCGCTGCCGATGGTGCATTAGCCGCAACCCAAATCTGGCGAGATATTCGCCGCCGTGAAGGAACTCGGCGATCGCCAGTTACCACTCATGCTGCGTAACTACCCAATAGTTTGAGGAATGCAGTGGGCGATCGCCCACTGCATTTTCTCTTTCAGCAACACTAAATCGGCTAACCAACTGCTACTGGGAACTATGACTTCAGTTGTACGTTGCATCACTGACAAGTCGCCTTATTCTACCTAATTAGGCAATAGCTTTACTTACCTTCTGATGAATTGTCTCACTGCAATTGAAACTTCTGGAAATGCTACAGGACTAATTCCTCTATCCGTTAGTGTTCGTTTTTCCCGATAGTTAATATAGTTAATTTTGAGTATTACAGAGGCAACACTTGCAACACTCAAAATCACCCTCTATTTAGAACGCTCTACTAAAAAAACTTGGTCAGAGAAAATCCTGATCAAAATACTTTTGTTAGTAGGAATCTCTAGCACGAAAGCAGAATTTTTATGGCTGATGTATTTTTTGCGGCATCTTACTGCATCAGCCGTGGACTTTAACAATATCGGTCGCAGTTTTGGCGATCGCTCCATTACTTTGTGGCTGCACTTCAACTAGTGTGGTCAGTTTTAACTTGCTGGATGTGAGGAGTTCAAGATGAGCAAGGGTAAAAAGCAGACTTCACCTAAAGTTGGGTTGGGGTTGCTGTGTTTATTAACGGGTTTAATGGCTGTAAAACCGCTGAATGCGGCTGAGACTGAAACAAATGATGTAGATCCGGAAGGCTTAACTGGAAGTTTGTCCGAAATAACAGTAGGGGCGATCGCTGAAGAAGATGCATCAAACCAGGAGTCAGATGATGAGTTAAATCATGAATTGCTGGATTCCCAGTTAGAGCATACGGCATCTACAGAAACTGCTGTTGAGGCAGTTGAGATTCCAGAGGCGTTGTTTGTAGATGTGCCAGAGGTCGTTTTCTCGGAAGCAGACGTCACAGTAACAGCCGAGACTCCAGAAGCGCTGGTTGCAGATTCTTTAAGTCCAGATGTATCTGGTTTGAATACACCCAATTCGACTCTGCCCAACTCGACTGTAACCAGTTCAACTACGCTTACACCAGTTCCCTCGGTCAACTCACTGACAGAAGACACAGCATCTAATTCTATTGGGCAAGTCACCTCGGTGTCTCAACTGTCAGATGTGCAGCCGACAGATTGGGCATTTCAGGCGTTGCAGTCTTTGGTGGAGCGCTATGGTGTGATTGCGGGATATCCAGACGGCACGTATCGGGGCAATCGCGCCCTAACTCGCTATGAGTTTGCAGCGGGGCTAAACGCAGCCCTCGATCGCATTAACGAATTGATTGCTGCTGGACTAGCTGAGGCGGTGACTCGTGAGGATTTGACTACGCTGCAACGTCTCCAGGAAGAATTTTCGGCAGAGCTGGCAACTTTGCGAGGTCGGGTAGATACATTAGAGGCGCGGACAGCCGAACTGGAGGCGAACCAGTTCTCTACCACCACCCAGTTGAATGGGGAAGTCGTTTTTAGCATTGCAGCGGCGAGCGGCGGCTATCCGGGGGGCGATGACCCGGATGCAACACCAGGAATTCTCTCTCACACAGGCGGAGCAGAGGGAAATGATGCTCAGATCGTGTTTAACAACCGAGTGCGGCTCAATCTAACGACCAGCTTCACGGGCAGCGATCTGCTGATTACAGGGTTACAGTCCTACAACTTTGGGGGTGGCTTTGGCAACAGCACGGGCAGCATTCCTGGCGCTTTGGGACTGGGCGATCCGGTATTTGGCACGGCTAGCAATCTAGGTCTGGCTT
This sequence comes from Leptolyngbya sp. FACHB-541, assembly GCF_014695875.1. NCBI lineage: Bacteria > Bacillati > Cyanobacteriota > Cyanophyceae > Leptolyngbyales > Leptolyngbyaceae > Leptolyngbya > Leptolyngbya sp. FACHB-541. The sequence continues at coordinate 162,595 of NZ_JACJPC010000098.1, read as the reverse complement.
ACGCTCCGCAATTTGGCACAACCAATCCCCAGAATCTTTCTAACAGCGGCTCGAATGATATTGACTTGTATAAATTGCTGTACATCTTTCCGGCATTCGGCGATGTAACGCTGTTTGTTGGTACGAATGCTGAGGTAACAGATGCGTTTCCGGCGATCGCTCCCTTTGCCAGTGACAGTCAGGGCGCACTTTCTCGGTTTGGTGGCTACAACCCAGCAGTGAGGGTTTCTGGTGGCACATCAGGTACAGGCTTAGCATCAGCGGCAGGATTTATCTGGGATATTGCGGATGGCATCGACCTGCGTGGGTTGTATGGCAGTGTGAATGCCTCATTGCCCAACAACCAAGGATTGACGGGCGGTACACCTCTGGGAGCAGGTTTATTTAATGGCAGCTATGTGTTGGCAACACAGCTCACTCTGACTCCCAGTGATACGCTCAACATTGGGCTGAACTACGCCAACAGTTACCACCAAATCAACATTCTGGGAACGGGGCTGAGTGCGTCTGACATTGGCTCTGTCTTGTTTAACCCCAACGCTGAGCAGTTGGCGGCAGTAGGCGGAAATGAGGTTTTGGCGGTCGCCAACGAAGGCATTCGGCTCAACTCCATTGGTGCAACTGTCAACTGGCAGTTTGCTCCCGGCGTAGACCTGACCCTTTCCGGTGCCTACATCTTTGCTGATCTAGTCGATGTCGATGCCTCAACCAACTTCATTAGCTGGATGGCAGGTCTACACTTCCGTGACATTTTTGGTGAAGGCAACACGGCTGCTCTGCTAGTGGGGCAACCCCTAAGCCGAGCCTCGGTTGGCGGCGAGGCATACAATCCTGAAAATGCTGACCCGTTTCACCTAGAGGGTTTTATTAACTTCAGGCTCAACGACAACATTAGCATTACTCCCGGTGTGTATGTTGTGTTTGACCCAGAAGGTTACAGCGGCAACAGCACAACAGCTGTAGGAGCCCTGAGAACAACCTTTACGTTCTAGAAATCAATGAAACTGGCTTACAGCGGGTTTCACTTGATAAACCACAATCTTTTGTAAGGGCGAACGTCCGTTCGCCCCTACGATGTGGCTGACTCATCTGAAAACGGCTGTAACTAAGATCTGCGGCTTCTCTAGAGAAGCCGCAGATCTTAGCGCTCATCTTCGACTGACTTCAGTGCCATTCAATTCAAGATGACTGATTTATGAGAAACACATTTTTCCAATTTGTGCTTCTCGTAAACCCTTTGGAAGAGTTGTGTAGTTGTAGCCAGACGGGTTTAAGAGAAGGAGGTAGGGCTCAGCCTTGCCTCCTTCTCTCAAGAGGTTAGCGCCTTGGAGGTAAAGATACTCAGAAAAACGCAACAAAAAAACATATACACACTGCTGAAAATCTATCCTAGAGCATAATTTTTGAGTCGCCTTTTTCCCTAAAACGGAATGAGGCCAAACAGATGCAGGTGTGAATGATCTTAGACCAAACCAATCAGCAGCAGGTTGAGGAAGATATCTTTGTCTTTCCAGCGTCCTTTGCTCAGCAACGCTTGTGGTTTATTGAACAACTGCTTCCTGGTGACTCTCTATATGTTATTCCAATTGTTCTGCGGCTCACAGGTGTGTTGCAGCGATCGCTCCTCCAGCGCAGCATTCAAGCCATCATTCAACGCCACGAAAGCCTCAGAACTACGTTTGAGGTCGTCGAGGGGCAACTGGTTCAAGTCGTTGTTTCGCAGGGTTCTGAAGGGGCGATCGCATCTGAACTACAGATGCCCCTTCGGTTAACTGATCTGCGAACATTACCCGCAAATAGCCGTGAAGATGTGGCAATGGCTCAGATTTGGGAGGAAATTCAACAGCCGTTTCACTTACATCGGGGTCCACTGTTTCGGGCTCATCTGTGGCAATTGCAAGAAACTGAGCATCTGTTGCTGTTGGCATTACATCACATTGTTTTTGATGAGTGGTCAAGTGGCGTTTTGATTCGAGAATTGGGCGAACTGTACACGGCTTTTGTAGATGACAAACCGCCTGTGCTGCCCGAACTAACCATTCAATATGCAGATTTTTCTCATTGGCAGCGGCAGTGGTTGCAGGGAGATGTGATAAATGCTCAGTTGCATTACTGGAAGCAGCAATTGAAGGATGTTCCAATTCTCAACTTACCCGGTGCAGTGTCTCGTTCAGCAGTGCAGTCTCTAGGACAAAGACATCAAGGTGCCAGTCAATTGCTGGAATTTCCACAGTGGTTGTTGGATGCCCTGGAGGAATTAAGCCAGCAGTTTGGTGTAACTTTATTCATGACCCTATTGGCAGCATTTCAGACATTGCTGCATCGCTACAGCGGGCAAACTGACATTGCGGTTGGATCTCCTATTGCTAATCGGCATCGGAGTGAACTAGAAGGCTTGATTGGGTTTCTAGTCAACAGTTTAGTGTTGCGAACCGATTTAGCAGGCGATCCGACCTTTCATGAAATGTTGGAGCGAGTGCGAGATGTTACTTTAGCCGCGTATGCTCATCAGGATTTACCGTTTGAAAAGTTAGTCGAGGAGCTACAGCCCATCCGCAGTCTGGGTCAAAATCCGTTGTTTCAGGTAGTCTTTGCGTTGCAAAACACACCGATGGAGCAACTGGCGTTACCCGGATTAGTCCTCAGCCCAGTGGAGCTAGAAACCAAGACCGCACGTTTTGACCTGGAGCTATATGTCTGGAAGTGCGGAGATAACTTCAGAAGTCTGTGGGGCAAGGGTTGGCAGCAGTCGGACGGGTTGCGTGGGGTAATCGTTTACAACACTGATTTATTTGATTCAGCTACGATCGCATCTCTACGTCATCACTTCCAAACTTTATTAGAAGGAATTGTTGCAAATCCAGAAACTCCTCTCTCTGCACTACCCTTATTAACAAACACAGAACAGCAGGAGTTGCTGCAACGCTGGCATAGCAATCAGTCTAGTTATCCAGCCAATATTTGTATTCATGAATTATTTGAAGCGCAGGTGAGACAAAGACCGACTGCGATCGCTCTCCAATTCGGCAAACAACAGTTCACCTACCAGGCATTAAACCAGGGCAGTAATCAACTGGCGCGATATTTGCAGCGGCTAGGCGTGAGTACTGGAACCTGTGTTGGAATCTGTTTGGAACGGGGTGTGGAAGCGATCGCCTCCATGTTAGCCATATTAAAAGTGGGGGGAGCTTATGTTCCCTTTGACCCTAGTTACCCAGTGGAACGTCTGCACTTCATGCTGGAGGATGCTGGAATTGCAGTGGTTTTAACGCAGGCAGATTGGGCAGATTCATTCCAAACAGATAACGTAACGGTTGTTTGTTTGGAGCAGGAATGGAACACGATCGCCCAAGAGTCTGATGAAAACTTGTCTACTCCTTGCACCTCTGATCAGCTTGCCTACGTGATCTACACCTCCGGTTCAACTGGAACCCCTAAAGGAGTGATGGTGCCACACCAAGCCGTAAATCGGTTGGTATGTGAGACAAACTACGTACAAATTGGACCAAGCGATCGCATTGCTCAGGTCGCAAACCTTGCCTTTGATGCAGCCACTTTTGAAGTCTGGGGCGCACTCCTGAACGGTGCTCAAGTCATTGGAATAGAGCGAGAAATCACGCTTTCACCCGTTGATTTTGTGAATGAGTTACAGCAGCAAAACGTGAGTATTTTGTTTCTCACCACTGCACTGCTAAATCAAACGGTGAGCCAAATTCCAAATGCCTTTCAATCACTCAAGTACCTGCTGTTTGGCGGTGAAATGGCGAATGTTGATCGGGTGCGATCGCTACTGGAACACGGCAAACCTCAGCATCTAATTCATGTCTATGGCCCCACCGAAAACACAACCTTTTCTACCGGGTATGAGGTGCAGGATATTCCAGGAAACGTCGCGACAATTCCTATTGGTCAAGCGATCGCTAACACTCAAGTATATCTATTGGATGCCCATTTGAAGCCCGTTCCCGCAGGGGTTTCTGGTGAGATTTATTTAGGTGGAGATGGATTGGCAAAGGGATATTTGAATCGTCCAGAGCTGACAGCAGAGCGATTTGTTGCTAGTCCATTTGGGGGACGTGGGAAAGAAACTCCCAACCCTCAACCCCCCGCCCCTAATCCCCGACTCTACAAAACTGGCGATCGCGCCCTTTATCGTTCTGATGGCAATCTTGAGTTTTTAGGAAGAACCGACCATCAGATCAAGATTCGTGGATTTCGGGTGGAGTTGGGGGAAATTGAGATGGCAATCGCTCGCCATCCAACCGTGCAAACGGCAGTGGTAATCGTGCGTGAGCAAAACGGGGATGCACAAAACCGTCAGTTGATTGCCTATGTGGTACCTAAAGCAACAATACTAACTGAACGAGAGTTGCGATCGTTTCTCAAGCAGAAATTACCGAGCTATATGATTCCTGCTGCATTTGTGGTGATGGATACGCTTCCACTCACTGCCAATGGCAAAGTTGATCAGAAAGCATTGCCTTCACCAGAACTGACCGTGACCAGGGAACCTCCCATTTCCCCTACTACTTCCCTGGAAGCAGCTCTAGTAGAACTGTGGACTCAGCTTCTAGGGCGGAAAGTAGGCATTCATGACCATTTCTTTGAACTGGGGGGACACTCCCTGTTAGCGACTCAGCTTGTTTCCCGAATTCGCGATCGCTTTCAAGTAGAATTGCCGCTCCGCAACATCTTTGAAACACCCACAATCGCTGAATTAGCACAACAGATTGAGTCACTGAGCCAGGAAGCAACACTACCTAATTTGCATTACGGTCAACCATCAGATTCGCAACGACGTGAGGAAGTAGAGTTATGACCCAGAGTACAATTGCTGAGTTTGTTTCTCATCTCAAGAGCCTGGATATACAGCTATTGATCGAGGGCAAACAAAACACTTCCTTGGATGAAACTCGTTTGCGTTGCAACGCCCCAGCAGGAACCCTAACCCCTGAATTGCGCCAAGAATTAGCTAATCGCAAAGCCGAACTGGTTTCCTATCTACAAGAAAAGGCAGAGGATAAAGAGAAGGCACAAGCTAAAAAAAACTCATTTCCCTCTATTACTCCTACACCTTACACCCCTACACCCCTACACCCCACCCTCCTATCCTTTGCCCAACAACGTCTATGGTTTTTATATCAACTCACTCCCAATAGCCCCTTTTACAATGTGCCTGCTGCCATTCGTTTAATTGGGAGACTAGATCAAACGGCGTTGGAGCGATCGTTTCACGAAATTGTACGTCGCCATGCAGCCCTTCGCACCACTTTTACAACAGTGAACGGACAACCCGCTCAAGTGGTTGAACCAGATGTCAAAGTTGAGTTATCGGTCGTGAATTTGCACACGGTCGCCAGTAGTGAGCGAGAACGCATCAGCCAGCAATTAGCTACAACTGAAGCCCGACGTCCATTTAACCTTGCGACCGATCCGCTACTGCGAATCACGCTGTTGAAATTTGACCCCACTGAGGCAGTTTTGTTGCTGACTCTGCATCACATTGTTGCTGATGGCTGGTCGTTGGGAGTTTTGATTCGAGAATTGGGCTATTTCTACACTGCATTTGTAGAGGGGCGATCGCCCCTTTTACCTCCCTTACCGATTCAATACCCTGATTTTGCTGACTGGCAGCGTCAATGGTTACAGGGAGAAGTGTTAGAAAAACAACTCACCTATTGGCGCAAGCAATTACACGATTTGCCAGCATTAGAATTACCTCAAGATCGTCCCCGTCCTGCCGTTCAGACCTACCAGGGCGCAACCTATCCACTACACATTTCTCCGGCTCTCACTCAAGCACTAGAAGCTTTGAGTCAGCAATCCGGCGTTTCTTTGTTTATGACTCTGCTAGCGGCGTTTCAAACGTTGCTCTATCGCTATACAGGGCAAGAAGATATTGCGGTTGGTTCTCCCATTGCTAACCGTCACCGTAGTGAGTTAGAGGGGTTGATTGGCTTCTTTGTAAATAGCCTGGTGTTGCGATCGGATCTGTCAGATCGTCCTACTTTTCGTGAATTGCTGGAGCGGGTGCGAACCGTTGCCCTGGAAGCCTACGAGCATCAGGACTTACCGTTTGAGAAGTTAGTAGAAGAGTTAGATCCCGATCGCGATCTCAGCCGCAATCCTTTGTTTCAAATTGCCTTTGCGCTGCAAAATGCCCCGATGCAGCCGTTAGAATTGCCGGAATTGAAGTTAGAACCTGCCCCTTTAGAGTCAAGCAGCACCCGATTTGATCTGGAGGTTCATTTATGGGAACCTGCCCACGGATTGTGGAGCGTCTGGAAATCTCAGGAGGGCTTGAGCGGCTTTATTGTTTACAGTACCGACTTGTTTGAACGTGACAGAATCGAGCGCTTGGTCGGGCATTTTCAAACCTTACTGGAAGGCATTGTTGCTAATCCTGATGCTCGGCTGTCAGATCTGCCTTTGCTTACACCCACAGAACGTCAACAGATTGTAGTTGAATGGAATCGATCCCCTCTAGTCCCCCTTGAGAGGGGGGAAACCGGAAGCAGAGAATCCTCCCTTCTCAAAGAAATCGGAGGCTCGGAAGTCCTCCTTTCTAAGGGGAGTTTAGGGGGATCAATACAGGAATCCTGCTTCCATCATCTCTTTGAAGCTCAGGTTCAATCTACTCCAGAATCGATCGCCCTCATCTCAGAACAAGAATCACTCACTTATGCAGAACTTAACCAGAAAGCCGACCAACTGGCGCAAACTTTGAAGAATTTGGGAGTTAAACCTGACTCTTTAGTTGGGCTGTGTGTCGATCGCTCTGCCGATATGGTGATTGGGATTCTAGGGATTCTCAAGGCGGGGGGAGCTTATGTGCCGCTTGACCCAAATTATCCAAGCGATCGCCTCCACTTCATGTTGACCGACACACAAGTTTCAATTGTGTTGACGCAATCCTGGTTAGTGGAAAAGCTACCCGCATCGCAGGTGCAGATACTTTACCTGGATCAGCTTGATGTTTCCACTTGTGATAGTTTTCTTAACCCTGTCACTCCCGATCATCTTGCCTATGTGATCTACACTTCTGGCTCCACAGGTAAACCAAAAGGAGTTTTGCTTTCCCATCGCGGTTTGTGTAACGTTGTTGAGGCACAGCGGCAACTGTTTCAGCCCTTTCACAATAGTCGTGTCCTGCAATTTAGCTCTCTAAGTTTCGACGCTTCAGTTTTTGAAATTGCTTTGGCGATCGCCTCTGGTGGAACATTATATATTCCCCCTAAGTCTGCTCAACTGCCAGGAATGGCACTGGTGCAGTTTCTCCAAGACAATGCAATCACCCATGCTCTCCTCACTCCGGCAGTGTTGGCAGTTCTCCCCTTTGCAGAACTTCCTGACCTTCAGGTACTTATTACGGGTGGGGAAGCCTGCTCCAGTCAAGTAGTCGATCGCTGGGCAGCAAATCATCGCTTCTTTAACGCCTATGGACCGACTGAAACTACCATCTGGGCAACCGTTGCTCAACTTTATCCTGGCGATCGCCCGCTCATGATTGGTCGTCCCATTGCCAATACCCAAGTATATATTCTAGATGCGGACTTAAATCCTCTTCCTGTAGGTATTCCGGGTGAGCTATACATTGGTGGAATGGGGTTGGCGCGAGGTTATCTAAATCGTCCAGAATTGACTGCTGAAAGGTTTATTGATAGTCCATTCTTAGCGTGTGTGGGGGAAACTTCTAACCCCCAATCCCTAATCCCTAGTCCCCAGCTCTACAGGACAGGCGATCGCGCCCTCTATCGTCCTGATGGAACCATTGAATTCCTGGGTCGAATCGATAACCAGATCAAAATTCGAGGGTTTCGGGTAGAGTTGGGTGAAATCGAAGCAACCTTACAACGCCATCCAGCAATTCAAGATGCGGTGGTGTCTGCCTCTAGTAATTTATCCAACCAGCGCCTAGTTACCTACTTCAGCCTCGATCGCCACCACCTTCAAAAGTCCCTTCAACAACCCCTCCAAACTCAACACCTCCAACACTGGCAAACCCTCTACAACCAAACCTACCAACCCTCAACCCCTAATTCCCAATCCCCAACCTCCAACCCCCAATTCAACATCACGGGCTGGAATAGCAGCTACACCGGGGAACCCATTCCCCTAGAGCAAATGCAGGAATGGGTTGGCGATCGCGTCCGGCAAATTCTTGCCCTGAAACCTAAGCGAGTGTTGGAAATTGGCTGCGGCACCGGATTGTTGCTTTTTAAAATTGCGCCTCATTGTCAGCAGTATGTGGGAACGGATTTCTCAACGGTTTCCCTGGAATCAATTCAGCATCAGTTAGGAACTCTCGATTTGCTTCAAGTTGAACTGCTGCACCGCACTGCAACGGATTTTGAGGGGATTGATCTAGCATCCTTTGATCTGGTGATTTTGAATTCGATTGTGCAGTATTTTCCTAGCGTGGACTATCTGATGCAAGTGTTGGAGGGAGCGCTTCAGAGGGTAGCAACTGGGGGTGTTTTGTTTATTGGTGATGTGCGAAGTTTGCCGTTATTGAAGGCATTTCATACCTGGGTAAAATTTAGTCAGTCAGATGACGGAGTAGAGCGATCGCGACTTCAACAACAGGTGGAGCGATCGCAATTTGAGGAACCCGAACTAGCAATTGATCCGGCACTTTTTTACGCTTTACAGGATAAATTTCCTCAAATTCAGCAGGTGCAGATTCGGCTCTCACGAGGTCGTAGTCAGAATGAGATGACGCAGTTTCGCTATAACGTTTTGCTGTATGTAGAGCAGTCTCAGGGCGATCGCCAATTGTCCAGATCTGCGGCTTCTCAAAGAAGTCGCACTGAACACCTACACGATTGGAAGCGTGATCCAATCACGGTTGAAGCAGTTCAAAAGTGTCTGATCGAGAGTGAACCAGAGATATTTTTAATCACCAATGTAACTAATAGTCGGGTGAATGCAGCGGTCAAAACGGTGAACTGGCTCTGCGATCAAACCTCTCCAAAAACAGTGGGACGAATGCGGGAGATATTGCAGTCTACGGAATTGGCGATCGCTCCTCAAGACTGGTGGAATCTAGAAACTGTTTTGCCCTACACCGTAGAGATTACCTGGTCAAAGCAAACCCACACCGGAGATTATGATGTGCTGTTGGTTCGGCATGGCGTTGATGCAACGGTTGATTCTAATTCTCAACCATTCAACCAGTACTGGAATCACTACACGAACGATCCGCTTCAGTCGTCTTTTGCCCGACAACTCATTCCAGAACTGCGTCAATTTTTGAGAAAAACTCTGCCAGATTACATGGTGCCCTCGGTCTTTGTGCCGTTAGAAACACTACCTTTGACAGCTAGTGGCAAAGTTGATCGGCGTGCCCTTCCAGTTTTGGATGAAGATTTCACTCACTCAGCAAGCCCAGCAAACTCACCATCCACACCTACGGAAACAACTCTGATTGAGATTTGGAAGGAACTGTTGCAGCTTAAACAAGTGAGTACTCATGACAACTTTTTTGAGTTGGGTGGGCATTCCCTCTTAGCTACGCAAATGACCTCTCGTGTTCGAGATGCTTTTGGGCTAGAACTACCTCTGAAATATGTGTTTGAAGCTCCTACGATCGCCCAATTGGCTTCTGTCCTCGAAACACGCAATACTCCTTCTACTTCCCATGCTCCTCCATTAGTCCGGCTGGATCGGTCTGCCTATCGTCGCAAGCGATCGCCATCACTCAACGGCACTTCCCAGCCCTCTCAAGACTTGCCTAAAAGTGCTCCTCCTGACAGCAATCCGATTGCAGTTGCTAATCCTGTTCCACCATCCCGATCGCCTCTGGTTCCCTTAACCCTAGGGGGAAATAAGCAACCTTTCTTCTGTGTGCATCCGATGTTTGGAGTGGTGTTTCCCTATCTGGAATTGGCGCATCAGTTAGAGAGTATTGCGGAGCAGTTTCCTGAATGGGGCGATCGCAGTTTTTATGGTCTTCAACCTATGGGGCTGGATGGCAAATCTGCTCCGCTAAACCGGATTGAAGCGATCGCTACTTCCTACATTCAGGCAATTCAGGCGTTGCAACCGCAGGGCCCTTACTTCTTGGGTGGCTGGTCATTTGGGGGATTGGTTGCCTTTGAGATGGCACAACAATTAACTCAGGCAGGTCAGGAGGTTGGACTTCTGGCAATTCTAGATACTCCTGCCCCTTCTAATCAACTTTCTCTGGGCCAAAGTCTCAAGTTCCTATTAGGAACTGCCCTCTGGTCTACACTGCCCTTTTTGCTGGACTATGGTTCTCTTGCAGCAAATCGGTTGCAATCGTGGCATCCCTGGTTTGCTCGTTGGCAACAATCTGATGCCTCTAGCACTGCGTTTCGGGCGATCGCTCGTCTCCTGCCAGAAGAGTCCCGTTTACAGCTGTTGAATGAGTCTGCAATTCAATCCCTGCTGCCGATCGTTTATGCCAACAGTCAGGCAGCCTATCGATATGTGCCAAAACCTTACCCTAATCGGATTACTCTGTTTAGAGCGGTTGAACAACCGGATGCCATTAGGGATGAGCCATCTTTGGGTTGGAATGCATTGACGAGCGACATTCAACTGCACCAGGTACCAGGCAATCATTTATCATTGCTGAAACAGCCCCATGTGCAAACCCTGGCTCAACAACTGGGGCAATGTTTGTCATGTGCCACACAGTTCAGCGGTGAGTCAGGATGAATCAGTATTTTGCAACGGTGGCAAACGGTCTAGAGCCGCTCGTTGTTAAAGAATTAGAGCAGTTAGGGGCACATTCCGTTAAACCAGGGTTTCGTGGGGCTGCTTTTAAGGGCGATCGCACCCTCCTCTACCGCGTTAACCTGTGGGCGAGACTTCCATTCCGCATTCTGATGAAGCTACACCAGTTTCCTTGCCAGAGTGCAGACGACCTGTATCGAGGTATCCAAAGCATCGACTGGTCAGCCTATCTCACCCCTGATTTAACACTTGCCGTAGACGCAACGGGTAAAACGGAGCAGCTTAACCACACTCACTTTACGGCGCTTCAAGTTAAGAATGCGATCGTTAACCAGCAGCAAGAAGTGTTTGGCGATCGCTCCAGCGTAGAACTGCAAGAACCCGATGTGCGAATCAATGTGCATCTCGATCGCGATGGTTGCACGGTCAGTCTAGACAGTTCGGGAAACAGCTTGCATCGTCGGGGCTATCGTCCTGCAGTTGGAGCCGCCCCACTCAAAGAATCCCTGGCAGCAGCATTAATTCAGCTTTCGGGCTGGCAACCGGAGCAAATGTTTTATGACCCGCTCTGTGGCTCTGGAACCTTACCTCTGGAAGCTTGTCTCAAGTCATTAAACATTGCGCCAGGGCTGTTTCGAGAGCGGTTTGGGTTTGAAACCTGGCTTGACTGTGACCGCGACCTGTTAGACCACCTGATTCAAGAGGCAAAATCTAGCCAAAAAGAGGCACTTCCCGCACCAATTTGGGGCAGCGATCGCGATCCACAGGTGATTGAGCAGGCGATCGCCAATGCCCAAAACTGCGGCGTATCTGACCAAATTTGGTTTTCTGAAATGGAGCTTATTGATGTAGTCGCTCCGACCGATAGCGGCGTGGTGTTCTGCAATCCGCCCTATGGAGAAAGGCTGGGACGCGACAGCGACCTGGGAGCCTTCTACAAACAGCTAGGCGACGTTTTGAAACAGCGCTTCAAAGGCTGGACTGCTTTTATCTTGAGTGGCAACAAAGAACTTGCTCAGGCGATCGGGCTAAAGTCAAGTCAGCGAATCCCTGTGTACAATGGAACGTTGCCCTGCCAGTTGATGAAATATGAGCTTTACTAAAGATCTAGACTAGACATTATAAGGACTCCGTTTCGGAAAGAAGCACTATTTGGTGTACGGGCGAAGCATTCGGCAAAAAAATTGTGCTTCAGTGACAGAGATTGTGACCGAATGCTTCGCCCCTACCGCTCCCGCTACTCCTAGCAACCCTCGCCATCCATTCATGCTCCGACTCACCGAAGTAAAACTGCCGCTCGACCACCCCGAAGAGGCAATTCAGACTGCGATTCTGAAAAAACTACAAATCACGCCCGCCGAGCTAATCCGCTATTCCATCTTCAAGCGCAGCTATGACGCTCGTAAAAAAGGGAATGTTGTTTTTGTTTACATTTTGGACGTAGAAACCACTCAAGAAAAGCGGCTACTTCAGCGGTTCAAAAAAGACCCGCACGTCATGCCCACGCCCGATACGCGCTATCGCTATGTGGCAAAGGCTGGTGAGGGAGCGATCGCATCCACTCATCGTCCAATCGTGATTGGGGCAGGACCCTGTGGTATTTTTGCGGGGCTACTGCTGGCGCAAATGGGGCTGCGACCGCTGATTTTAGAACGAGGAAAGCCCGTTCACGATCGCTCTGTAGATACCTTTGGCTTTTGGAGCAAGCGAAAGTTTAACCCGGAATCTAACGCGCAATTTGGGGAAGGCGGAGCAGGCACCTTCTCTGACGGCAAACTCTACAGCCGTGTCAAAGATGCCAATCATCACGGGCGAAAAGTGCTTGAAGAACTGGTGAATGCCGGAGCCGCACCCGAAATTCTCTACGTCAACAAACCCCACATTGGCACCTACCGACTCGTCAAAATTGTCGAGAATATGCGCTGCACAATCGAATCTCTGGGTGGTGAAATTCGCTTTCAAAGCCGAGTAGAAAAGATTGACATTGAGCAAAAAGGTGAGAGGCAGGTGCGCGGTGTCGTCCTAGCGAATGGGGAATACATCCGCACCGAACACGTCATCCTAGCAGTGGGACATAGCGCCCGCGACACCTTTGAGATGCTGCATCAGCAGGGCGTTTACATTGAACCCAAGCCCTTCTCAGTTGGGTTTCGAGTCGAGCATCCTCAGTCGATCATCGACCAGTGCCGCCTCGGATCGCAAGCAGGTCATCCGATGTTAGGAGCAGCCGATTATCAGTTAGTGCATCACTGTTCAAATGGGCGATCGGTCTATAGCTTCTGTATGTGTCCGGGGGGGCAAGTCGTAGCGGCAACCTCAGAAGTTGGGCGAGTCGTCACAAACGGCATGAGCCAGTACGAGCGCAGCGGCAAAAATGCAAACAGCGGCATTGTGGTCGGCATTACCCCAGATGATTATCCCGGCAGTCCCTTAGCCGGAATGGAGTTTCAGCGCCGCCTGGAAGAGCGGGCATTTGAACTGGGCGGCTGCACCTATGAGGCTCCAGGGCAACTGATAGGTGACTTTTTGGCCCAGCAATCTTCTACCACTCTCGGCAGCGTAAAGCCTTCCTATCGACCAGGGGTACACCTGTGCGACCTTAGCCCTAGCTTGCCAGATTATGCGATCGCCGCCATCCGCGAAGCAATTCCTGCCTTCGATAAGCAAATCAAAGGGTTTGCTATGCATGATGCTGTTCTAACCGGAGTTGAAACTCGCACCTCTTCTCCCATTCGAATCAAACGCAAAGATGATTATCAGAGCCTTAATACAGTGGGATTATATCCGGCTGGAGAAGGAGCCGGATATGCCGGAGGCATTCTTTCAGCTGGGATTGACGGCATCAAGGTCGCCGAAGCTGTCGCCCTCAGCCTGCTGCATCAAAAAGTAAGTTGAGTGCGGAAGTTACGCTCAAATACGGTTGGATTGCTGTCAAAACTGCTGGCGGACATACAACAACCTTGGAGCGATCGCAGGTTCTAACTTCAGACGGTTACATAAGCGTTGCCTTTCCACCTAATCTCGGCTTGTATCATCGCCGTAGAAGAGTGATTACGCCATGCTCATGCCCCTCGATTTTCTCTTGCGCTGGCTGTCCAGTTTACTGACGATCGCGTTTCTGGGCAGTGCGGGATATATTCTTTATCAGTGGTACGAGGGAGAACTGGTGAGCGATCGCTGGCTCATCCTGGGTGTAGTCATGTTGCTCTGGTCATTTCTCGGGTTCTTACCCATTCTGCTGCTGCGCCGCGCCGGTCGAGATGAACCCAAACCCATTCGTAGCAATCGAACGCAGCAACTCGTCCGTCCTGATGGCAGCGAAATTCACGTTGAGTTTTACGGTCCCGACCAAGCTCCCACTCTGATTTTGACGCACGGTTGGGGTCCAGATAGCCTGGTTTGGTATTACGCCAAGAAGCAACTGACCGACCAGTTTCGTGTCATCGTGTGGGATCTGCCAGGTTTGGGCAAATCCAAAAAGCCCAAAAACCGCGACTATTCCCTGGAAAAATATGCCCGCGACCTGGAAGCTGTTCTCAACTTGGCAGGAGATCAACCAGTCGTCTTGTTGGGGCACAGCATGGGAGGTATGATCCTGCTGACGTTCTGCCGCTTGTTTCCACAGCATTTGAGACGACGAGTGGCTGGCTTAATTGTTGTAGATGCCACCTATACCAATCCCCTGAGAACAACCATCCTCAGCAAACTGTTGTTAGCCTTGCAGAAGCCTTTGCTAGAACCGTTGTTGTATCTGGCGATCGCCCTTTCCCCCTTACTCTGGGTCACCAGTTGGCTAAGTTATTTGAATGGATTTACATTATTGACTACTGAGATTTCTGGATTTACAGGCAGAGAAACGCGAGGGCAACTTAACTTCTCCACCCTAATCGGACTGAAAGCAGCTCCTGGCATATTGGCACGAGGAACGCTGGCAATGCTGAGATTTCATGAGGCGGAAACATTACCTCAAATCTCTACTCCAACCCTGGTAGTGGTGGGCGAATCTGACATTGCTACCCGACCCTTTGCCAACCAGCGCATCAGCCAGGATGTGCCGCAAGCCAAACTCGCTGTCTTGTCTCCTGGTGGGCACATGGGTCTAATGGAGCGCAATCAGCAGTTTGCAGAAGTAGTTCGGTCATTTAGTGCGACTTGTTTGGAATTAAGACGGTGAGTTCCAGTAGAGAACCATTTTCGCCAGATCAGACAAGCCAAACATCGGGGTGCCCTTCTATTTGCCCTGCTAGGAGTAGGGTTTGCGGCTTGGGGCTTGGCGCAACCAGAACAACCCAAAAAGGTTTGAAAAGTTAAGTTGAGCAGTACTCAGAGCTACATGACTTGAGCCACAGGAAGGATCAAGATATCGCGTGGGAGGTTGTTTTTCTACACACTGTTGTTTCCCTATAATTACCAGGAGTCACCCCAACGCGCCGTTTGAACTGCCAGCCAAAATGGCTTTGATCGTAAAATCCCGTGAGGGATGCAACTGTGGCGATCGCCATTCCTTCTGCTAAGAGTTTTTTGGCATGGCTAATCCGGAGTTGAGTTTGATAAGCAGTGAGTGATAAACCAATTTCCTGACGAAACACACGACTCAGATGGAAGCGACTTAACCCAGCAAGCTCAGACAACTGATCGAGCGTAACATCTGTAGCAAAGTGAGCATGAAGGTAGTCACACACTTGTTTAATCGCAGTTCTGGTTGACGACAGGGGAGAGCCTACAAGACGGTTTTCAGCGTAGTTCGTCAGCAGGTAAGACAAAAAATCCCAGAGATTTATGTCTCGTTCTAACTGCGATTGCAGGTCGGTCTTTTGCTGTAATGTGATAAACAGTTGGTTGAGTTGAGGGTCAGCCAGATAGATATCTGGAAAAAAGGGTGAAATCTCCGACGCAGCTAGATCAGCAGATGCAGATTGAAACCATTTGGGATGGATAGTCATCATCCAGAATGTGATTGGCTCTGGAAGAAAGGTGCGATCGCTTGGTGCATGAACTTCACCCGAATGGATAATACTCAGACTGGCGATCGGAATATCATGGGATGCGCCTCGATAGTGGTATTGACCTGCACAATCAAAACTTAAACCAAACTGATATTCCTCGTGGCAGTGCTTCGGCAAAGGTTCTACTATACCTGCGGTATAGCAGTATTGTTCTAGCAGGATGCCATCTGACTGCCATGCTTGAACTGAAATGTCTGCTGCTTTTGCGTTCATAGGCAATGATGTGATCGCAATCTACGATATCTTAAGCCAAAGCAAAGCGATCGTATGACGGGTTCTTGCTCAAAAATCAGGTCTTGCCCCGCTGCTGACGAACCTGAAGGCAAGATCTGACAAAAATAGCCCCTGTTTCGCAAGAATCGATGAGACAGGACGTAAAACCATACCTAAAATCTATCTCAACGTTTTATGCTTGAACGCAGTATGACAAAAACTCAACTCACTACACAATTCACTTTATTACAGGTAATAGGAATCAGCTTTATCACGGTTCTTCTCTCTTCTCCTGCCCAAGCAAAGAATTTGGAGAAGGGACAGAAGCAAATTCAATCAGGCACTGTCACTCACAAAGCCGATGAAACGAACGGAACTGATGAGCAGACAAGCTTTTATATTCCTGTTTTAGAGAATCCTACAGAGAACAGTGAGTTAGTGGGTCAAGTCACCTCTGTTAATCAACTGTCGGACGTGCAGCCTACAGATTGGGCGTTTCAAGCACTTCAGTCTTTAGTAGAACGATACGGGGCGATCGCTGGATATCCCGATGGCACCTATCGCGGCAACCGGGCAATAACCCGTTATGAGTTTGCGGCGGGTTTGAACGCTGCGCTCGATCGCATGAACGAACTGATCGCTGCTGGCTTAGCAGATGCGGCAACTGGTGAAGACCTGGAAACGATTCAACGGTTACAAGAAGAGTTTGCTTCAGAATTAGCAGTTTTGCGAGGACGGGTTGATACCCTAGAAGCGCAAACCGCTACCATCGAAGCCAATCAATTTTCCACAACGACTCGACTGACCGGGCAAGCCATTTTTGCCGTGAATGCGGGTGGCTTTGAAGGAGAAAACCTGCTCAGTCCAACTGGAGCGATCTTTAGACAGCAAGACCCAAATGCAACGTTTATTTATCGGGTTAACTTGGACTTAAACACCAGTTTTACGGGAACCGATTTGTTGAGAGTCCGAATAGATACGGGAAGTGGTGGCCCGAATGATAATGCAGGAGGATTTTTAGAACCTAACTTTGGCAGTACCTTAGACTTTTCGGCTAAACCTCCTAGCAATGGGAACTTTGGGCTGGGTCGTCTGTACTACACCTTTAGCCCACTAGAACATGTGGCAGTTTCTATTGGTCCGAATATTCGCACCACCGACTACATTGATCGAAACAGCTATGCTAACCTTAGCTTCCGCGACTTTAGCACTTTAGCGTTAACCAATAATTATGTTTTATTTCCCGTTAATGGACCCAGTGCGGGTGCTGCTATAGATTGGAACGTTGGTGATAGCCCATTCACCGTTCGAGCCTTGTATGCTGCCGCTGATGCAGGTAATCCAACCAACCAGGGTATTTTACGGGGAACTGCCCCTTTCACTTCACTGCTCTATCCAGGCAATACCTCAGCTACCGCAGATAGGGGCGATCGCGGTCTCTTTGGCGATACCCATCAAGGCATGGTTGAACTAGAATACGCCCCTTCTTCGACGCTGGCGTTACGAGTGCAATATAGTGGCGGTCGCATCTTTGATCAATCTTTTGATGCGGTTGGGGTGAATGCAGAAGTGGCGATAGCCCCCTGGCTGGCGCTATTTGGACGATATGGATACAGCCAATATCGCGATACCGCATTTGGCGAGATTGAACCTAACTACTGGATGGTAGGCATTGCCTTTCCTGATTTGCTGCAAGAGGGAAACTTAGCCGGGCTTGCAATCGGTCAACCCTTCATTGCCACTGAAATTGGTAATGCAACTCAAACTAACCTGGAAGCCTTCTATCGATTTGCAATTAGTGACAATATTCAAATCACACCTGTTATTCAAGTTGTGAATGATCCTGCAAATCGCAGTGAGAATGGCACCGTTGTCACCGGTACCGTGCGAACCACTTTTTCCTTCTAAACTGATGAATTTCGATAGACTTTGGGAGATGTTCCAGCCAGATTGCGGAAGTGTTTTGCTAGATGAGTCTGATTTGCAAAACCGCACTCCAGGGCAATTTCAGCAATCGATAGTTCGCTTTGTTTTAACAATTGCTTGGCACACTCTACACGCTGCTGCAAAACATACTGATAGAGAGAGATTCCCATTGACTGTTTAAACAAGTGACTGAGGTAATATCGACTAATACCAATACGGTTGGCAATCGCCTCTAGCGAAATTTCCTCACTCAGATGCTCTTGAATGTAATCTAGCGTTTGTTTCACTACACTCAGCGGCAACTCATTCATTATTAATTTGCCTAAAAAGATAAACGAATTTTTGAATGCTTGATCTACTCATAGGTTCCATCTGCTCTCCATTTGCTCAACCTATGAGAAGTTTAGTGAGATCAGCGTTAAACGTCGCTGTCTGAACGTTTGATTAAGTTTAGACAAAAGGCTAAATTTAATCTGAACTGAGGGTAGGGGTGTGAGTGGGGGGCTAAGGCGAGTTCCTGTAATAATGATTTTTAGAACCCATTGCCATCGCCAGCATCACATTCCTTAGCCTTGTATGTCTCAAAATGCTTCTGAAAGTAGCGTTCAATCCTCTGAAGAGGCGACACCCTATCGGTTTGAGCAGCTTGCTAAAGCAAATGCCGTACTCAAGAAAACTTTAGATATTCTGGCTAGCGAACCGGAACTCGACACCGCTTTGGGTCATGTGCTGCGTGTCATGACCGAGTGCTTGGGTTCACCGTCTGCGGCTCTGTGGTTGGCTACTCCAGATTCAGATGCCTTTCATGTGCATCTAGCCTATTACAAGGGTGAGGTGTTTGAGGCTACACCAGATGGTAAACAACTGCCAGGGCCCTGGCCACAGGGGCACGATCTGTCCTGGAAAACCCATATCTGCGATCGCCATCCTACCATTTACGACGTTGAAACTGCACCAGAACTAACTCCTCGGCAACGTCAGTTTATGCAGCATTTAGGCGCAAAAACCCTGTTGGGAGTGCCGTTGCTGTTGCGAAACGAGATCATTGGCAGCTTTACCCTCCGATTCATGGAACGGCGAGAGTTTCAAGCCGATGATCTGGAACTCATGCAAGCTCTGGCGCACTACGCTACTTTGGCGATTCAGTTATTACGAATGGCAGAGCGCGATCGAGAAGCTGCCATTCTAGAAGAACGCAATCGCTTAGCGAGAGAAATCCACGACACGCTGGCGCAAGCATTTACTGGAATCTCGATTCAACTGGGAGTGGCAAAGTGGCTGTTGCAGCGAGACCCTACTGCTGTAGCTGAAATCATCGATCGGGTTGAAAGCTTGACCCAAAGCGGCTTAGCAGAAGCACAGCGATCGGTATGGGCACTTCGTCCTCATGATAAGGAATATGCTGATCTGGCACAGCAGTTGGCTAGCAGTGTTGAGCAAATCGGCACAGGCTCACCGATCCAAATCGATCTGCAAATTGTGGGTACGCCTCGGTTGCTCTCTCCAATCATTGGAAAAAATATGTTGCGGATTGGTCAGGAGGCGATGACTAACACATTGAAACACGCTCAAGCAACCACACTTCGGATTAAACTCACGTATGAAGGGGCGATCGCTGAATTGTGTGTACAGGACAACGGGCGGGGCTTTTTGCCCAATGTGGATACGGGTGGATTTGGATTGATTAGTATGAGTGAGCGGGCCGATCGCATCGCTGGGCAACTGACCATTCATAGTCAACCGGGACAGGGCACAGAGATCTGTATTCAAGTTGCTGTGAATTAGGAGAATAAAGCGGTGTCAGAGCAACCAATTCGGGTTTTAGTAGTGGATGATCATCCGATTGTTCGCAATGGTTTGGTGTTGATGGTGCAGTATAAGCCCGAAATGGAAGTTGTTGCTGAGGCTGCAAACGGCTTGGAGGCAGTTCAGTTATTTCAGCAGCACCACCCAGATGTCACCTTGATGGATTTGCAAATGCCCGAAATGAGCGGAGTTGAGGCGATCGCCACCATTCGCCAAGCTCATCCAGAAGCCCGCATGATTGTGTTAAGCACCTACGACAGTGACGAAGAAATCTATCGGGGGCTCCAGGCTGGTGCAAAAGGATATATTCTCAAAAATGCTCCAGTGGATGAAATTGTGAGAGCCATTCACATTGTGCATTCGGGTAAAAAATATATTCCTCCAGAAGTGGGAGAGAAGCTAGCAGAACGTATGAGTCGCCCTCAGTTGACTCAGCGAGAACAGCAGGTACTAGAGTTGATTGCTCAAGGCAAAAGTAACAGCGAAATCGCTGAAGCCCTACATCTGTCCGAAAGCTCAATCAAATATCACGCTAATCATGTGTTTAGCAAATTAGGAGTGAGCGATCGCACTCAAGCCGCACTGTTGGCAGTAAAAAAAGGGATGGTGAATCGGACGCTAGCTCCCTGAGCAGTTTAGTTCTCTCCTTTGCTTTTGCAAGCTAACCGAGTTCGGGAATTGCTTGCTCAGGTTAAGCGTGAGATTTACAGGCTGCTTTCAGAGCAGTAAGTAGAAGGTTGTTATGTCAGACGTAATGAATATTTATTGCTCATTTTCGTCTTGCTGTTGCCGATACAGAGACTCAGAGATAATCTGCTGTATCTCAGAGCGGAGTTGCTCGTAAGCTTCTGCCGCACACCAAGAACGTAGATATAAAACAGTCTTCTCGCGACTAACGGAAGCGACATTACAGGTAGGTTTTGGGGTATTCAATACCAGAGGATGGGGTTGGACTAAAGATAACAAGTGAGTAATGGTTGGTTCTATTGGGCGATCGCCAATATCTACTTCTAAATCAACCCGCCGAGTTCCCATTGCGGTCAGATTTTTCAACGTTCCAGAAAACAGGTTGTTGTTAGGCACAATAATTTTTATATGATCTGGAGTCAGAATCGTTGTTGAGAAAATTCCCACACTGTCAACAATGCCTGCAACTCCCGCGCCTTCGATTACATCTCCAGCCTCAAACGGGCGGAAGGCAATTAACATGATGCCAGCCGCAAAGTGAGAGAGTGTATTCTGCAACGCTAAGCCAATCGCTAAACCTGCCGCTCCTAAAACTGCTACCAGGGTTGTTGTCTGAATTCCAATAACGTTGAGGGCTGCAATAATTCCAACGACAAGTGTGAGAAATTCAGAGGCTTGAATGAAAAACTTTCGTAAAATTGGTTCTACTTGAATGAGCAGCCTGCGAGCTGTGTGACTAACCAGATTGACCCCAATGCGGGTGAGAATCAGGATGCCAACTGCCCATAGCAGCTTCAGCAGAATCTGAAGTGCGATGTCACTTAGACTTTGTCCTGTTGTTGGAGAGGGAGTCGGAGCAGCAACTTGAGCCAGGAAAAGAGGCAGCATATCGATTGAACTGTAGGCTTTAAGGAAAATCACTCTTCACTTTAAAGCGTACAGTTCACAGTCCTTAAACCCGAGTAGGACAGTCGCTAAAGCGTCTCAAGGCGTGATTGCATTCAAAACACGTCAATTGTTGGAAATTTTGCTTGGGCTTGCAGGCAGTCCCACAGATAAACCGCTAGACCCAAATCCCCTGTCCACAGCGGATAGCGCAACTGCCCGTAGAGCTGCTTAGAAAGACGGTATTGCTCAATTGCGTGCATGGCAAAGGCTTTGGACCGATCGAGCCACATCTGGTTTCCGGTTCGGAGGAACAGCTTGAGAAACGCATAGCCGTTGCCGCCAGTGCCGTGGCACAAATTCGACCCTTTCTTCAACGGACCTGCGTGCCAGGTTAGTTCGCCGCCCTGCTCTAAAATGCGATCGAATGGCTCATTAATACCGCTCGGCAGCAGTGCCAAAGCTGTCACCATTCCAGGTGCTCCATGACAATACTGCACCAGTTCTGGAGCTTGACCGGAATTCGCTGTATCATAGGCTGCGTGCCAGTTTGCCCTTTCACCATCTGTCACTGCAGTATTCACCAGAGTCATCATAGCTTTGGCTGAAATCTGTTGGAACTGATCCTCCTCTAATAAAGACTGTCCAATTAATAATGGCGTTAAATTACTGGCGAAGCCATGTACAGGACCCAAAAATTGCTTCTGACTGCCGTACAAGTCGATCGTCCATAAATATCCAACCTCACCAACAGGTTGCCATTCCTGTAACAGTAGGTTTGCCTGAGTTTTGAAGATATCTTGCCATCTCGGTTCTTGTGTCCACTGATGCATGAAATAGGCAGCCAGCATTGAACCTGCAATTCCCCACATCAGCTCTCGAATCGGTTGAGTATCATTCTTATGAACCGATCGCCAGATTTCGTTCGCTTTATCCTCAGAGGGGGCGAGTTTATATTGCAGCAGGAGCAGCGACAGTTCCCCAAACAGATAAGATGATTGCTCTGGATAAGGACTGACCTGCGGATAGCGCTGGCGATTTTGCGCTAATGTTGCGTCGAGATGAGTAGTAATATCAAAGGCTGAATCCACTGCGCCAACGGTCTGCAAGTAATCGATCGCCCACAGTACACCCGCTTTGCCAAAATACAGGTCACTGCCAAGACCGTAATCATCCATTGGATGCCCAGACAATATTGGTACGGTTTGCAGTTGGGCGATAGTTTCGTGGACGATCGCTGCGATCGCCTCCTGAGCCGTATTGGGGTTCCAATCCCGTTGCAAGAGTGGATAGTGTCTGGCTGTATCAAATAAGGTCATCTCTTTACCTCAGTGCGATCACGACCCTCATTTCATTTATTTATTGTCATTGTAAATCGCAGTCTTTTGAGCAATTGCTACAAAGGGTTGTACCGCAAGGTGGGCATTTCTGCTACAAGGGAGAAGCAGGTTATTTCTCAAACCCATGACAGCCACCCTCAACCCTTACCTCGCTGACAACTTTGCCCCCGTCCAAACAGAGTTAACTGTTGAGCAATTAACCGTCATTGGTGAGCTGCCACCTGAGCTAAATGGAATGTTCGTCCGCAACGGGCCCAATCCTCAGTTTCCACCTTTAGGTCGCTATCATTGGTTCGATGGCGATGGGATGCTACATGGTGTTCACATTCAGGATGGCAAGGCAAGCTACCGCAATCGCTACATTCAGACTAGAGGGTTTAAGCAAGAGCGGCAAGCAGGGCAGGCATTATTTGGGGGACTGCTCGAACCCTCGCAGGAAGGCTTCAAGAATGTCGCAAACACAGCTCTCGTGTGGCATCGCGATCGCCTGCTGGCTCTCTGGGAAGGGGGTGAACCTCACGCAGTTGAGCTGCCCAATTTAGACACGAGCGGCACATACACCTTTGAGGGTAAGTTGTCTTCCCCTGTCACTGCCCATCCCAAAGTTGATCCGGTGACAGGGGAAATGATGTTCTTTGGCTACTCTCTGGGGCAACCACCCTACGTTAAATACAGCGTTGTGTCTGCCCAGGGAGAGTTGTTGCAAACTGTTCCGATCGACCTGCCTGTGGGAGTGATGATGCATGACTTTGCCATCACAGAACACTACACCATTTTTATGGATTTACCCCTTACCTTTCGGTTGGAACGGCTGCAACGGGGAGAACCTGCCTTTGCTTTTGAGCGCGATCGCTCCAGTCGGTTTGGGATTTTGCCTCGGCACGGTGATAACGAGTCGATTCGGTGGTTTGAAGCACCGAGCTGTTATGTCTTCCACACCCTCAATGCCTATGAAGAAGGCGATGATATTGTTTTAATTGCCTGTC
The DNA here is from genome assembly GCF_014695875.1 of Leptolyngbya sp. FACHB-541. Lineage (NCBI taxonomy): Bacteria > Bacillati > Cyanobacteriota > Cyanophyceae > Leptolyngbyales > Leptolyngbyaceae > Leptolyngbya > Leptolyngbya sp. FACHB-541. The sequence continues at coordinate 139,045 of NZ_JACJPC010000098.1, read as the reverse complement.
GGACAAACAGCACCAGTGTTTTAGGCGCATCTCCCAGTTCCCATGAAGGAGATAATCGTCAGGTTAGAACTGATGTGCCGTTGCTCTACCGCTGGCGTTTTAACCTGAAGACGGGAACTGTGCAGGAACAGACGCTGGATGATCATTCCTGTGAATTTCCTCGAATCAATGAACAGTATTTAGGCAGACCTATCCGCTACGGATACGCGGGCAGCACTGCGCCAATCGAACTGCCAAAATTTGATGGTTTACTCAAGTTTGACCTGGATAAACAGAGTGTTCAGAAGCACTCATTTGGTGAAGGTCGTTATGGCGGGGAAGGTGTATTTGTGCCACGACCAAACGGGACTTCAGAGGATGATGGTTGGCTCATGACATTTGTGCATGATGAAACTCAGGACAGGTCGGAGTTAGTGATCATCAGCACCCAAGCGATGATGAGTGAGGCGATCGCCCGCATCCAGATGCCGCAGCGCGTCCCCTATGGCTTTCATGGCACCTGGGTTACGTTGCCTTAAGAACTATTGCATCGTCCAACTAGATAACCTCCCGACGATGATCAAACAACACTTTTCTCGCTGTTCACTGTCGATAATGGTGAGTTCAGTTACACAAAACTCTAGAAATATGGACGATTTGAAACGGCTTCAGCAAATTTTGCAAGGCTCTGCGATCGCCTCTGTCTTACCTGCGCTCGCAGAGCTCAATTTACCAAACTGGTGGCTAGCAGGTGGAGCAGTGCGAAACACAGTCTGGCAAGCAGTTTTGGGTGAAGATTGTAAATTAGTGATCAATGATTTTGATATTGCCTTTTTTGATTTAGCAGGCGATCGCGCTCAAGAATTAGCAGCAAAGGCGACCTTGAGCAAACAGTTCCCTCATTACAAATTTGATGTGAAAAACCAAGCCAGCTTTGCCCGCTGGCGAACAGGGCGTAGACCTTATCACAGCACTAAAGATGGAGTCGCAGACTGGCTCCACACGGCAACCGCAGTCGGAGTGCAGTTGGATCAGCAGGGACAATGGCAATTTTTCACGCCCTATGGTCTGAACGATTTATTGCAGGGAGTTGTCTGCCCAACGCCTGCTCACGTTCACAATCCTGATGCCGAACGCAAAGCAGCGTCATTTATGGAACTGTGTCCTGCACTACGCTTGGCAGCTCCTCTCGAAGATTCTTCAAGTGAACCGTTGTCAGGTTCAGAACATGCGTAACAAACTCACTATCACAGGTCGTAAAACCAAGCGACTGATAGAACTGACCTGCAATAGGGCTGGTTGTACGAACATGGAGCCAATCAAAACTCAGTGCTGTTTGGATAACGTGGTGAACTAATGATCGCCCAACTCCCTGACGGCGATCGCTCTGCGTCACGTATAAACGTCGTATTTGTCCAATCCGAGTTGAATTGGCGTAGGGATCTTGGTTTAACCCACAGATGCCAATGATGTGGTTTCCCTGCTTTGCCAGGAATAATGCTTTTCCGGGGCGATCGAATCGATTTACTCCTGCCCTCCACTCGTTGATTAAGCGATCGATTGCTCGAAAGCCAGCCGTTTTGCTCTCAGCCAGCATTTCGCCTAACTCCTGTACAGGTAAATCTAGAATTCTTTGAACTTCGTACATTGTCCTTCAAATTCTACGGCACTGCCGATCTGATGTATCAATTTCGCAGGGACATGGCATTGCCATGCCCCTACAGAAGGGATTGAGATCCGTGAACCACACCCGCATTCACCAGCGCTAATTCTACAGGTTTAATGATTGAAGGGTTAGGCCTTATCAGAACGGCGATCGACTTCTCCAAACCAACAGAAATTGCCATTCCAGCGAAGATGATTTGCTCAAAAACAACTCCCTCTTTCACCAGATGCACAGGGACAGGTTTGACTTCGTCTACCCTTGACGCGGGGTGACAGAAATTGAGTGGATTGTATTGTGCTTGGTCACTCACAATTTGGTTCAGTAGCTTGTGGATATCAGTCATGGCTGGCACCTCATTGCAGTAGGTTGTCTATCTCTGTCGCAGGGTGGCTGCACGTTGTCCCGTAATGAGTACACTGGAGTAAAACTGATGCAAACGTGATTGTGTAGGTGAGTATGGTTGCTGATGACTCCGCAAATGTACCAGAGCAAGTTGCTCAAGAAGATTGGTTTAGCCGTGGTAAATCAGATGCACTAATGGGCTATTCCAAACAACCTCCTGAAACTGATCCCGAACAAGCCAGCCAATATGACTTGGGATATGGGGAGGGGAGTATTCAATACTCTCTTGCTCAAAGATCTGAAGCATCGGATGATGCGATCGCTACAGAGAAATAAACCTGGTAGATCACTGCACAGTTATATTCACTGTTAAATATTTGTCCAGAATTTTGATGTCACCAAACTGATGTAGACGTATATTGATTCCCTTAGCCATCAGTTTCTAGCACTATGAGATATCGAGGTGGAACCTCATCTACTAGCCAGACCCCGTTGTCTGAGCAGTAAAAGGTAAATCCGGCTTGCTGCATGAGGGCAGTATCAACTTTCAAAATCACAGGGCGACCATGCCGCATTCCCACTTTTTGGGCAGTTTCCACATCTTCAGTCAAATGCACATGATGCCGTGACATCTTGAGCAACCCTGATTGCAAAATTGCAGGAACAGATTGTTCGCCCGTCCCGTGATACAACACGTCTGGTGGAATTTGGGGTTCTAGTTGCAAATCGACTTCAGTGCTGTGTCCCTGATTAGCACGAATACGAGTTTTGGTTTCATCAAACGAGAACCTTTGTTTATCGCTGGTGGCGACTATATCCTCTAATTCTGTACGAGTAAGAGGAAACTGATGGGCTGCACAAGCAGACAACAGCTCATCAGCGCCTACCCAACCACCAGGAGCCAAAGTGAGTCCAAGATGCTCTGGAGTATGCCGCAGATGTTTGCTGAGGTATCTGCTGATTTTTGTCTGCCGTGCTTTGTCCATTGCTGCAAATTCCTATGCTTTTTCACTTATGAAGATTGCTTTTTGAGCGATCGCCGAAGTAAATGTAGTTAAAACATCTTTTTTCCTCTCTCATAGTTCTTGTTACTTTTTATGAAGTGATCTAAATCACAGGAAATTCATCGCTCTACAGATAGGTTTAGCTAGTCCAATGATAGGTTTGTCGAGACTAAATTTGTCAGAAGAGTTTGAGCTTTAAGGGGTCGAGTTTTGACGAGCTACAGTGATATTGATGATGAGCTAAAACGATTGAAGAAAGCAGTCTTGTATCCTGGAAACCCGTCGGATTCATCAACCTATGAAGAAGCTCTAAAATCGGGAACTCAGAGTCTACAGGAAAGCATTAAAGTTTTAGAAGATCTTTGCTCGGATTTGAGAAGCAAGTGTCAAATGAGTATGAGCAAGGCAACTACTAGCCATAACAAGGCTCAAACTGCTTTGATTGAGCAAGATATGGCTTCAGTGTTTCAGCATTCGATCGATAAACAGGTTCACATTCGGCTAGTGCAAGCATTGAAAACAAGAATTGAACAAGTCGAGACTGCTAAAGTATCTCTAGAGAAGCATTTAGGTAATTTAAAGGCGTTGCTTAAATGCTCCTAACTTCTGTTCTTTTGATATACTCACTTTGCAAGGGGTCGCCCTTCAAAGCGAATATGTACCATTGCTATCACCTCTTACTTATCAACAAAACAGCGGAAGGAGGAGGAGTCGAACCTCAATAGCGTTACACTATCCTCTGGTTTTCCAAACCAGTTGCCGTCCACACAGCCGCACCTTCCATCAGCGGAAACTGGAGGAATCGAACCTCTACAGAATTGACTGCACGCCTGTTTTCGAGACAGGTTGTCGCCCATCGACCGCAATTTCCATTTGGGGTGACTGACGAGAGTCAAACTCGCTAACACTGGTGTCACAGACCAGCCCCTCCACCACTTCGGGTTCAGTCACAGTGGATTCTGGTCGGATTTGAACCGGCATCTTTCTGCTTGCAAGGCAGACGCTTTCCCAATTAAGCTACAGACCCACGATTGCCACCTGGCAATAACTTGAATCAATGGCAGGAGTGGTAGGGCTCGAACCTACACAAGCCGATTTAGAAGACCGGTGCCCATCCATTAGGCGACACTCCCAAAGTTTGGTAGTCCTGGCAGAATTTGAACCTATAACCGTGCGGTTAATAGCCGCCCGCTCCGCCTTTGAGCTATGGAGCAATGAGTCAGTAGTCAATCTGTTGCAAGCTACACTTTGAAAGGCTTGCAGAAGATGATCAATACTCACGAGTGGGAAGTGACAGAATCGAACTGCCTTTTCACCGTCTTCAATGGCACGTGAGCACCAGATTCACCAACTTCCCGTTTTGGCGGAGGATAGAGGAATCGAACCCCTAGCCCAAGGACTACCCTGGTGTTCAAAGCCAGTTGCCGACCATTCAGCGGTATCCTCCACAATTGGCGAGAACGGAGGGAGTTGAACCTTCACTCTTCGGTTTCGTAGACCGACGTGTTCATCCAGTTACACCACGTTCTCAAAGATTTTAAAGACGTGCTGCTCGTCCACTTCGCTTCTGCACCATCAACGTCGTGGTAATGTCGTGCAAGTCGAAAAAGCTGTTATTCATACACAGGATTTGCACCTGTATGTGACTGTTTTTCAAAACAGTTGCCTTTACTATTGGGCGAGTATGTAGCTTTTCCGGTTAGGGCACGACAACGCACAGACGAGGATTTGAACCTCGAACAACGGTTTTGGAAACCGTGATGTTGCCGTTACACCATCTGTGCATTGGTTGCAGTGGTGGGAGTCGAACCCACATAAGCTCGGTTATGAGCCGAGTACCTTAACCATTAGGTGACACTGCAATGGTTGGACTCCAGGGCGGGAATTGAACCCGCGAATAGTTGGTTTTGCAGACCAACGCCTTCCCACTTGGCGACCTGGAGGGGTAATCTAAAAGTTTGGTGGAGACGTGGGGAATCGAACCCCAATCCTGCAACCGTCCGTTTGTTGGCTTCGGAGCAGTCGAACACCAATCGCGTCCCCACAGCGAGGATGACAGGAGTTGAACCTGCAGCTTTCTGTTTCGAAGACAGGCGCTCTATCCATTTGAGCTACATCCTCATTTGGAAGTATCGACGGGAGTTGCACCCGCTTCTCCGTGCTTGAGAGGCACAGCGACTGCTTTGATTCAGACTAAGCTACATCTCCAAGGTGGCGATTCAGTTGTCAAGGTTCAGGTTCGCTGATGTCAGCAGGAATTAGAGGAAGCAACGCCGTTCCAGGTAATGAGTTTGCTGGAGGTGATGAATTGCTTTAATACGTTGGGTTGAAGATGATCCCTGATTAGAAGGTTTATCTCGAAGGGGTGCAGAAGCACCAGAGAAATGAGTTTGTAAGAACTCCGAACACTTTGAGAGAAGACCTATTGATTGAAGGGAGCGAGTAGTCATTGGATTAGCTCCTTTGTGTTTCATCTCATGCTACAAATATAATACAACGTACTACAAAATGTCAAGGGCATACTACAACTTTTTTGGGAGGGAGTTTGGAAGGGAGAGGGGGAGTGCCTCAAAATGTCTGCATCACCCTCTCCTACCAGGGTTGTCCATTACGCCAGGGAAGAAACGTGTGCTTCACTCATTTGCCATAGCTTGTAGATGAAGAACTCGGTGCGATGCGAAGCAGTTCCCTCTTCGGGGTAATCGCTTATCGCCGTTAGAAACATCCCTTCGTGAGCCTCTTTGCTTTCGGCAACCCAGCTTCCGTTCAGGCTCACTTCTACAAACTCCTGATCCACAGGAATGAGCGTGACGGTTGAGCTGCCTTCTTGCTGCAACGCGATCGCTAGTTCTTCCAGTTCAGGAATATCAGCAGGTAATAGAAAGGAGGCACGACCTGGTTCAACGTGGAGCGGTTGTCCTAACCGCATTGCCAGAACGACGCGCTGTGCGATTAACATCTCGGGTGCGGTCATCGTCCGCTCCATGTACAGTCCGACTTCGGTGTAATTCAGCTTTAACATGGGTAATTTACTCCTCAAAAAATAACCCCCGCCTCTGATGACCAGGAGCGGGGGTTTGGGAAATTGATATGGTTTTCCCTAGGTGGGTGTCAGGGTTGCGCTGCACCTCCCGCTTGCGGTCAGTTGATCTGAATTGAACGATTCGGAGTGAATGCGATCCGAATAAATTGCTATATCAATGCTTTTACGGACATCAATGCCTTTCCTGACGGATCTGCCGCCGCTAAAGCGATATGTCCCCTCGAACGCAAACAGCGCCAGTGCGCCTAAACCTGGCTGGGATTGGCACGATATGGCGTTGCTTGGGGTGACAAAGAGAAGGCGTATCATGGAAGGCTGTAGTATTCGTATTACAAGTCTGGACTATTACATACTACACTTGTAGTATTGGGTTGTCCACTCTTTGATCAAAATTAGGACGTTCGATCATGAATACACGCAAACGAGGTACTACTCCGGAGATGCAGGTCACGAGTATCCGGTTGGAATCTGAGCTAAAAGAGCGATTGCGAGAAATTTCCGGTGAGCAAGGCTATCAGACTCTCATCCGAGATATACTTTGGCAGTTTGTGGAGCAACAAACAATATCAGATGATAAGGAATTATCCCAAGTGGAAAATTGCTTTGCATCGCTTTCTGATAAAAGTAGGCGATCCTCGGATCAAGAAGTTACAACAATGCACTTCCACTCATCTCGGTTGTCCATGTCAAATATTCGAGCAACTTTTAGCGCGATCGCACACAAAGAGGAGAGATGCGCCATTACCGGACAATATATTCATCCCCAACAGAAAATATGGTTGGGATTGACAGATACTGGCGAACTTGTTCCTTTGAGCTTATACAATTAACTGACGGGAGCATGTTTCCTCTTGGCAGAAGTCTTTGCGCCACAGTCCTCTAGCCAGCAATGCCTCATACAATTCAGCGTCTGCCTGTCAGGTCCCATAGCGTAGACGTATCGGTAGGCAAACTGCCGCCAGGCTGATAGGGATATGCCGCCGAGCCAGTACTCATCTGACTTCTCCCAGGTGCTGTTGAAAATATTGACGATACACAGAGCAGCGCGGTTTAGCCTCGTTGCTTGTCAGCCGAATGAGTTCCATACTGTGAAGCTGATAGGCGGCGATTGGCTCTAGCTGAACAGAACTGGTTTGTCCTTGGTTTAGCAGGAAGATTGCTTTGACAGAAAGAATTGCTACATACTATCAGCCACAAAACTTTAGACCCGTAGCCGATAACCTACACCCCGAACCGTTTCAATACGATTGTCTCCCAGCTTTTTTCGCAAGTGCCCGACATAGACGTTGACAATGTTAGTGCCGGGGTCATAATCATATCCCCAGATACGATCGAGAATCTGTTCTCGTGTAAGTACTTGCATTGGATGACGCAGAAAAAATTCTGCGAGTAGAAACTCTCGGGCTGAGAATTCGATGGAGCGATCGCCCACCCATGCCTGACGAGTCAACAGATTTAGTGTGATATCAGCTACCTGCAATGAGGTATTTGGCTGAGTGCGGGGTACTTTATTGCGAAGCTGCACTCGGATGCGGGCAAGCAATTCTTCAAAGCTAAAGGGTTTAGTGATGTAATCATCTGCGCCACCCTCTAATCCAGCGACCGTATGTCCTACGCCATCTCGTGCTGTAAGAACAATGATCGGAATGGTTTGTCCCTGTCCGCGAAAGGCTTTGAGGACGGCTAACCCATCCTGATCGGGTAGCCCTAAATCTAAAATCACCAGATCAAAATCTCCGGCATGGCTTACTTGCAGTGCTTCTCGCCCGGTGTTAACGGCGATGGTCGTGAAGCCGTGTGCCTGTAGCCCGGATTCCAGAAAGTCGATGATGCGGAGATTGTCTTCGATGATGAGAATTCGACTCATGGATAGTGGCTGGAGTAGCGTCAAGTGGAATCACAATCGTAAAGGTAGCACCATGACCGGGATGACTGGAAAGCTCAACCCAGCCGCCATGAGCATGGGCGATCGCTTCCACAATAGAAAGCCCCAATCCATGATTTTCGCCCTGAGTTTCCTGTGCTGTGGTGACAAAGCGTTCAAAAATACGCACCTGATCTTCTAGGGCAATTCCTTCTCCTGTATCGCTCACCCAAATGTGAGCATGGTTTTCGCGGATTGAGGAACCGAGGGCGATCGCATCCCCTACTTGAGTATGGCGAATAGCATTCTGCACTAGGTTCATTACAGCTTGGGTAATCCGCTGGCGATCGACCCGAATTGGGCTTAAACCTTTCGATTCCAGCTTCCACTGTCGATTTGCTAGAGAACGGACTTTGAGATACAGTTCCTCGGTTAACCAGTCCAATTCTTCCAACTTGAGCGTGAGAAAATCGGGTCGTTCTGCCTTTGCCAGGAGCAATAAATCATTGACGAGGCGATTCATTCGCTCGAGTTCATCAATTGCCAGTGCGATCGTTTGTTCCTGTCGTTCCGGGCGATACTTTAAAGTTTCGAGATAGCCGCGAATCACGGTAATCGGGGTTCGCAATTCGTGACCAGCATCTTTCAAAAATTCCTGCTGGCTCTCAAACGCAACCTGAAGTCGATCTAGCATCGCATTGAAAGTGGTCGTCAATTTGGCAATTTCGTCTGTGCCCTCTACCGCAATTCGCTGAGTCATATCCGACTCGGTGATAGACTGTGCGGTTTCAGTTAACGTTCGCAGCGGAGACAGCACTTGTCCTGCGGTTGTCCAGGCGATTACCGCTGCAATTCCCATGACCCCCAACATGACCGGAATGATCAGTAACACTGCTCCATCCACCAACTGATAAATACTATCAGCACAGTGAACAATCACTAACACTCCCTGAGCTTGTCCATCAATAATGATAGGTTCCGCAATGTAAAACAGTTCACCCGCTGAAGTATTGACGCTTCCTTGCTCGGCATTCACTAACTGTCCCCATTGTTGAATTAAGGCAGCATCTTGTGTTAGCAATTCCGTTGGAAACAGGTCAGTGTATTGATAAACCTCGCCTTGTAGGAGAGCGATCGCATAGTCGTCTGCATCTATTGGTTCGTATTGGGACAGGAAAACATCAAAAATCGTAGCAACTTGCTGTCCAGCGGATGCATTAGAACTTGGACGATACTCACGCACAAGTTGTTGAAACTCATCGGTTTGGCGTGAAACATATTCCTGAGAGTGGTCACGAATCCGCTCATATAGAATATGGTGAGTTACCAAAATAGATGCAACCCCAGAGAAGGTAGTGAGTAAAAAATACCAGATCAAGATCCGAGGACGGGTACTGTTAAACCATTGCCGCCATTGCCTGAGAGGAGGCATGTAACTCATGGCAACCTCCTCAGTTGGCGAGAGAACAGGATTTCTAAATGAATTCGCTGCTGCTTTGAGAATTTAACAGAAGCAGTTTCGTCAGTATGGACACTCCCTGAGTTCACATAAGTCATCTGCTGTTGCAAGTAACTCATGTATTGCTGCACAGAGAAGTAGGATATTGATTGAGCCATGATGAACTGCACTCCAGTAGGGCTAGTTAAGTGATGTTTTTTTCAAGGCTTTGCCTACTCGTCGCCAGAGCGATCGCACATACTTTTTCTGATCAACCATGTGCAGCGCAACAAATCCTAGAAATGTGTACGCGATCCAGAAGTGTAGATCTCTTGCCAACTCTACAATAGCCGCCTTCTCAGGAAAAATGTCCGGTAGCGTCGCAATCCAGAAGAAAGGAACATTCCCGCTTTGATAAGAATTGGATAGAAGAAAACCACTCAGAGGAACTGCTAGCATAAACAGGTAAATTGCTGTGTGCAGCAGGAATGTGCGAATCCACTCACCTGTAAACTTGGGCAAGCGGCGCGTATACTTGCGCCACCAGACGCGCTGCAAAATAAAAATTCGCCAAGTTAGCAATGCCATTGTTAATGCACCAACTGACTTGTGCAAGGTGTAAGCGTTGTCCTGCAGGGCTGTATCTTCTGGTAGCCGTACCATTCCAAACCCTCCAACCCATAGCAACAAATAGCCACTTGCCATGATCCAGTGAATTGACCATAGCTGTTTGAAAGCTAAAGTTAATCTGGGTTTAGCTACCGCTTTTTGAGGCACTAATTGAGAACTCATGGGAAATCTCCTGCATTTCAATGACGTTTTTGCTCTGTCATTCAATATCCGAGAGTTCCATAAATTCACAATAAACCGTTGATAAAAACTTTTTTATAAATCTGGCAAACAACGTTTCTTTTGCACAAATCCCTTTTTACAGCCGTTTTCATTTTTAATCATTACGTGCAAGCTGCAAGATTACAGAGCAAGTTGCAAGATTACAAACTTTCAACAATTTCCTTGACTACATGAAGATTGGGATTGAATCGGGCATACTACCCTATGCCTCTGATATCTTAGAGCACTCAGCGACACATCGTTTCCCGCTTCTCCCATGCAAAAACCGATCTATAGCCCTCAAGAAATTCGCAGCACCCGCTACAGCACCCTTGCCAACCTATTGCGCTACAGGTTTGACAATTTTATGGCTAGGGGTACTGTCGCCTTAGTTAGTGGATTAGCACTAGTTTCTTTCGTGTTTATCTTGCTGATGGCAGTTCTGGTCAATCTGTCTGGAATTGCACCAGAAGATGGCGATCGCCTCAGTTTGCCAGAAGCTGTGTGGGGGGTGCTGATGCGAACGCTCGACTCAGGTACGGTCGGTGGCGATACGGGCTGGGTGTTTCGTCTAACCATGCTATTTGTCACCTTTGGCGGCATCTTTGTAGTGAGTACCCTCATTGGTCTACTCAGTAGTGGAATTGATGCAAAGTTAGAAGACCTCCGCCAAGGTCGCTCACGGGTAATCGAAACCGATCACATTGTGATTTTGGGCTGGTCCCTCCAGGTTTTTACCCTGATCTCTGAGTTGGCTCTAGCAAATGCCAACCGACCCGATACTTGCGTTGTTATCCTCAGTGAAGCAGACAAAGTGGAAATGGAAACCGCGCTTCAGAGTACCTTAGGGAAACTGCCTCGAATTCGGCTAGTTTGCCGCACCGGCAACCCCAGTAATATGGCTGACCTGGGAATTGTGAACATCCAAACCGCGCGCTCAATCATTATCCTGAATTCTGCTCAAGATCATGCAGATGCCCAGTTAGTGAAGACACTGTTAGCGATTACTAATATTCCGCGATCGCACTCTCAGCCTTATCACATTGTTGCTCAGGTCCAGACCGCTAAAACCCTGGATGTGATCAACATCATTGGGCAAAGCGAAGTAGAAACATTATTAACGAATGACCTAATCTCGCGTATCGTCGTACAAACCTGTCGGCAATCAGGATTGTCTGTGGTTTACATGGATCTGCTTGATTTTAGCGGGAATGAAATCTACTTTAAAGCGGAGCCCACACTACAGGGAAAAACGTATGGTCATGCGCTTCTGTCTTACAATGACTCCACTGTAATTGGGATTCAGCGCATTAATGGAGCGATTCAACTCAATCCGCCCATTCATACCCCTATCCAAGCAGGGGAACAAATCATCTTAATTAGCGAAGATGACGACACCATTCACTTATCAAATCTCGCTGATACGTTAATTGATTTCCAAGCTATTCGGGCAGCAAAACAAGCTTTAGCCAGAGCCGAACACACTTTGATTTTGGGCTGGAACGATCGCGTCTGCATGATCATTCAGCAGCTCGATCAGTATGTTGCGTCTGGTTCTACTGTGACGGTCGTAGCTGAGTTTCCAGATGCCGAAGTTGATTTGTCAAAAGAAACACTCGAACTACAGAATCAAACGGTGCGCTATCAACAGGGTGATCCAACCGATCGAGAAGTGCTAGAAAGCCTCAATTTAACCGAATACAATCATGCTGTTGTTCTATGCAATCCAAATTTGGAGGTTGAGCAAGCAGATGCCCAAACTCTGGTAACACTGCTGCATTTGCGGGATATTTCCGATCGCCATCACCATAACTTTCAGGTAGTCACTGAAATTCTGGATGTAAGAAATCAAGCGCTCGCTCAAGTTGCTCGTCCAGATGATTTTGTCATCAGTGAGCAACTCATCAGTTTGATGCTGGCGCAAGTGTCTGAACAGAAAAACATTAATGCTGTACTGAGCGACTTATTCAGCCCAGAAGGATCGGAGATTTACCTCAAACCCGTTGCGGACTATGTTGAGATCGATCGCCCCGTTAACTTCTATACGATTGTTGAGTCTGCTAAAAAACGAGGAGAGTCAGCGATCGGGTATCGGTGCAAAGCGGATGCCAATAACCTGGCGAGATCTTATGGCGTTGTGATTAATCCATCCAAAAATCAGCTTGTCGAGTTTAAGCCTCAGGACGCGATCATTTTGTTGGCTGAGTCTTAAAGTGACAGTCAGTTATGAGCTGCTAGACACTACAGATCTCGGTTCTAGAGGATGCTTTTATTCAACTCTAGCTGAATAAAAGCATCTTCCTAAAGACAGATTTTCTTTCCCAATAAACTCGGTTTGAATGGAGATCCGTTTACGCATACGGACTGCTGCTCCATGAAACGCGATGCGACTGGTAAGTTTGTCAACAACTGGGCTTTAGAGACTAAGCAACGAGTTAGCATTTCTCTCACCAGTACAGCGTGGCGATCGCTTGACCAAGCAGCTCACAAGCAAGGAATATCGCGCTCTGAAGTGATTGAGCACTTTGCTCGTAGCCTCGAGGCTGGGCATTTTACCGATTCTAGTGAGATTAGTACTCAAATCACTTTGCTGCAAAATCAAATCTTGGAGCAGCAGCATGAAATTGCCACCTTGCAGCATCAGAAGCAGGAATTAGAGGCGCTTTTAGAAGATACTCCAAAGGCAGACAAAGCAACGGAGCATAAGGTCGCGACAATTTTAGAAAGCATTACGGATGCCTTTGTTGCCTTCGATCGGGACTGGCGCTACACCTATGTCAATCAGGCAGCAGCTCAACTTCTGCACAAAACACCAGAAGAACTGATTGGCAAACACGTTTGGAACGACGTTTTTCCTGAATTGGTAGGTGGAGTCGCCTACCAAGCGATGCATCGGGCAGTCGCAGAACAAGTTCTTGTTACATGGGACGAATTTGGTGAATCAATTCAACGCTGGATAGAAGCTAATGCCTATCCTTCTGCAGAGGGAGTCGCCGTTTATTTTCGGGATGTGACGGAACGCAAACAAGCAACGGAAGCACTAGAAAACCAGCAGAAATGGTTGGAAGCGGTGCTGGATTTGATGCCAACGCCAATGGTGTTTATCGAACCGGGAACGGCAAAAGTCACCTTCTCCAACCGGATTGCAAACCAGTTGGCAGGGGGTGATTTACCCAAAAACAAGTCTCTGGATGAGTATGTTGATGCCTATTACTGTACCGATGGGAATGGCGATCGCATTCCCACAGAACGAATGCCTGCAGTGTTGCTCGCCCAGGGAGAACGGCTAGAGAACTACGAGATGAACTGGTATACCCCCGGCGGTATTCGCTCAACCCTGTGCTGGGGAGAAACGCTGCCCGCCATGCATGGACATCCTGCGATTGGAATCGGCATGTTTCAGGATGTGACCCGCCTCAAACAGATTGAAGAGAACCTGCGACAAACTGAAGAACGGCTACAGCTTGCCCTTACGTCCGCTCAAATGGTTGCCTGGGACAGGGATTTAACAACGAACCAGGTTGTGTGTTCTCCTAATGGGGCAGAGGTTTGGGGCGTTCATATTGGGACAGCAGAAGATTTTATGGCGGTGATTCATCCAGAAGATCAGCAACAGATTGTGCAGGCGGCTGAACGGGCACTTGCGGGTGACCAGTCCTATGTTCAGGAGTATCGGGTGATTGGTCCAGATGGAGTGCATCGCTGGATCAAGAGCCAGGGACGTGTTTATCTGGATGAGGCTGGGCGCGGTATTCGTATGAGTGGTGTTTCACTCAATATTACTGAGCGCAAGCAGATTGAAGCCGAGCGCGATCGCCTGCTAAAGCAAGAACAGGCTGCCCGACGATTAGCCGAAAATGAACGTCAGCGGTTGAGAGACATTCTCATGCAAGTCCCCGCCATGTTTGCAGTGTTGTCAGGGCCTGAGCACATCTTTGAGTTGGCTAACTCCACCTTTCTTACCGTTTCTGGACGTAGTGAAGACATTATTGGCAAAACGGCACGAGAAGCCTTTCCCGAAATGGAAGGTCAGGGCTATTTTGAGATTCATGATCGTGTCTATCAAACTGGGGAGATTGTTCAAGGAGATGAGTACCTGTCTTGTTGGGATGCAGATGGTAGCGGCAATTTAGTTGAAGGAGTTTTCAATTTTGTTTTTCTGCCGCTGAGAAATATCGACGGTCACATCGACAGTATTTTGATTCATGGAATCGAAGTCACTGCCCAGGTACAAGCCCGTCAGCAGACAGAAGCCTTACTCGAAGAGCTTCAGCGAAAGGAACGTCAGCAGCAATTTTTGATTGAACTGAATGATGCCATTCGCACTATTCAGGGTTCGAAGGATATTATGTGGCGGGTCGTGAGCGCTACAGGGCAACACTTTAATGTCACTCGTTCTACTTACGGTGAGATTGATCCTACTCAAGAATATGTGATTGTTGATCGCGATTACTGTAACGGGGTGAACAGCATTGTTGGCAGACACCACATGAATTCGTTTGGTTCTGAAATTGTGGTCGAGCTGAAGCAGGGTAAAACCATTGTGGTCGAGGATGTCGATCACGATCCTCGCACGGCCGGGGTTGGAGCGGCGGCTTTTGATGCAATTCAAACCAAGTCTGTTCTGTGTGTTCCCCTGGTTAAATCAGGGCAATTTGTGGCGCTGCTGGCGTTGCATCATGCGGTTCCTCGCCATTGGACTCAAGAAGAGGTGGCAATGCTGGAGCGAACCGCTGAAAAAACCTGGTTAGCTGTGGAGCGATCGCGAGCAGAAGCAGAATTGCGGGAAAGTGAAGCTCGTCTGCAACTCTCACTCAAACTTGGACGGATGGGCACCTGGGACTGGGATATACAGCCAGGTACAATCGCTTGGTCAGCAGGGCATTTCACCATACTAGGTCTACAGCCTTGTGAGTGTGAACCGAGCTACGAGATTTGGGCAAGTCGAGTTCATCCTGACGACCTGGCAGAAACGGAAGCAAAGCTTCAGCAGGCGATGCAGGAGCAAAGCGAGTACCATCACGAATATCGCCTACGCTGGTCAGATGGCTCGATTCACTGGGTCGAAGCAAGAGGGTTGTTTTCCTACGACACGCAAGGACATCCTAAGCACTCAATTGGTGTTGTGATTGACATAACGGAGCGCAAGCAAGTTGAACAGGAACGAGAACAATTGCTTGAGCGTGAACGCATTGCCCGATCGCAGGCAGAAGAGGCTCAACATCAACTGGCAACCATCTTTGAAACATCCCCGATTGGACTCGCATGGTTAGACGCTGAGCAGCGGTATATTGCCATCAATGAAGCGTTGGCTGAAATCAATGGACTAACCCGCGAACAACACTTGGGTTGTTCAATTTCAGATATTTTTGGTGAGTTCGAGCCTACATTAGTTGAGGTCTTCCATCGGATTTACACGGCAGGAGAACCTTTTATCTCGCCAAATCTCGCACTCAATGTACCCGCACGAGGCGATCGCCGTCCTGGTTATTACAACGTTCACTATCTACCAACGGTCAACTCAAACAATCAGGTCGAAGGTGTCCTCGTTTATGTCGTTGATGTGACGGAGCGAGTTAGGTTAGAGCTTGCTCAACAGTTTCTCTCTGAGGCAAGTGCTGTGCTGGCATCTTCCCTGGATTATCAAACCACACTAGAGCAAGTCGCACAGCTTACCGTACCGAAGTTGGCAGATTGGTGTACCGTTCATACGGTTGAGGAGGATGGCTCGATCGACCAGATTGCGGTCGCTCACATTGACCCTGCCAAACTGGAATGGGCTTATCAGATTCGAGACAAGTATCCTTTAGATCCTGATGCGCCTCGTGGCACAGCATTTACCCTGCGAACCGGACAACTCGACTTCATCCCAGAGATCCCTGACGAACTGCTGGTGCAAGCGGCTCATGACCCAGAGCATTTAGAAATTCTGCGACAGGTTGGCTTTAGTTCTGTGATGACGGTGCCTCTACGAACTCAGTCCCGGACGATAGGAGTAATTTCCTTCATTGCTGCTGAGTCTGGGCGGCAGTATACCTCACTCGATTTGCAGTTAGCAGAGGAATTAGCTCGTCGCGCTTCTTTAGCCATCGAGAATGCTCAGCTCTATCAGGCAGCCCAACAGGATCGGTCTAAAGCAGAAGCCGCTAACCGCGTCAAAGATGAGTTTTTAGCAGTGCTGTCCCATGAATTGCGATCGCCACTCAATCCCATTCTGGGCTGGACGAAAATCCTACGCAATAGACAATTAGACGCAACCAAAACCGAACAGGCTCTAGAAACAATTGAACGCAACGCCAAGCTACAGGCGCAACTCGTTGAAGACTTGTTGGATATCTCCCGTATCCTACAAGGAAAGATGGTCTTAAACACGGCATCTGTGAATCTGGCTACCATCATTCAATCTGCTTTGGAAACGGTCCGTTTAGCAGCCGAAGCAAAACAGATACAAATTCAAACCATATTGAATCCCGTTTCAGGCACCGTTTCGGGTGATGCAAATCGGCTTCAGCAAATAGTTTGGAACCTTCTCTCTAACGCGGTGAAATTCACGGCACCGGGAGGGCGCGTGGAGGTCAAGTTAGAGCAAGTTGGTGCATCTGCTCAGATTCAAGTTAAAGACACTGGAAAAGGGATCAAGCCGGAGTTTCTTCCTCACGTGTTTGACTACTTCCGCCAAGAGGACGGCACCACAACCCGACAATTTGGTGGACTCGGATTGGGATTGGCGATCGTGCGTCAACTCACCGAACTGCACGGCGGAACGGTTTGGGCAGAGAGTCCAGGACAAGATTTGGGAGCAACCTTTACCGTCCAACTGCCACTCAATATCGTCAGTCAGGTGCGATTCACTCAGGATGAGCCTTTAGCAGCACCAACAGACTTGTCCCATATTCAAATATTGGTGGTAGATGATGATGCCGACATGCGAGAGTTGGTGTCCTTTGTTCTCAGCCAGTCTGGGGCACAAGTGACCACTGCCGCTTCCGCTATCCAGGCGTTGACCCTCCTCAACCAGTCTGTGCCTGACCTGCTGCTCTGTGATGTTGGGATGCCAGAGATGGATGGTTATGCCCTGATTCGACAAATTAGGAAATGGGCACCTGAGCAAGGCGGCACCCTTCCCGCGATCGCCCTAACTGCCTACGCTGGAGAACTGGATCGGCAACAGGCAATCGCTGCAGGATTCCAACTTCACCTTTCAAAACCTGTGGAGCCAAAAGAATTAATCCGGGCGATCAGGTCATTAAGCGTGATTTGAGATGCAGAGGCAAGGTTTGAGAACTCTATAGCTCACCTGTTTCCTTTGGCGATTACATTTCTGATTCCCCAAAAGTTAATCCATCCTTGTAGGCTAGAAAAGCTGCTTTTTTGTTTAACGGTGTTCGATTCATGCAAAAGACTAATGCCTTCGCCATTCTTGCCCCCGTTCCAGAAAGGCACTTGATTTCAGGGTTAGAGGCGATCGCCACGCAACTTGATTCTGATGACTTGCCGCCTGACCATTCGCCCAAAGTTGCCTTTGGCAGCATGGACTTCGAGGTGTTGGGCGAAGTCGAAAAGCTGCGGAATGGAAAGGCGATCGAAGTCTTCATCTATGCCTCCGATGCCCAAGGCGATCAACCCCTAAACCCAGAAGTGACCTGGCGGGGACTGTATGTAGGCTATGTCGGCTCTCGTCGCGGTCGCTATCCGGGTAAATCGATTTATCGTCCCCCGTCCACTGCAACTGACGCTCCAACCTGGGCAGTGTTTTGGGAGGTGCAAGAGTTAGAGCAGCTTAAGCAGGCAGTCCCAATCGGCAACTTGCGAGGAAAAAACAAGAAAACCAACTATCAGGCTCGATTTATTCCAGAAGGACCCGTTCTGATTGAATATCCTGCAATTCGTCAGCGTTAACTCACAAGGCGATCGCAATTCTGAAACCGCTGAAATTTGTTATTACGAAGAAAGATCATGCACCAGAGTGTGTTCACGATGTTTCGCTGTAATAGGAACCTTCTGCGATGAGTCCCTTACGTTTTTTGATGGTGGCGATCGCGCTGGCGATCGCTGCTTGCACTCAAACTCAAGCAACCCTGGAGCAAGAAACAACCTCCGCTCAATCTACCCCTCAATCTACCGAAACGGAATCTACTGAAACTGAGGTCGCTCAAGCACCCCAACCGCAAAACCTGATTCCGACTGAACCCTTAACCCCCACGCCCATTCGCATTACTCCGGCTGACCTGCCCGAACCCTACGCCAGTCAAAGTGCTTCTCAGCGGCCCAACGTTGTACCCATTCCTGAGAATCCGTCCTTGCAGGTACCCGAGGGGTTTACGGTCAACGTTTTTGCTGAAGGGCTAAACGAACCGCGCTGGCTAGCTTTAACGCCTTCCGGTGACGTGTTGGTGACAGAAACCCCAGACAACCGCATTCGCCTGTTGCGAGACACCAATGGCGATGGCGCAGCCGATGTCAACCAAATCTTTGCTGAAGCCGCAAACGGGTTAGACATTCCCTTTGGTATGGCGTTTGCCGATGACTTTTTCTTTTTAGGCAACTCTGCCGAAGTCCGCCGCTATCCCTATACTGAAGGGCAGCAGCAGCTTACCGGTTCCGGCGAAAGAATTGCCGACCTCCCCGGTGGTGGCTACAACCAGCACTGGACACGCAACGTAGTCACATCTCCTGATGGTCAGCAGCTTTATGTGTCCGTCGGCTCTCGTTCTAATGCCGATCGCGAACCGCTGCCCCGTGCCTCTGTGCAAGTGATGAATCTGGACGGCTCAAACCCACAGACCTTTGCCTACGGACTACGGAACCCCGTTGGTTTAGACTTTCATCCCGAAACTGGCGAACTTTACACCACGGTGAATGAGCGGGATGGTCTGGGGGACGACCTGGTACCAGACTACTTCACCCGAATTCAGCAAGGGGATTTTTATGGCTGGCCCTATGCTTACTTCAGCCCTGACCGACTTGATCCTCGTCAAACTTCCGGTGGACAAAGCATCAACCCAGAACTAGCAGCCCAAACCAAAGCCCCTGATGTCCTTTTTCAGGCGCATTCAGCCGCTCTGGGGATACAGTTTTACGACGGTGAGACCTTCCCCGAACGCTATCGCAATGGCGCGTTTGTTGCCTTCCGTGGCTCTTGGAATCGCAGCGCTGGCACAGGCTACAAAATCGTGTTTGTGCCGTTTGAGAATGGTCGCCCAACCGGAGAATACGAAGATTTTGTCACCGGGTTTCTGACCGATCCATCTGGCCCAACCACTTGGGGGCGTCCAGTCGGGGTACTCGTACTGCCCGATGGTAGTCTCCTATTCACAGAAGAACCGAATGGACGGATATATCGGGTTCAGTATCAGGGATAGGGCGGAATGGATAGGGAGAAGTAATTCATGACTCCTTCTCCCTATCCACTGCCCAACCCTTAAGATCAAGCTGTCCCTAACCTAAATTGCTGTGTTCGGTTTTTTAATTGTTTTACTCGCTTCCTTCTTTTTCTGTTTTCAGAATGTCATCGTCAGGGTTCTCTTCAACCAACACGCTGTTTTAGGGGTGTTTCAAACGGGTGGATTTGTTACGCCAAATCTGCAAAATTCGTTTTTGCTGATGTTTATGCGAATGGTATTGGTGGTGCCGTTGATGGCATTTCTAGTGCCCAAGCTGCATCCGCCAGCCTGGAGAGAACTCCGTCAGTTGTGGCAGGTAGAACAGCGATCGCTCCTGGGGCGATCGCTCCTCGCAGGATTTCTCATGTTTCTCTATCTGGCGCTGCTTTACGTCTCGATTGGGGTGATTCCCGCCGGGATCGCACTAACGCTGTTTTTTACCTATCCCGTGTTTACAGCGCTGTTTTCCTGGCGTTGGTTTGGCGATCGCCCGTCTCTCCTGCGCTGGGGCATCATGGGATTTGTCTTGTTGGGTAGCTTTTTGACTCTTCCCCATGTCGATCCCAGCAGCACCAGTGGCAGTTGGCTGGGCATTATCACGGGCATCACCTCTGGAATCGCTTACGCTCTTTATACCGTCGTTGCCCAAAAGAGTTTTGAAAGACTGCATCCCTTTCCTTTCACCTGGATTAGCTTTGCCACCACATTAGTTTTGTCGGCAGCCTGTTTGCTGGTTTGGCAGATCCACGAGGCTCAGCTTCCGTGGCTGGCTTTATGGATTGGGGGATTGCTCTCCGCCATTTTTACCTTTGCCGGACATCTGCTCAACAATCTCGGAATTCGTCTGATTGGAGCAACTACAGCCTCCATGATTGGCGCCAGCAACCCAGCGCTAACGGTTGCCCTAGCATGGCTGACGATTCAGGAAAGGTTGAATGTTGTGCAGGTTTTGGGAGTGGCGATCGTCACCCTCAGTGTTGCTCTGCTCAGCCAGGAACGTCGATTTGTTAAGGGATAACCTGATTCACGAATCAAACTCGATTGTATTTTTTGGGTAAAGTTAGAGCAGTTCAGTTGCGATTTGTGTAAAAGTCGTGCCAGCATTTCTACGTATCTGTCGGCTATGGAAAACTTATGCTTTCAGTTAAATTTATCTAGTTATGGTGCGAAGCAGCACGGATAATTCGTTTTGCTGTTCGTTTCAACCCAAACCGTAAAATTTATATGAATCGAGTTCTAAATAATACAATTGGTTTAGGGTTTTTACTTAGACTAAAACTTTAAGCTTTCGATCAACTTTTACTAAGGTGTAGCTTTTGAGTCGTTTCGTAAAGGGCAAGGCGGGCAATGGTGAGTACTGAGCAGGCTAAGGCTGATGAGTTAGCGACTGATTCTCAAAATCAGCAGAACCCTGGCGCGCTTCGATTAGTTGACCAGATTAGCAAGGTTCTGATTATTGCCTACCGCGAATCGACTCAGGTGCTTGAAGCAGCCCTTGTCAAAGAGGGGTTTGAATGTGAAGTGGTGAGGCAGGTTGACCGCGAAGAGCTACGCGGCTCATCGCCCAGCTATCTCTGCATGCTTAACCATCAGCGGGCTTGGCAACAGGCATCCGAGGCAGAGCAACCCACTCTGATTGTTGAAGCAGATTTTGTGCCAGTTGAAGGCATGGGCAAGCTGCCAGTGCCCTACGAGCCAGATGACCAAAATATGGGAATTACCTGGTTGTACACCTGTGCTCCGCAGATCTATAGCGTTTCTGAGCGTGGCTATGCGCGCGGCTTTTCGACTGCGATGGTGGCTTATGTTCTCACACCTCGAAGTGCGGGCGCGTTAGTCGAGATGGTCGAGGAAATTCGCGCAACTAGTGGGGCAAACGCTTACACGACTTGGGATTCACAGGTTGAAGGATTTTTGCGGGCAAGGCGGTTTAGGAACTATATTCCTTTCCGCAATTATGGCGAACATGGCGGACGACCCAATCCAGAACATCGGCAGAATGGGCTGAGTGCTGTACATCGAGCGGATGTACTGTATGGCAAGCTGGCGTTTTTGCCGCCCTACGCAGTTCAGGAAGATGGGAAGGGCAACCAGCTTCAGCTTGTGACCGCGAGACTGCAAGCCCGCCTTAAAGGAATTGCGCGACTGGCGCGGGGGCGTTTCCTGCGGTTTAAGATCGTTCGCACGTCAAGCGTCCCAAGTCGGCTAATTGGGTTTGCGCTACGCAGACAGCTTTCACCTTGGCTCTAACAATTCTTCGAGGGAAAGCCTTAGAGGGAAGGCACCCCGCTTCGCGGGGTGCCTTCCCTCTAAGAATTAGTACTCAGTTTTACGGTGAAGGCGGTTGAGGGGTTGGTTGCATGTCATCCCAGTTGATCAGTTGGCGATCGCTCCCCATTCTCACCTGACGCTGACGCAATCGCGGATAGTCGCATACGTCAAAACTCCGTCGCTCTCCACCCATTAGATAAACCAAATCTTCCTCAAACGGATTGCTCAAACTGTGGGGCAGTGAGGGGGCAGTAAAACCCATGAAATCCCCGGCGGCGACTTCTATGAAACGATCGCCAATTTCGGCAATGCCGCGACCTGAAAGGATGTAAATAAATTCTTCCTCCTGGTGGTGAAAGTGAAACTGGGTGGTTTCTTTTCCGGGTTCAACTCTCACCAGATGAATAGCTAAACGAGTCATCCCTACGGTATCGCTAAGGGATTTTGTGTTTCGCACCGCCTTTGAATTAAGTGCATGAGTTTTAACGATTTCAGGCATTGCGGCGATGTAGCTGGCCTTGAGCAGCGGCGCTAAATCCTGATCTTCTTCCATTTTCTCCTCCTACCATCTCACTCCTACAAGTCCATGACTGCACAACTGATCAAACCCATCCTCACCCTGCTTGCCGTGCAATCCGATGATTCCTCCAGCGGAGTAACGCTGTGGAATGCTCCTGTGAAATTGATTAAAGCCATTCTAAGCAAGCAGCCCGAAATTAGTGAAGCGATGAAAGCTAAGGGGCAGCCTGTTGATTGGACAGAAACTCCCGCTGTGAGGACAGCAAGTGGGGCGATCGCTTCCACTAAAGATGCAGCAGGCGAACTGTCCCAAAAAGTCGCTCACTGGTTAGCCACCGTCGCCACCTCAGCCCAGGAAAACATCGGACAACTGACCGCAGGAAGCACCCAACCCCTTCAAAATGCTGCCTCACAGGTTAAGCAGGCGATCGCCCAAACGACTCATAGCGCGACAGACTTTCTCCAGTCCACTCAGTCGTCTATTCAAGCCACCATTCAAGGCACGATTGACAGCGCCACCACCTCGACTACCAGCTTTTTTCAAACGGCTGCTCATACCCTGCAAGATTCCACGGCTGAGCTCGGTACGGAGGCTGCGACAGGTCTAGGAGACTCCGTTGAAACAGCTACTTCCTTTACCTTAGAAAAGGTGGGGCAGGCACTATCAGGAGCTTCCTGGCTGGTCGTCAAAAGCTATTTATGGGTCAGCAGCAAAGTCTCAACCGGCGCACAGCAAGCAATCTTAGAGACAACAGGCGCTGAAACGATAACTCCTGATCCCACGCCAATTGTGACTGCTGCTCCAGAAGTAGGTAGCTGGGTGATTTTTGCGGAAGTATTCGGGGTGCTGGTGTTTTACGCAGCCCTCGGTTGGTACGCTTTCTGGGTTTGGCAAAACCTACCCTATCGACCCGGCAAACGGCTTGTCGGTAAGCCCGACTTTGACCCTAGCCGCTGGATCTGGTGGAGTCAAGCCAGTCCTGAATCCGGACTCGATCAGCCCCATCCAGAGCAATCGTCCCACCCAGAACAACGGTGGAACTGGCACAATTTACCCTATGCAGAAGTATTGAAAGGGCTAATTAGCAGAACTGGAACTTCCGAACGTTCTAACGACCAGTAATCTTTTAGCCATAAAAGTTATACCGATTTACTCTCCCATTAGAAGATTAGGGAAGCATCCCCACGACGCGGGAGTGCATCCCTAATCTTTTAGGATCGTCCTCCCTGAGCATTGAGCAAGTACACATCCCGTTCTCCGCGAATGACGGCATGGTTAATCACTGTGCTATTACGACCTGCCTCAAACTGGACTTGCTCTGTATGCACAGCAGTAGCCGAATCCAGTAGGTCACTCGCCTCCAGACCAGCCTCATTTGTAAAGCGCGGTCGCACCTCTTCGCAATCGGCACTAGCCAGTTCCATGTCTGGCGTAACGATTTCGCTGGGGGTGATACTCCAGGTTTCTTCAGTATCCTGTACGTCATACTCAATCCAGGTGCGAATTTGGGCAGCTAGTTGATCTCCTTCCACAGAGCCGGAAATCTTTTGAGCAAAGGAGGAATAGTAGTTTTGAGCCTCGTTGCTAATGGTGGCGCGACTGTCTCCGGTGACGGTTTGATCCGCTGCTACGGTTAAGCGCAACACCGTCGATTGCGTGGGCTGGTCAGCACTGTAACAATATTGTCCCGGTACGATCGCCTCTGTAGAAGTATCTAAGGGCGGTTCTGAGGATGCAGACGAATCGCTTAGAGCCGGTGCAGCAGAGCTAGAACTGGACTCTGGAGCAGGAGGTCGTGATTGATCGGTACAGGCGATCGCGATCGGAATCACCCCTAGAATTGCCAGAGCTAAAAATTTGCGCGTAAGCATAACACTATCTTCTCGACACAGTTGATGGAATTGATACAGTTGGTTTCGTCGTAATCATCCTACTCAATGTGCTGTTAGGGCTATTGGGGTATTGCTGATCTGATGTATGAATTTCGTAGGGGCATTGCCATGATCAGCGCTGACGTGATTGTTGGAGCGATCGCCACAAAAACTTCCCAACCCTCCAAAGCAGAATCGCAACTAAACCCAAGTTAAGAACTACCAGCCACAAAAGGTGAATTTTTAGGACATTGCTTACTCTTCCCGCGTTCAAAGCAACATAAAACAGCACAGATGTCCAAAGCAGAACCAGAACCAAAGTGCCGACCACTCTACCGACTGACTGAGTGAATGACCAGGGACGAAGAATTAAGTAAAGGCAAGTAATTTCAATCAAAGAGGCAAAAACATTGCGTGACAAATCATCTTCAAAGTTTTGGGCAAATGCTGCCCCTTCAGCATCAGTTGGAATAGGAAGATTATCAATAGTCTCCAGGTACATCAATCCTAAAAGAATGACCCAATAGACGGCAAGGCCATAGAGCCTTGACCAACGAAAAAAAGATCGCATATTCCTCAACCCAAGAAAGATTTATGAGGTGAAAAGTGTGATTCAAACAATTTGTAGCAGGGGTTAGCGCAGGGTAACTCATGCTGCTCCAGTGAATAAATGTATTACGTTATGACTAGTTCACTCTGGTTTTATGTGAACTATAAAAGCAATTTATTCATAAGGAAAAAAGACCAATCAACAGTACCACTAACAAGACGAATCACTCTTCATTGAATAGCCTCAACTAAAACAGACTTAATTCTTAATATCTCTTCATTTCCTAAAGAAAGTATTACTGGAGCATCACGATCTCTAATTGACCAAAAATTAGATTGATATCTTGAAGAATAGGAACTCATTCCTGAAAGAAGTCCTAATGTAGTAAGTTTTTCTACTTCAAGAATTGGCCTGTAAAAGTGTCGAAAAAGAAGGGCAGGACGGGGAGAGCCAGTAACTCCTACATAAACAGTCCTGATTTGCAGTGTACGGAGGCGGTAAAACAGACTGAGAAGATTATCAGGATGCAGAGGTTTCAGCACGGAGACTCACTTAAAACTGCGACACCAAAATATCTCAAGTTATGGATGGGGCGATCGCCAAAACATTCCGCTTTCATTCCGCTTCTAATCCAAACCCTTTCCACCAACCTACCCGGCACCTGACACCCCACACCCCCCTCCTCCATCAAGATTTCACAACAAAGTTTAAGACATGAATCAGGCAGTAAACCCGACAATAGAAGTAGATGATTCAATCGGCTAATGGTGCAAGTTGCGTAACCGAGTAATTGCGCTGAAATGGAAATGAGAGCTTGATGCACCGTTGGCTGAGCAAAAGTTACTTTTAGGGATTTATTAACTGTGGTTCTACAAGTATCTGAGAGTACCTACGAAACCAAAACTCAGGCGATCGCCCGCAAACTACTCTCTGCAACGCGGGAAAATCGGTCTTTCCTGGCTCAGATGCGCGACCAGATGCGCTGGGATGACAAGATGCTGTCCTGGACGATGAATAATCCGGGTTTGCGGGTGCAACTCTTTCGCTTTATTGACTGCCTACCTGCGCTCCGCAGCAAGCCTGAGATCGCCCGCCACATGCAGGAATACCTGAGCGACCCGACGGTCGAACTGCCAGGGGCACTCAAGGGAATGCTCAACTTTGCCAACCCCGACTCAATGCCAGGACAGGTCGCCGCTTCGACTGTTTCAACAGCAGTAGAAACCCTGGCACACAAATACATTGCCGGGGAAAATATCAGGCAGGTGATCAAAACGATCGAGCAGCTTCGCAAAGACAAGATGGCGTTTACGGTCGATCTGCTGGGCGAGGCGGTGATTACCGAGGCTGAAGCACAGTCCTACCTCGATCGCTATTTGGAATTGATGGAACAGCTTACCGATGCAGCCAAACGCTGGTCAACGGTAGACGCGATCGATCAGGCAGACGGGGAAGCGCTGCCCAAGGTGCAGGTATCGGTGAAGCTGACTGCATTCTATTCCCAGTTTGATCCGCTGGATGCGGAAGGCAGTGAAGAACGGGTGAGCGATCGCATTCGTCTCCTACTTCGCCGCGCCAAGGAACTCGGTGCTGCCGTTCACTTTGACATGGAGCAGTACGCTTACAAAGATTTGACGCTGGACATTCTGAAAAAGATCTTATTAGAAGATGAATTCTGCGGCCGCACGGATGTTGGCGTAACACTTCAGGCTTACCTGCGCGACAGCTATGAGGATTTGCAGGGCGTAATTGATTGGGCAAAACAGCGTGGCACTCCACTCACTGTGCGTCTTGTGAAAGGAGCCTATTGGGACCAGGAAACAATCAAAGCCGCGCAAAAAGATTGGCCGCAGCCCGTTTATGCCGATAAAACCTCAACGGATGCAAACTTTGAGCGCATGACGACTCGCCTGCTCGAAAACCATGAATATCTCTACGCCGCGATCGGGAGCCACAACGTCCGATCGCAAGCACTCGCGATCGCCATCGCCGAAACGCTGAACATTCCCCGTCGCCGCTTTGAATTGCAGGTGCTATATGGAATGGGGGATAAGTTGGCAAAAGCGATTGCAGATATGGGCTACCGTGTCCGGGTTTACTGCCCCTATGGTGAACTTATTCCTGGCATGGCTTACCTGATTCGCCGACTGCTAGAAAACACCGCCAACAGTTCCTTCCTCAAACAAAATCTGGAAGAGCGTCCCGTTGAGGAATTGCTATCTCCTCCTCAATTTGAAGAGGATAATCGGGAATTGGCAAACGGCAACGGACACTCCACTCAATCCCTAGCCCCCAACTCTCACCTAGCCCCCAACCCCCTCTTTCCCAACGCTTCTGACACTGACTACGCCATTCTCTCGGAACGCGATCGCGCTCAAAAAGCCCTGCAAACCGTGCGTCAGCAGTTGGGCAAAACTTACCTGCCGCTGGTCAATGGCGAATATCAATCGACCCAGGAAACGGTGAATTCGGTGAATCCCTCCAACCCGTCGGAGGTGATTGGTCAGGTCGGGTTGTTGAGCGTGGAGCAGGCAGATCAAGCGATCGCCGCCGCTAAAGCAGCCTTCCCTGCCTGGAGAAAAACGCCCGCAACAGAACGAGCAAACATTCTGCGAAAAGCTGCCGACCTAATGGAGCAGCGACGGGCAGAACTATCGGCGTGGATGGTGCTGGAAACGGGCAAAGCGCTGAAGGAAGCAGACGGTGAAGTCTCAGAGGCGATCGACTTCTGCCGCTACTACGCTGACGAAATGGAGCGGCTGAGCCAAGGCTACAGCTACGACCTGCCAGGGGAAACAAACCGCTATTGCTATGAGCCGAGAGGAATCTCGCTGATCATTTCTCCCTGGAATTTCCCACTAGCAATTCCCACGGGCATGACCGTTGCGTCGCTGGTGGCAGGAAACTGTACACTGCTGAAACCCGCAGAGACCTCTTCTGTAATTGCTGCAAAGATGGCAGAAATCCTGGTAGAAGCGGGAATTCCCAAAGGCGTTTTCCAATTTGTGCCTGGAAAAGGCTCCAGTGTAGGCGCTCACATGGTGAAGCATCCTGACGTTCACATGATCACGTTTACGGGTTCTCAAGAAGTGGGCTGCCGAATTTATGCAGAAGCAGCGATCGTACAGCCTGGACAAAAGCACCTGAAGCGAGTCGTGGCAGAAATGGGCGGCAAAAACGCCATCATCGTGGATGAAAGCGCCGATTTGGATCAGGCAGTTCAAGGGGTGGTGCAGTCTGCCTTTGGCTATAGCGGTCAAAAGTGTTCTGCCTGCTCACGGGTGATTGTACTGGAGCCGATTTATGAGACGTTCGTAAATCGGGTCGTGGAAGCGGCGCGATCGCTCAACGTAGGAGCCGCAGAACTGCCCAGCACTCAGGTGGGTCCCGTAATTGACGCAGCCGCCCAAAACCGGATCAAAGCCTACATTGAAAAAGGTAAAACCGAAGCAACAGTAGCGC
This sequence comes from Leptolyngbya sp. FACHB-541, assembly GCF_014695875.1. Lineage (NCBI taxonomy): Bacteria > Bacillati > Cyanobacteriota > Cyanophyceae > Leptolyngbyales > Leptolyngbyaceae > Leptolyngbya > Leptolyngbya sp. FACHB-541. Next base: position 110,821 of record NZ_JACJPC010000098.1, on the reverse strand, counting down.
TAGAAGTACCTGCCCCTGAAAACGGCTACTTTGTTGGGCCGGTTATTTTCACCGACGTTTCACCCGATGCCAAAATCGCCCAGGAGGAAATTTTTGGTCCAGTGTTGGCAGTCCTGAAGGCGAAGAATTTTGATCAGGCAATAGCGATCGCCAACGGCACCCTCTATGCCCTAACGGGCGGACTCTACTCTCGCACCCCCTCTCACATTGAGCGGGCCCAAGATGAGTTTGAAGTCGGCAATCTGTATATCAACCGGGGAATTACCGGGGCGATCGTGGCTCGTCAACCATTTGGCGGTTTCAAACTCTCCGGCGTTGGCTCCAAGGCAGGCGGGCCAGACTACCTGCTGCAATTCCTCGAACCCCGTGCCGTCACCGAAAATATCCAGCGCCAAGGCTTTGCTCCGATTGAAGGAGTAGAGTAAATTGCCAAATGGAGAAATGTTTTTGAATGCAAAACCTTTGATTTCACATTCAAAAACATCTCCACGCAGTAGGTTGGGTGGAGCACCGCGCAACCCAACATCGCAGTATTAGACCTAGCATTAAGCGTAGGATGGATAAAGTTCATCCTACGCTTAATGCTTCTGTTGGGTTCCGCTTTGCTTCACCCAACCTACGTGTGGCAACGGTTCTGGGAGTTGTGTCAGGTAACCAGGTAGAGTAGTGAGGGTAAATTGAATGAGGTAAGCACGGTGGGCATTGGAGAAATACTGGTTTTGATTCTGCTGCTGGTTGTCGCCTTTGCCGTCTTCGGCTTGTTTCTGCGCATTACAAAAGCAGTGATTAGCATTGGAATTACTCTCTTTTTGCTACTCCTAGCGCTCTACTTTATCTTCGGCATCACCCCTTTAGACTTATTGCGACAGATCGTGCAACTCTTTCAGGGATAACCAGTAATTAATCACTAATGACACTCCCTAATCGCTCAGCAAGGTCATCTAGTGCTTTCGAATTTGTCACTGGCGTTTTGTAATTCACCATACTGCGCGATAAGACTCGTAGCACTTCCTCAACGGTTGTTACACCCGTCGTTCCTTTTCAAGGGTGGCAATGGGCAACCACAACCCTTTATTTCCCAAACTTCGTTTCTGATACGGAATCCATTTCATAAAGAAGCCCTATTTGGTGTACGGGCGAAGCATTCGGCAAAAGAATTGTGTCTCAGTGACAGGGATTGAGACCGAATGCTTCGCCCCTGCCGATACCGCTACTCCACAGACGGATTGGGTATGAGAAGTTGCCTTACCCCTCAGGTGGCATGAGCCTTGCCAGCGCATCCTTCACTGCTGGAGGTAGTTGGCCCATAATTTTGCCTTTTTCTCGATCGACTGCGACCAGGGCGACCTGCGCCGTTACGTAAAGCTCCTGGCGATCGGGAGAATGGATTTGGTAATCCCAGTTGATTCGCACACCTTCCATCTGGGTCATTCTGGCTTTGACAATCGCCGCCATTCCCATGCGAAGCGGTCGATGATAGCGGATGGACAAATCAACAACGGGAAGATCGCAGCCCAGCGCGACCAGGTCGGCAAATTCGATGCCAAGCGATCGCAAACATTCCACTCGCGCTTCTTCTAACCAGGCGATATAGGAACCGTGCCAGACCGTTCCGGCATAGTCCGTATGGTGAGGCTGTGCCCGGACTGGATATTCAAACCAGCTTTCCGTCACTGCCTGCAACGAGTTTAGATGGATTGCACTAGTTGGCTCTAGCTGTGGCTGCATAAAGGATCACTCCCACTCAACGCAGGGCTTCTCAGAGAAGCCATATTTCCACCCTAATTCTTACATTACTTAGACCTTTCGACCTCTACACAAAAGTACCTACTGCGTAGTTAAGGTGTGTGGCCAAGCGGTTAAATTCTTTGTCTTCCCAGGTTAGCAATAGCCATAGCCCAAAGTGCCTGTCCTATAGACGTTAGGGAAGCTAGACGATCGGTCTAATCATGCTAAGTATTCAGATTGCCCTCAAGTTACTTTAAAGATTCAGTGAAATTGCGTAGATAGATCTATTGATAGAAGAGGTTGCCCAACTATACTCTTGGGAAGTTGCGTAAGAGTAACACCTTCAAGTCTTTGGAGGCAATGGAGCCGCGCTGGCGCATCGTTGGTCGTGAAGGATGGAATGATTACAGTGAAATCGATGCTGTCATATCCGTGCGACGTTTTATACCGCTCAAAACCCTTCGTGTCAAACCTGCATTGAAGCTATACAATGCTTGGCATATAGGAGTTCCAGCCATTCTCGGAAAAGAGCCAGCATTTCAAGCAGAACGCAAACGAGATCTGGATTACCTCGAAGTTAACTCACTAGATGAACTGTTAAACAGCTTGCAAGCCCTGTGCGACGATGTAGAACTGCGGCAGGCGATGATTGCTAATGGGCGGCTTCGAGCTAAGGAGACTTCTAGTGTGAACTTAACGAGGCTCTGGCGACGGTTTTTGACCGATACTGCCACAACTACATACGAGCGCTGGTTTAACGGTTCAATCTGGGATCGCCGAGTATTTCTTCAGCGGCGCTACATGGTGGTTAAACAAGAGCGCGTTCAGAGGCGGCTACAGAATACTTTGAATTCTGTGCAGTCATTTAGGCGGAAGTTTGTTAGCAATCCCGTAAAAGATTTGCTTGGAATCACCCAAGACTAAAGCCAGTTTTCAACAGGATCAGGGGATAGGGGTTTAGCTCCTACCCCCTCACAGACGGAATGCAGAAAGAAAACTGCGCTTGCTTACAGCCATTTTTCGATGGGTAAGCCATAGCGTAGGGGTCGTTCGCGAACGACCCCTACAGGGATTTGTGGTCTATCCAAGTGGAAACGGCTGTAAGAAATTCAGCGAGAGTGAAAAATCGTGTCCTATGCAACGTGCAGGACACGATTTTTACTATTTCAGTGGCGCAACACGCACCTGAAACAGCGTTGTCGAAGTCACATCAAGTTGGACAAGTAAAGTCATGCAGACCGCAGCTATACACCACTTTCTTGCCCAACTTCTGGGTGCAGCTATATCGGTCAAAATTCGCCTTAACCCTTTGTTATCAATCTTCAGAAAACGAATTGAAGCGCTGCAGCAAGGGTTATGATGACTGAGCAAAGGCGAATTAAGAGCGATCGCCCAGCGATTTGTTGTTTGACATTATTTGTATCAAACTATTGCAAATCGTTGGATTTTTTGTCGAGCAATTTTTACTGTTTTAGCGGTAGCAGCAGCTTGTTATTTAGTTCAAAACGCTTTAAGTGAGAGGCAACGATGATAGAAAAAATTTTGCTGGCAGACTCAGGCATAGGACAATCTGAAGAAATGCTCAAAGCTCTGATGGAGATTCCATCTATTCAAGGAGCATCTGTGACGATCTTGCATGTCGTGCCGCCTCAAGCCAGTGCTGATGCAATGACCCAAAATTGGGAAAGTGGCGGAAAAACCTTAGCAAAAGCAGTTCAAACGCTTCAGCTTGACCCAAACCGCACAACTGCTATGTTGCGAGAAGGCGACCCGAAAGATGTGGTTTGCCGAGTCGCCGAAGAAATAGATGCCGACCTGATCATCATGGGATCACGGGGGCTAAAGCGGTTGCAATCAATTTTAGAGAATTCCGTAAGCCAGTACGTGTTTCAACTGGCTTCCCGTCCCATGCTGCTGGTCAGAGATGACATTTACGTTAGAAAAATTAACCGCGTCATGGTGGCGATGGACAACTCTGCTTCGGCTCAAGCGTCCTTAAAATTGGCGTTGTCGTTCCTGCGAGATATTAAAGGAGGGCAGCTGATTCTGGCTCACACAAATCCTGATCTGAAGGTCAAGCGGGATGAAATGGAAATTGATCCAAATCAAGATCCAGTGTTGATTCCAGCAATCGCTGAAGCCAAAAAGCTGGGGATCAACTACCGCTGTGTGGCTCCAGTCGGCAAACCGGGAGCGCGGATTTGTGAAACCGCCGATGAACTCAACGTTGATTTATTAGTATTGGGTTCGCCTGAGCGACGTCCCTCGGTGGCAAAAGCGTTACCTGATTTGGATCGTCTTTTGGGACAATCCCTTTCAGACTATGTACGGGTTTATGCAAACTGTCCCGTCCTGCTAGTTCGAACCGTTTCCTAAACAAAGTAGCCCGAACAGTGTAGATTGATGGGCGTTGCTGCAAGGCGTGAATTTTGTCAGGGCGTTTCGCGGAACGCCCTGACGAGTTTGGATAAACGTCTGAGTAGTGTTCTTCCAGCAACGCCTGTTGTCCTAAACCCTTGCCCTAGATGAAAGCGCCTGCTCCCCGCAACCGCACCCTTCAATTAAGTGAGACAGAGCGATCGCACTACTGCCAAAAGTTAATTCATCTAAGTGAACCCGTTGAACCAGCCGCTCTCCTGGATCGAACCGTCTGCCAGGATCTATTTGAAGTGCTGGATTATTTGCCAACAAAATTTGTCGATTTGTTATTTGTCGATCCGCCCTACAACCTGAGCAAGCGCTTCAATCAACAAATTGTCAGGCGGCGATCGCTAGCTGATTATGAGGTTTGGGTTAATAGCTGGCTTTCACGCTTGGTTCGCACGCTTAAACCGACTGCCTCTGTTTATCTTTGCGGCGACTGGCAATCTTCTCCCGCCCTCTATGCCGTTGCTTCCCAATACTTTATCATCCGCAACCGTATCACCTGGGAACGTGAGAAAGGACGTGGCGCAAAGGCAAATTGGAAAAACTGCGCCGAAGACATCTGGTTCTGCACCGTTTCTGAAGACTATTACTTTAATGCTGCTGCTGTCCAACTAAAGCGACAGGTACGCGCTCCCTATACAGACACTCAGGGTCGTCCCAAAGATTGGGAACGCAGCCCCAACGGTAACTTTCGCTTGACCGCAGCATCTAACTTGTGGACAGATATCACAATACCATTCTGGTCAATGCCCGAAAACACGAATCACCCCACCCAAAAGCCGGAAAAGCTGCTGGCAAAAATCATTCTGGCAAGCTCGCCTCCCGAAGCAGTTGTGCTTGATCCATTTCTTGGCTCTGGCACGACTTCAGTGGTGTCTAAAAAACTCGATCGCCGCTTTGTTGGGATTGAACTTGACCAATATTATGCTTGCTTAGCCGAGAAGCGATTAGAACTAGCAGAGAGCGATCGCCAAATTCAAGGATATGGCGATCGCGTCTTTTGGGAACGCAACAGCTTCCCTTTACAAAAGCACATAGAATCGTAATGTTTCTTAATTAAAGAAGCGCCAAGTGTAAAAACCTGGCGCTTCTTTATTCAAAGCTAAATCCTAATAAATTGTCAGTCAATCGATAAATCGATTAAGAACCTTTTCCTTCACGGCTAGCCGTTTGAATGTAAAGGATCAACAGAAAAACTGTTGGAACCAACACAAACAGAATAACGGCAACAAATCCTAAATCATTAACTTGCATTGAATCCAGCCCCTAAGCTCATTCAAAAAAGACAGACCTGACACAAGAATACCACCCAGTGAGTTTTGCATTTCGTCTATTCACCAAGCAGCGTTACAAAAACTAGGGGAGCAACCTCGTAGTCTACTCCCCTAGTTTTTGTCTATTTACTTATGGCTTTGTTTTCACACTCACTGGTCCGTTGACCACTACTTGGCAGGCAAGCCGATAGGTTTCTGGCTTTTTTTTGAGCTTGCGATTTTCCACTTCGGTTCTAGGCGATAGGTTTTCCATCCCTTCTACAATTTCAACAATGCAGGTACCGCACTGCCCGTACCCACCACAATTCATCATCTTGCCCATGAAGGTGTAGAGGTCAATGCCATTTTCAAGGGCTTTGAACCTCAGGTTTGCACCGTCGGCAGCAATAACTTCCCGTTCTTCTTCAACAAACTTAATATCAGCCATACCGCTTCTCTTCCTTGCGCTTCGTATTCATAGCGCTTGCATTAGCTCCCCACACTGGTTACACTTCTACATACACTTTCATTTTTACAAGCTTATTGTCAAACTGTCGAAATTGTTCTGCCTTGGGTCTGAAAGGGCAGACAGCAGTAAGTCTTGGTTGGTTGGCTAGTATCTAATTTCTGATAGTCTTATCTCTGATAGGCTCATCAGTATTATTAGATGCCTTAATAAAATGCTGAAGGAAGCGTTGAAACATATAGGAGGAGCGTAGTCAATGGGACTACCCTGGTACCGAGTACATACAGTCGTCCTGAACGATCCAGGGCGATTGATCGCTGTGCATCTGATGCATACTGCCCTGGTAGCGGGCTGGGCTGGCTCGATGGCTTTATATGAGCTAGCTGTTTTTGATCCCAGTGATCCCGTCTTGAATCCCATGTGGAGACAGGGCATGTTCGTTTTGCCATTTATGGCACGTCTAGGGGTTACCGAATCCTGGGGTGGCTGGAGCATCACTGGTGGTCCAGCAGTTGACACGGGTTTCTGGTCATTTGAAGGAGTTGCCGCAGCACATATCGTGCTTTCTGGTTTGTTGTTCCTAGCTGCCTGCTGGCACTGGGTCTACTGGGATCTGGAGCTGTTTAGAGACCCACGCACGGGTGAACCTGCACTTGACTTGCCCAAGATGTTTGGTATTCACCTATTTTTGTCTGGACTACTTTGTTTCGGGTTTGGTGCATTCCACCTGACTGGTCTATTTGGACCGGGTATGTGGGTGTCTGATCCCTACGGTTTAACGGGCAGTGTGCAACCTGTCGCTCCATCTTGGGGACCAGAGGGCTTCGATCCGTTTAATCCAGGTGGCATTGTAGCTCACCATATTGCGGCTGGTGTAGTCGGCATTATTGCAGGCTTATTCCACCTGACGGTGCGTCCACCTGAGCGACTTTACAGAGCATTGCGCATGGGGAACATTGAAACCGTTCTCTCTAGCAGTATTGCTGCTGTTTTCTTTGCTGCGTTTGTGGTCGCTGGTACCATGTGGTACGGCAGCGCTGCAACCCCAGTTGAGCTGTTTGGTCCAACCCGCTATCAGTGGGACAGCGGTTACTATCAGCAAGAAATTGATCGCCGTGTACAAGCCAGTGTGGCAAATGGTGAAAGTGTCTCAGAAGCCTGGGAAGGAATTCCTGAGAAGCTGGCGTTTTATGACTATGTCGGAAACAACCCTGCCAAGGGTGGCTTGTTCCGTACTGGACCCATGGACAAAGGCGACGGAATTGCTCAAGGTTGGTTAGGACATCCTGAATTCCGGGATGGAGAGGGCCGTCTATTGACAGTGCGTCGTCTTCCTAACTTCTTTGAAACATTCCCAGTGATTTTGACTGACAAAGATGGCGTTGTCCGGGCGGATATTCCGTTCCGTCGGGCTGAATCCAAGTACAGTTTTGAGCAAACCGGTGTCACGGTTAGCTTCTATGGTGGTGAATTGGATGGTCAAACCTTCAAAGATCCGGCAACTGTGAAGCGCTATGCCCGTAAAGCTCAGCTCGGTGAGCCGTTTGAGTTTGACCGTGAAACGCTGAACTCTGACGGTGTATTCCGTACTAGCCCTCGTGGTTGGTTTACCTACGGTCACGCGGTCTTTGCACTGCTCTTCTTCTTTGGACATATCTGGCACGGTTCTCGGACACTGTTCCGCGACGTGTTTGCTGGGGTTGATCCTGATCTGTCTGAGGAGCAAGTCGAGTGGGGCTTCTTCCAAAAAGTGGGTGACAAGTCAACCCGTCGAAAAGAGCCTGTCTAAAATCCAAATCTTTTCTAGAATGGCGGGACAGCAGCAAAGCTAATGTCTCGCCATTCTAAAGATTCAAGAGAATGATTTGGGATGAGAGAGAATAGTTTTGTGTCGTTTGGGCTACAGCTTTTAACTTATTCTCTCTTTTGTCTGTAAACTATTAGGTGCTGGGCGAATAGGAACGCGAAAATTATGGAAAGTGTTGCTTACATCCTGGTTTTGGCTGGTGCGATTGGTGTTTTGTTTTTTGCGATCGCTTTCCGTGAGCCACCCCGGATTAACAAGGATTAGAGCATAGCGTGATAAATGTTCACATTCCAAGATCACAACTTAATTTAGCTTGGAAAGTGTATTCTCAAGTTGTGTTAGTAACCTGAGCCATCCTATAAAGGTTTGGCTCAGGTTTTGTTCTTAAATAGACGTATCCCTTTTGGGTTTTTCCATGCGGTGTCCATTCTGTCAATTTACAGATAATCGAGTTTTGGAATCTCGCTCCGCCGAGTCGGGGCAAAGCGTTCGACGACGGCGAGAGTGCTTGCAGTGCAACCGCCGATTTACGACCTACGAACGCATTGAATATGTTCCCATTACCGTGATTAAGCGAGGGGGCGATCGCGAATCTTTTGATCGTTCTAAGTTATTACGAGGGATCGTTCGCGCCTGCGAAAAAACTGGAATTGAGCAGGTTGCACTCGACAATATTGTGGATGAAATTGAGGCAGAGCTTCAGCAGCGGGCCTTGCGCGAAGTGCCTAGCAATGAAATTGGTGAACTCGTACTGCACCACCTACAAAGCTTAAATGAAGTTGCCTATGTGCGCTTTGCATCGGTGTACCGTCAGTTTCGCGGTATCCGAGATTTTGCAGACACGCTAACTCACCTGCAAGCATCTAGCGATACCAGCACAGACAATCATCAAAGCTCAAAAATAGACTCCAACTTAAATCTTGAAGAAAGAGTAGAACCTCAGTCTTTTGTGACTCATTCATAGGTTCTAGCAGTGTACGTACAAATTCTCCTAGATTTTCCAAACGCTCTATTCTGGAAGATTTGAGAACTTTGAAAGTTCTTGCAATCGTGAGCTTAGAGTTGGAAATCCCCCATCCTTGAGGCGTAGGGGTCGAAGCGCAGCGTTTTGATGCAGGTGAAACTTGTATTTACCAGCACTTATATATTTGTTGAGAATCGTTCTTCTAGTCGTTTGAGCACCTAAAGCAGACGAGTTAGAATCACCCTTCCCTATTTCAACCGTAGGATTGCTCGTTCAGAAAAGCGAATTTTTTATCTCCGATTGATTGCTGGTTACTGAATCTCTCTAAATCCATTCAAAAGAGTATATCGAAGGGATTTAATTGGGTTATGATAGTTCGTCTAGGGTCAAATGCTGCTGAGATGCAAATCTCATACAATAAGAGCTATTAGGATGCTTGCTACAGATGCACATTTAGAGCAGTGCGTATGCATCAATAAGAGACCACTACCATTACGGAGAAACCACTAGGAAACAATTAGCATGGTCAATCAGGAAAAAATAGATATTGGCTTTACTCACGAAGACTTTGCCGCCCTTCTCGACAAATATGACTACCATTTCAGCCCTGGAGACATCGTCGCCGGGACAGTTTTTAGTCTTGAGCCGAGAGGCGCTCTGATTGACATTGGTGCTAAGACCGCTGCTTACATTCCAATCCAAGAGATGTCAATCAACCGGATTGATAGCCCCGATGAGGTGCTGCAATCCAACGAAACTCGCGAGTTTTTCATCCTGACCGATGAAAATGAAGATGGACAGCTTACCCTCTCTATTCGTCGCATTGAGTACATGCGAGCTTGGGAAAGGGTTCGTCAACTTCAGACAGAAGATGCGACCGTTCGTTCTAACGTGTTTGCAACGAACCGGGGCGGTGCGCTCGTGCGAATTGAAGGACTGAGAGGATTTATCCCCGGTTCTCACATCAGCACTCGCAAACCCAAAGAAGATTTGGTGGGCGAAGAGCTTCCGCTGAAGTTTTTGGAAGTTGATGAAGATCGCAACCGTCTGGTGCTGAGCCATCGCCGTGCTTTGGTTGAGCGCAAGATGAACCGCTTGGAAGTGGGCGAAGTGGTTATTGGTACCGTGCGTGGACTCAAGCCTTACGGTGCATTCATCGATATTGGCGGTGTAAGTGGTCTACTCCACATTTCCGAGATTTCTCACGATCACATTGATACGCCTCACAGCGTCTTCAACGTTAACGACGAAGTCAAGGTGATGATTATTGACCTGGACGCAGAGCGAGGTCGGATTTCGCTCTCAACCAAGCAATTGGAGCCAGAACCCGGTGATATGGTGAAAAACCCTGACCTGGTCTACGACAAAGCTGAGGAAATGGCTGCCAAGTATCGTGAGCGCATGATGCAGCTCTCTCAACCGCAGTCAGAAGAGCCAGAAGAAGAGCCAGAAGAGGAAGAAATCGTCTTAGATGAAGACGTGTCAGCTGAGGAAGAACCAATTTTAGTGACTGAGTAGCTGCTAAAGCTGCCAAACTAGTGGGCTTCAAGGCATAATTTGGGGTGGTGCAGAGAATCTGTGCTGCCCCAAATTTTTTGTCGGAGGTTGCTTGGTCACGATTCGCTGTAAAGACGCTACGTTCACTAATATTCAGGCGGTCATCTTTGACAAAGATGGAACGCTGGCTAACTCCGAGCTTTTCTTGCGGAACTTGGCACATCGGCGATCGCGTCTCATTGACGCTCAGATTCCCGGTGTGCAAGAGCCATTGCTGATGGCCTTTGGGGTGGAAGGCGATCGCATCAATCCTGCTGGAATGATGGCTGTTGGCAGTCGCCGAGACAGTGAAATTGCCGCTGCTGCTTACATTGCTGAAACTGGACGCGATTGGATTGAAGCACTGAACATGGCTCACTCAGCCTTTATTGAAGCCGATCGCTCAATGCCACGAAAAGCTGATCACACGCCATTCTTTGAAGCTGGACGGGAGCTACTTCAAACGTTGACGGCAGCAGGGCTAAAGTTAGGCATTCTCTCGGCAGATACCACCCCTGGGGTTAAAGATTTTAGCGATCGCTATCAGCTAGAGCCCTACTTTCAGCTTCAAATGGGGTCAGACGAAGGATATAGCAAACCAGATCCCGCCCTCTTGCAGGAAGCCTGCCGTCGTTTAGCGGTTAAGCCGGAAGCAACGCTAGTGGTCGGAGATTCCCAGGCTGATATTCAGATGGCTCGTGCAGCAAATGTTGCGGGCTGCATTGGAGTTACCTGGGGTTGGACAAGCCCTTTTGCCTTAGAGGCTGATGTCTTAGCTGGACTGTTTAGCGATATCCAGATTGCGATCGCACAAACTCCAGTTCAGTAATCAAGAAACAGGAAAACGCGCTATGCTATTTGTTCCGAATCCTAAGTATGGTAATCTCCATTCTTATCACTATCTTTTTGTCCATCTAGCCTAAGAGAGGTCATTGCCCTTGTCTCGTCGCTACCTCTTTACTTCTGAATCGGTTACTGAAGGTCATCCCGACAAGATCTGCGATCAAATTTCGGATACTATCCTGGATGCTCTTCTGTCCCAGGATGCTGCTAGCCGGGTTGCCGCTGAGGTTGTCGTCAACACAGGTCTAGTGCTAGTTACGGGTGAGATTTCATCCAAAGCTCAGGTTAACTATGTTGACCTGGTGCGGCAGAAAATTGCTGAAATTGGTTACACTGACGCGATCAATGGCTTCTCTGCCCATAGCTGCGCGGTCATGGTTGCCCTGGATGCCCAGTCTCCCGACATTGCCCAAGGTGTTGACCAGGCTCAGGAAACCCGAGTGCAGAAGAGCGAAGAAGATCTAGACGCAGTAGGCGCAGGCGACCAGGGCTTGATGTTTGGCTTTGCCTGCAATGAGACGCCAGAGTTAATGCCTTTGCCAATCAGTTTGGCACACCGTATTTCGCGCAAACTGGCAGCGGTTCGCAAAACAGGACAACTGACTTACTTGCGCCCCGATGGCAAAACTCAGGTGACAGTTGCCTATGAAGGGGGGCGACCTGTTGGAATCGATACAATTTTGGTCTCAACCCAGCACACTGCAACCATCGACGACATCACAGATGAGGCAGCAGTACAGGCTCGGATTAGAAAAGATCTTTGGGCCCTAGTTGTGCAACCTGTTTTTGCAGATATCGATATCAAGCCAGACGAAAGTACTCGCTTCTTGGTTAACCCAACAGGCAAGTTTGTAATCGGTGGACCTCAGGGCGATTCTGGACTAACCGGGCGAAAAATTATTGTCGATACCTATGGCGGTTATTCCCGTCATGGCGGTGGCGCTTTCTCGGGGAAAGATCCCACGAAGGTCGATCGCAGCGCAGCGTATGCAGCTCGATATGCAGCAAAAAATATCGTGGCAGCAGGGCTAGCAGAAAAATGCGAAGTTCAGCTTAGCTATGCAATTGGTGTGGCTCGTCCGGTCAGCATCATGGTAGAAACCTTTGGTACTGGCACAATCGATGATGAACGCCTGCTTGAGCTAGTCAAAGAACATTTTGAGCTACGCCCTGCGGGAATCATTCAGGAATTTAACCTGAACCGGCTACCGGGCGATCGCGACGGACGATTCTATCAAGACGTTGCAGCCTATGGTCACTTCGGACGCACCGATCTAGACCTTCCCTGGGAGCAAACCGACAAAGCTGTTCTGCTCAAAGAAGCAGCATCTCACCTACTGTCAGGCGCAGCGGTGTAAAGGCTGAAGCCGATATTAAGCAATAAGCTTCTATTGTGCGAGTAAACCGCACAATAGAAGCTTATTGCTTTTAGGACTACTGCCTCTCCATATCTTTTTTCGCGGATTGGGTTTGCTCAGCAATCCAGTTTAGATAAGGCTGTGAACCTGCCAAAATTGGAAGAGCAATAATTTCGGGAACTTCGTAGGAGTGAATTTCGCGAATTTTGGCTTCCAGGTCAGCAAATTGATTCAGGTCAGTTTTTATCATCAGTTGCCATTCTTCTTCCTGGTGAACCTTGCCCTGCCAGGTGTAAACAGACTGAATTGGCATGAGGCTCACACAAGCTGCAAGACGAGCTTGAATTAGGGTTTGGGCGATCGCCTCTACCTCTGCCCTTGAAGCTGCTGTAACCAGCACCACCCCATATCGATCAAGATTCTGAGTCATCCTAAATTTTCAATAATTAAACAGCAAACATTGCGTATTTCCATCCTATGCTCAGCAGAAATGGGGTGAGGTTGATAATCTAGAACTTATCTGGATTTTCTGCCCAAAGGTCATTTCCCCTTATGACGACAAATTCTTTTCTTTCCCGCCTGCACAGTCCCGATCGCCCCGTAATCGTGTTTGACGGGGCAATGGGTACGTCACTTCAGACACAAAACCTGACGGCTGAGGACTTTGGCGGCGCAGAATATGAGGGCTGCAATGAGTATTTGGTAGAAACCAAGCCCGAAGCGGTGGAACAGGTACACCGAGAATTTTTAGAAGCCGGGGCAGACGTGATCGAAACCGATACGTTTGGCGCTGCCTCTATCGTGCTAGCAGAGTATGACCTGGCAGATCAGGCTTACTCGCTCAACAAAAGAGCGGCTGAATTAGCAAAACGGGTCGCAGCGGAGTACTCTACGCCTGAAAAGCCGCGATTTGTCGCAGGATCAATGGGCCCAACCACGAAGCTGCCGACATTGGGACACATCGACTACGACACGATGAAGGCATCCTTCGCAGAGCAGGCAGAAGGGCTATTTGACGGCGGCGTAGATCTATTCATTGTGGAAACTTGCCAGGACGTACTGCAAATTAAGGCAGCGCTGAATGCGATCGAGGAGGTCTTCCAGAAGAAAGGAGAGCGGCGATCGCTGATGGTTTCCGTGACGATGGAACTTCAGGGCACGATGCTGGTCGGCTCCGATGTCAGCGCCATGTTGTCTATTCTGGAACCTTACCCAATTAATATCCTGGGGCTCAACTGCGCCACTGGTCCCGATCGCATGGCAGAACACATTCGCTATTTGTCTGCCAATTCGCCCTTCGTCATCTCCTGCATTCCCAACGCCGGAATTCCCGAAAACGTTGGTGGACACGCTCACTACAAACTCACCCCTCTGGAACTGCGAATGGCTCTGATGCACTTCGTTGAAGACCTGGGTGTGCAAGTGGTTGGTGGCTGCTGTGGCACCCGACCCGATCACATTCGTCAGTTAGCAGAAGTTGCGCCAACGCTGACTCCGAAGCAACGGGAGGTTAGGGAGGCACAGGTTAGGGAACAAGCCGCCATACCCCACACCCTACACCCCACACCCCATTCCCCGAACTACACCCCTGCTGCGGCCTCGATCTATACTGCTCAGCCTTACGACCAGGACAATTCCTTTTTGATCATTGGAGAGCGGCTGAATGCAAGTGGCTCGAAGAAGTGTCGGGATTTGCTGAATGCGGAAGACTGGGATGGGTTAGTGTCTTTGGCAAAGGCGCAGGTGCGAGAAGGGGCGCACGTTTTAGATGTCAACGTTGATTACGTTGGACGGGACGGGGTGCGCGATATGCGAGAACTGGTGTCGCGCCTGGTGACGAATGTGACGCTGCCGCTGATGCTGGACTCGACTGAGTGGCAAAAGATGGAAGCGGGGCTGAAGGTGGCAGGCGGCAAGTGCTTGCTCAACTCGACTAACTACGAGGACGGCGACGAGCGCTTCTTTAAGGTGCTGGAACTAGCGAAACAGTATGGCGCGGGAGTCGTCGTCGGCACAATTGATGAGGAGGGGATGGCGCGAACAGCGGAGAGGAAATTTGCGATCGCCCAACGCGCCTACCGAGATGCTTTAGAGTTTGGCATTCCAGCTTACGAAATCTTCTACGACCCCTTAGCGTTACCCATTTCTACCGGGATTGAAGAGGATCGGGCGAACGGCAAAGCGACAATTGACGCAATCCAGCGAATTCGGGCAGAGTTGCCGGGATGTCATATTGTTTTGGGCATTTCCAATGTCTCCTTTGGCTTGAATCCAGCGGCACGGATGGCGTTGAACTCGATGTTCTTGCATCTGTCGATGGAGGTGGGGCTAGATGCGGCAATTGTCAGCCCTAACAAAATTTTGCCGCTCGCCAAGATTGACCCCAAACATCAGGAAGTGTGCCGTCAACTGATCTTTGACGAGCGTAAGTTTGAAGGAGATATTTGCGTTTACGACCCACTAGCAGAGTTAACCACACTGTTTGAAGGGGCGACGACGAAGCGCGATCGCAGCCAGGACGAAAACCTGCCTGTGGAAGAGCGGCTCACCCGCCACATCATTGACGGCGAACGAATTGGGCTAGAAGAACAGCTCACCAAAGCGCTAGAAAAATACCCGCCCCTAGAAATCATTAACACCTTTTTGCTTGATGGCATGAAAGTCGTTGGTGAACTGTTTGGTTCCGGGCAGATGCAGCTTCCTTTCGTGCTGCAATCCGCAGAAACGATGAAAGCTGCCGTTGCCTACCTGGAACCCTTCATGGAAAAGGAAGATTCCAGCCAGGCAAAGGGCACCTTCATCATTGCCACCGTCAAAGGCGACGTTCACGATATCGGCAAGAATTTAGTCGATATTATCCTGTCGAACAACGGCTACAAGGTGATCAACCTGGGCATCAAGCAGCCCGTTGACAACATCATTGACGCCTACGAAACCCATAAAGCCGACTGCATTGCTATGAGCGGCTTGCTGGTCAAATCAACTGCCTTCATGAAAGAAAACCTGGAGGTGTTCAACGAACGCGGCATCACTGTTCCTGTGATTCTGGGTGGCGCAGCCCTCACCCCCAAATTTGTCTACGAAGATTGCCAAAACACCTACAAAGGCAAAGTGATCTATGGCAAAGATGCCTTCTCAGATCTGCACTTCATGGACAAACTGATGCCCGCCAAAGCCCAGGCAAACTGGGACGACCTCCAGGGCTTCCTCAACGAAGTCAGTACGCCAGAAACCAGCGCACAACCCCAATCCCCTCCAACCTCTAGCCCCCCGTCCTCAGCCCCTAGCCCCTCTCTCCTCGAAGACACCCGACGCTCCGAAGCCATTTCCCTGATCACTCCCCCCACTCCTCCCTTCTGGGGCACCAAAATCTTGCAGCCCGCAGACATTCCCTTTGAGGAACTGTTTGGCTATTTGGATTTGCAGGCGCTGATCGCAGGCCAGTGGCAATTCCGCAAACCCAAAGAGCAGTCTCGTGAGGACTATGACCAGTTCTTAGCAGACAAGGTTTACCCGATTCTGGAAACCTGGAAACAGCAGGTTGTAGAGCAGAATTTGCTGCATCCTCAGGTAGTTTATGGCTATTTCCCTTGTCAGTCTGAAGGAAATTCGCTTCACCTGTACGATCCGGCAATTCCTGTAGACGTATTGCAAAAAGGGGAATCGGAAGCAATTGCCACCTTCAACTTCCCGCGTCAGCGATCGCTCCGTCGTCTTTGCATTGCAGACTTCTATGCACCCAAAGAAACGGGTCTGATTGACGTATTCCCGATGCAAGCTGTCACTGTGGGTGAAGTTGCTACGGAATACGCTCAAAAGCTGTTTGGCTCCAATCAATACACCGACTACCTCTATTTCCACGGGCTAGCGGTGCAGGTGGCAGAAGCAGTGGCAGAGTGGACTCATGCTCGAATTCGTCAGGAGTTAGGCTTTGCGGCTGAGGAGCCGGATAATCTGCGGGATATTCTGGCGCAGCGCTATCGTGGCTCACGCTATAGCTTTGGCTATCCGGCTTGCCCCAACATCCAAGATCAGTACAAGCTACTGGAATTGCTAGGGGGCGATCGCATTCACCTGCACATGGACGAAAGCGAACAGCTTTACCCAGAGCAATCGACAACGGCGATCGTAGCTCATCATCCGGTGGCGAAGTATTTTAGCGCTTAGGTATTGGGGATTAGGGATTGGCAATCCGTCTGTAGAGTAGTGGCAGCGGTAGGGGCGAAGCATTCGGTCACAATTCCTGCCACTGAAGCACTATTCTTTTGCCGAATGCTTCGCCCGTACACCCAATCGTGCTGCTTTACGAAACGGATTCCGTATGAGCAGCATTTCTAGGTGGAGCCTGGAAACGAGGCAAAAGATTTAGGAGAGACCTTCCTCTGCCAAAATTTTTATGCTATCGCTGTATCAAACAACAGCCCCTCCCCTGTCCCTATGAAAGCCAGCGAAGTTCTAAGCCGTTACGCTGCCGGAGAACGAGACTTTCGCAGGGTAAACTTGCGGGGACAGTCGTTTAAGGGACAGGATCTCTCTGGGGCAGACTTCAGCGAAGCAGATATTCGCGGCACGGACTTTGCCGAGGCTCAGCTACAAGGAGCAAACTTCACGCGAGCTGTAGCTGGAGTACAACGGCGCTGGGTCGTTGGGCAACTGCTGCTTGTGCTGATAATTGCAGTTCTAGCAGGTGTACTGCAAGGTTACTTTGGCTATTACGTCGCCTACCACTTTCCCCGCTGGTGGGATGGCTATGACTGGCGCTACTATGCAGCATACTTGCCTACCACGGTCGCTTACTGCATCATCATTCCTATTACATTCACAGCGATCGCTCGTCAGGGCTTTACGTCTAAAGCTGCAAGTACGATTGCGATTGTGGTTGCAGTCGCAGTGGCGGTCGCAATCACAATCGCAATCCTAAGCCCATTCACAATCGAAGTCGCAGGCGCAGTTGTAGGCGCAATCCAAGTCGCAGTAGCGGTCGCAGTAGCAGTAGCAGTAGCAGTTACGGTCGCAGTCACAGGTGCAGGTGCATTCGCAGGCACGGTCGCAGTAGCAGTAGCAGCCACAGGCGCAGTCGTAGGCGCAATCGCAGGTGCAGTCGTAGTCGCATTCGCAGCCGCAGGCGCATTCATAGGTGCAGTCGCAGTCGCAGTCGCTAGTCTGCTCCTGGGCATCTATTGTAGTCGTCGTGCCCTCAAGGGAGATGAGAAATTTGCTTTGATCCGCACGCTTGGTGTTGGTTTTGCGGCTATGGGTGGCACCTCTTTTCGTGGTGCCGATCTCACCTCAGCAAACTTCACCAAAGCCATATTGAAAGGCACGAATTTTACAAACACTCAAAAACGAGAAACGAGCTTGGAATGGGTGTGTTGGCAAGATGCCCAACGGCTCGATCGCGCTAGGGTTGGCAATTCCATGCTGGCAAATCCAGCCGTGCAGGAACTGCTGGTGACTCGTGATGGTTATAAGAAATCCTATGTTGATGCCAATTTCCGCACCGCTAATTTGAATGGTGCCAATTTAGAGCAGGCTGACTTGACCTTAGCAGACTTGACCTGTGCCACCTTGCGACACGCCAACCTAAAAGGGGCTATGTTGGCTGAAGCGTTGGTTCTCCACACCGATTTCACTGGAGCCTACTTGACTGGAGCTTGTCTGGAAGCCTGGAATGTTGATAGCCAGACGATTTTGGAGCAAGTGGATTGTCAGTATGTCTATCTCCTGCATCACCAGCAAGAACGTCGTCCCAGTAGTGGCAATTTTGCCCCTGGAGAGTTTACAAAGCTATTTCAAGAAATCCTGAGCACAGTTGATCTGATTTTTCGCAACGGAGTGGACTGGAAGGCGTTTGTGGCTGCCTTTCAACAGGTGCAGGTAGAAAACGAAGACACGCCCTTAGAAATTCAAAGTATCGAGAATAAAGGAGATGGAGTCGTCGTCGTGCGGGTCAGCGTCCTGCCAGATGCAAATAAGGAAAAAATTCACGATGAGTTTAATCAGCAGTACGAACTAGCTCTCAAAACTTTAGAAGCTAAGTATCGCGCTGAATTGCAAGCTAAAGAAAGTGAAATTACGATTTACCGGGAACAAAGCGTCAATATGTGGGGAGTGATCAACTCTCTGGCAAATAGACCTCTCAGCATCCTTAATGAGAATAAGCTTATGAATAATAGCAGCGACCAAAGCCGCAACATTAGTGTTGGCAGAGATTTCACGCTCACAGGTTCAACGCTCAACCTGGGCGAAATCAGCGGCAGCGTAACGAATACGATTAACCAGTTGCCGGATGATGGAGGTGGCGATCGCCCCACCCTAAAAGACCTACTAACTCAACTGCAAGCGGCGATCGAAACCGACGCTGACCTGCCCAACCCTGACAAAGCCGACCTGCTAGAGCAGGTGCAAAACCTCGCAGCGGCACAGCAAACCGAAGAACCCGCTCAGAAAGAGGGATTGGTGCGAAGGGCAAAGAAGATGTTTGAGGCGACTTTGAAAGGTTTACCGGAGACGGCGGAGATCGTAGAGGCGTGCAGCAAACTCTTACCGATGATTTTGCGGGTATTAGGGGTTCTGGTTTAGGAAGCGTAACTCCTGCTCATTCAATGTGTAGGGTGTGTTAGCGACAGCGTAACGCACCGAGTGGTGAATGATGCGTTACAGCGATCGCCCAACGCATCCTACGAGATCTATTCAGCAGCTATGCGCGATCGCCAAGAAGCTACGCGGAACCGTAAAGGAGCTGTGCGGAACTATCGAGCAGCTATACGAAATCCTAAAGAAGCTAATCACTCCTTTAAAGCGTGAAGGATAGCCCGGCAAAGCCACGCTACCCTTCACACAACGCATCTATAGAAAAAGCACGTCTTACCCAAGTTTGTAAAACGTGCTAATGGAGAGACACCACAACTAAATCTGCGGTCTGTACCTCTAGCGTTCTACATACGTTGCAACGCGAGGAGTCCGAGTACCAGCCGAAGCTCCAATCAGGGAAGCGGCTAAGCTCAACAAAGAACCAATCACAAACGACCAACCTGCTTTAGCAGCGTTGCCTGCAATGTCGCGAGTTTCTTGAGGTGTTGTATTAGCTACACTGGGGTCAGGAACTTCTACACCACCGGCAGGCTGCACCTGATTAATGACTTCTCCAGCGTTAGACGCAACAATGCCAAAGAGTCCCGACACACCGCTGGTAAGCAACCATGCACTGAGAGCCAAGGTGGTTGCCCAAAGGATTGCACCATTCAACAGACCGGTGTTGCGGTTCATGGGTCCGCAACTCCGAGCCATCACCCAGCTACCCAAAAATAGCGAGATTAATAAACTGATGACTGTCCAGATGCCAACAGCAGTGCCCACCTCTCCAGCAGCACTGTTAGGCGCGTTTGAACCTGCAAGCGTCGTTAGACCGATCGCCGCTCCAAGCGCGCTTAAAATCAACTGCGATACCAAAGCAATAACCAGACCAGCAAGGATGGGACCCCATCTAACCCGGTCGTGATAATCTGTGGCTGCAACAACGGGCTCTACTACACCGGGCCGATTTGCATATGTCATACAAGTGAACTCCCTTGCCAATTCGTTTTTCTAGCAGTTATCTGAGCCTCTACTTTAGGATCAGTCCACTGCTCTTTTTCTCTCCCCTGAGGGGAGGTCACGGCTCTTTCGGAAGGGAGAATTCTGTTAGCGCAGCCGGACGGCTGTTCCGGTGGCGGTAATCAGCAACAGGGCTCCAGTTTCGTCAATGTTAATGGTGCCTGTGTCTATTTCGATACCGATGACTGCATTGGCACCTAGTCGCTCAGCACGTAGCCCCAGTTCGGCGATCGCCTCTTGCTGCCCCTTTTCAAACACTCGCTCATAGCTGGCAGTGCGCCCTCCAATGATGTCGCGAATCCCAGCAAAAAAATCTCTCAGCGCGTTGCTGCCGTAAACCACTTCTGCCGTGACGACTCCCAGGTAAGATTCGACCACTGCTCCCTGAATTACGTCAGTTGTTGATAAAATCATTCCCTTGCCCTCTCACAAGATTCTTTCATGACACTACCATTCTGCGATCAGACAACGATCAAGCGGATCAAATCATGCCTGGGAGTCAAGGTCTTGTGTCTGGATATGTTTCTCGGTAGATTTCTGTTCTAGAAATCCGTTTAACCTGTCATCGTAAATGAGTCCTGATCTGGTTTTCAGATCGCTGTAGCTAATCAACAAAGTAAACAACGGTAGGAAATGCGCGGGGTTGGCTGTGAATAAGCAAGCTGTGAATAAACAAGCTGTCGGTGGTGCCATCTGTCAAGCCATAAATTGGCCACGATCGGCTGCATTGATGACATTGACAGCCAGTGTAGTCATGTCAGGGCTGTTGGGGGCGATCGCTCAACCCACTCAAGCTCAGGTACAGGGTCGGCAAATGCAGGGTGTTCTGCTGGCGCAAAATAATAATCGGCAGCTTAATGACCTGCTGCGGCAAGGGCGGCAACAGGTTAATGCAGGAGATTATGCAGGAGCACTGGCGACCTATCAGCAAGCCGCTAGCATCGACCCAGAAAATGCCCGCATCTTTTCAGGAATTGGCTACTTGCAGGCGCGGCAAAATAACTACCAGGAGGCGGCAACGGCTTATCAGCAGGCGATCGCCCTGGACAATGATAATGCCGCTTTTTACTACGCCCTGGGTTACAGCCTGGCAAATCTAGAGGACTACAGCGGAGCTGCCGAAGCATACCGCCGAAGCACTCAGCTAGAACGCAACAACGTTGATGCTTACCTCGGCTTGGGGGTTGTACTAGTTCGGCAAGAAGACTATGAAGGCGCACTGCAAGCCTATCAGCAGGTAGCAGCTTTGAACCCCAACAATGCAGTCGTGTTTGAGTCAATGGGGTCTGTGCTAATTCAGCAAGAACGGTATACAGAAGCAGTGGAGACCCTCCGACGGGCCTTGCAGCTTAACCCACGACGGGGCAGTATTCAGCTAAATTTAGGGGTAGCTCTGGTAAATTCGGGTGACCTTGCGAATGGACTAATCGCTTTTGAACAAGCCGCTAGCCTGGAACCGCGCAATGCTCAAATTCACTTGCAAATTGGTGACATCTTTAGGGCTCAAGGAAATTTAGACCAGGCGCTTGCGTCCTATCAGCGGGGTGCTTCGGCAGAACCAAATTCACCAGAGGCACAAGCCCTGATCGGCAGCGTTCTGTTGGAAAAGGGAGATTATCTGCGGGCGATTGTGGCGTACCGGCGGTTAGTTGAGCTTGCCCCTCAAAATGCAGAAGGATTTTATGAGCTGGGGTTGGCGCTGCAAGGGCGCGATCGCACGGATGAAGCGATCGCCAATTTAGAGCAGGCACTCACGCTCTATCAACAGCAAAACAATGCCGAAGGCGTAGAAAAGGTGGAAGAAGTGCTGGATGAAATTCGCTAAGTTGGATAGAAACCCATGAGCGTTGAGCGCTGCTACACTTCTGAATCCCTACCGTTTCGGTGGAAAAACGCCGAAGCCAGTCAGGTCGATCAGCGCTGGCTCGGCGGCATCATTCGCAACTCAGCCCCCTTCTCAGACTGGTGGACAAAGGCGCGTGTGGTGCAGCTTGCCTATAAGGCTGAGCATGGGGCTGATGCAAGAACCTATGCAGGCAAATCGAGTGAAGCAGCGATCGCTGAAGCGCTCCATCAGGAATTGCTGATCTATTGCCAGCTCCACAATGACTTTCAGAATCTGGGTGAATGTCACGAAAAATATCCTGGTTTCTGCCAAGAAGTAAACGAAGCGTTCGTGATCAAAACCCTGAATAGCTGGAAGCAAAAACAGTTTACTCAGGCAATCAGTCGCAACTTTGAGGTGTATGGCGATCGCCAGAATCCTCACGTTTACCTGGTCGTCAGCACTGCTTCTGTATCTTTAAAGGTTGAACGGCGGCTACCGCCCAACCATCGCTTTCGCCCCCTGTTCAACATAGACGAGCTAGCTCGGACAATTCAGAAACAGAATGTCAACACGCTGACGCTGCGGACTCATGGCTATGCCACCCCCGCTAAAGGCTTTTATGACGGCTTTGCGGAGGAGGCAGATGCTTTACAAGGCACCAACACGATTTCAGCGCAGCATCTCTACGTCGGCTATCACTGGCCCAGCGAACAGCCCTTCTTTAACCTGGGGTTGCTCAAAGACCTGGTTAGCAATGTCGGAATTTTGCTCAAATTTGTCGGCAGTCTTTTTGTCATCAGTTTGTTGCCCAGCCTCCTTTTGGCATTGCTCTATGATCTAGTTTTACCCTTGCAGGTTCGCTGGTATTGGACTTTTCCAGTCATTGTATTTGTTCTGTGGCTACTTGCTTTTGGGCTGTTGCGGGCAGTTGTCTATCAGCGCGATCGCTATCGAGCCGTTCACTATGGCGCGCCTGATTTAGCAGAGTTCTTTTGGCGGCTCGATCGGGTTCTCAAGCAGCTTCAAGCCCCTGCGGCTTCCCTAAAAGAGTCGGTTGACTTACCCAAAAGCATTCGCACCAAAGTTAACCTGGTTGGACACAGCATGGGTGGTTTAGTTGTCGTCAACACCCTGCGCGTCCTTTCTGATCGCTTTGGTAAAGACGATCGCGCCACCGAGCAAGAAAAGCAAATGGGCGAATGCTTGGATTTAGGCAAGCTGATCCTGGCATCTCCAGATATTCCGCTAGAGCTAATCCAGGAAGGCAGAAATAACTACGTCCGCTCGGCAATTCGGCGCTGTGAGCAAATTTACCTGATGTCGAGCGATCGCGATATCGTCTTGCGCTACCTCTCAATCTTGAGCAACTGGTTTACCGAACCCAGCATTGAAATGTCAGGTTTGCGCTTGGGCAATATCTACCTCAGACGAGCCAACAAACCAAAGGATATGCTGTGGATTCGCAACGCGCTGCTCTCCAGACGGGCAGTCGAAGCAACGTCTGCCTATGACTTGTTTGAAAGCTTCAATTATCTCGACTGCTCCAGAATGGTAGGTGTGAATGCGATCGGGCTGGGGTTAAATCCATTCACAGCCCTGCTGATCGATTTGGGAAACATCCTGCCTTATCTGCTGGGCAAGATTGATGTACACGGTGGCTACTTTCGCACTTACGCGCCGACCTTCAAGTTCTTGCAATTCCTCATGCAAAATGACAATCCTTCTGAGGCAGAGATCCGTCAGGAGCTGGAGCGATGTGACCCCCATGACCAAATTCTGCTTTTGCCCCAGCGCTCAATGGGTGATGACTAACGGTTGATGGCTGATAGGCAATGGAACTTCAACCCAGAACTAGTGGCTCCAACTAAATTAATTTTTTTTGCGATCGCCTGTCTAAATTGTCGGAAAATCCTGGTGAGGTAAGAATAGAGCAGAGTATGGTGTTAGTATTTATCCTGCATCTACTCGGTTGACTTTATGCATCAGGTCAGGTTTAGTCGAGGGCTGGGTCAAGGGGTGAATAGAGTATCTGGTTTCGTTGCCGTAGTTTAACCGCAGCAAAATTATCAAAACCATGAGCGATACTACGGCGTTTTTAGCTGGCTGTGCGGTCACAGGATTCGCAGCAGTGCTGTTGCTGCGAGCAGGTTTGCCGTTTTCGTCCCCCGCCGAGATGCAGCCTTCTCCGGCTGTGACAGAGCAGCAGTCGCCATTACCCGTTCCCCCTTCAGCTAGCGGGCTAGGAGATTCTGATAATTCGCAGTTGCAGCGAGAATTAGACCGACAGCGCGCGATCGCGGATGCCCTAGAAGACAAGCTAGACGATCAGGAAACGACTATCACAAGACTAGAGTCGCGCCTGCAAAACCAGGAAGACGAGATTGAGCAAGTCCTGGCTCAGCTTCAAGAACAACAGCAATCTGTTGCAGATATTACGACTCGACGAGCAGACGAGGCTTCTCTAGATCAAAACTCCTCTCAGTCGGGTGTCCTCTGGATGGTGGGCGGTTTAGTGTTGGTGCTGATCGTAGGCGGCAGCGTCGTCTTTATTTGCGTCATCATTGTGTTGCTCTTACCCCAACGCCAGCCACCTCGAAACACCACTCACATCATTCATCAGCCCAACATTCCCCCCTCCTATCCCTACGTTGAGCAGCAGTTCTTACCACCTGCCCAACCTAGAACCCGACGCACCGATTACATCGACTACAACGGATAATTGGGTTACTGATTCTGAAGCATTAAGGGTGAAACCTGAAGGTTTCGCCCTTAATCCTGATTGCATTGATTGCAGTAGATGACTTACAGCAATTTCCACTTGGATAAACCACGAATCCCTGTAGGGGCAGTTCCTGAACTGCCCCTACGCTATGGCTTACCTATCGGAGAATGGCTGTAAGTGATGTTTCGCTACAGTCTGAAGTCACCTCGACTTTGTAGAATACATCACATCAGCAATGCTCGATCGTGACTACGGGGACTGTATGCATAGCTTTATTCCACCTAACAGGTTCTTTCCATATCTCACCTGGACTGAGGTTCAAGCGATGCCCGACAAGGCAAATGTGGTGTTGCTTCAACCCGTGGGGGCGATCGAGCAACACGGCCCGCATCTGCCGTTGATCGTGGATGCCGCAATTGGGGTAGCGGTCTTGGGAAAGGCCTTAGAAAAACTGAATTCTGAGATTCCTGCCTATGCGTTGCCGCCGTTGTATTACGGCAAATCCAACGAGCACTGGCACTTTCCGGGAACGATTACCCTGAGCGCTCAAACCTTAATCGCGACTCTGACTGAGGTTGCTGAAAGCGTGTATCGTGCAGGTTTTCGCAAACTGGTGCTGCTTAACTCCCACGGTGGACAGCCTCAAGTCATAGAAATTGTGGCGCGAGATTTGCACCAGCAACACGAAGATTTTATGGTATTCCCCCTATTTACCTGGCGAGTGCCTCACTGTGCAAGTGAGTTTCTTTCGCCCAAGGAAAAAGAACTGGGCATTCATGCAGGTGATGCCGAAACGAGCCTGATGCTCTCGGTTTTGCCCGACCAGGTACAAATGCAGAAAGCGGTAGCAGAGTATCCTCATGGGTTGCCCGAAGAGAGTTTACTCAGCATGGAAGGAAAATTGCCTTTTGCCTGGACGACTCGTGATCTAAGCCAGAGTGGCGTGTTGGGCGATCCAACAGTGGCAACTAAAGAAAAGGGCGATCGCCTGCTTGACTCCGTGTCCGACGGTTGGGTTCAGGTCATCCAGGATATTTACAAATTTCAGCAGCCATCTGCCTGGAAAGGAAAATACTAATCGGGACATCTACCACTACAGAAAGCTTATGGAGCGTCTCATTTCACTGTTCGGGCTGCTCATTTTCATTGCGATCGCCTATTTGTTTTCGACCAATCGGCGAGCTGTACGCTGGCGGCCTGTGCTGTGGGGAGTTGCGCTACAGCTATTTTTTGCCCTATTTATCCTCAGAACTCCTGTTGGCTTTGCCATTTTTGAATTCATCGGCAATTTAGTGACGCAATTTCTCAACTTTTCTGATGCAGGCGCATCCTTTGTCTTTGGTGAAAACTTTGAAGATTTCTTCTTTGCCTTCAAAGTTTTGCCAACTATCATCTTTTTCTCCGCCTTCATTGGTGTGCTTTATCACTACGGCATCTTACAGCGCGTCGTCCAATGGATTGCCTGGTTGATGATGCGAACCATGCGAACCTCGGGTTCGGAATCGCTCTCAGCAGCAGGCAATATCTTTGTCGGGCAAACCGAAGCACCGCTGCTAATTAAGCCTTACGTTTCTTCCATGACTCAATCAGAGCTACATGCTGTGATGACGGGTGGGTTTGCGACCATAGCAGGTGGCGTACTGGCAGCCTACGTTTCCTTCGGTATTCCAGCAGAGCACCTGATCGCCGCATCCGTGATGTCTGCCCCCGCTGCTCTGGCAATTTCTAAGCTGCTTTACCCCGAAACCGAAGATTCACCAACAGCGGGCGATATCAAGATAAAAGTCGAGCGTACGTCTGTTAATGTAATTGATGCTGCTGCAAGTGGAGCGATCGACGGCTTAAAGCTTGCCCTCAATGTTGCCGCCATGATCATTGCATTTTTGGCTCTGCTGGCAATGTTTAATGCTTTGTTGGGCTGGTTGGGTAGTTTAGTTGGTCTGTCCAACCTTTCCCTGGAGCTAATTCTCGGCTACCTGTTAGCCCCGATCGCCTGGCTAATGGGTGTTCCTTGGGCAGATTGTCTTCAGGTAGGAGCCTTACTGGGCAAAAGGACGATTCTGAACGAATTCATTGCTTATCTAGACCTGAGCGAACTGATTGGCGCAGGTGCCAGTTCCGCAGGCACAGAGGCAACCGCCACCATCTCAGAACGAGCAGTAATCATTACCACCTATGCCCTCTGCGGTTTTGCCAACATCGGCTCCATTGGCATTCAAATTGGGGGCATCGGCGGAATTGCTCCTGATCGCCAACATGACCTCGCTCGCTTAGGCGTTCGAGCCATGATTGGAGGCACGCTAGCTTGTTTTATGACAGCGGCGATCGCTGGAATGCTTTTGTAAAAAAGTTAATTTTTCATCCGCTTCCCGCACGAAAGCTAACTTTTAAAGTCCTACTCCCGATACTCCGGCTCCGGACCTAATTCTCCAACTCGTCCGGGTGGCCAAAAGCGCACAGCAGCTCTGCCGATAATGTTCTCTCGTGGAACGTAGCCCCAGAAGTGGCTATCGTAACTGTTGTTGCGGTTATCACCTAGAACCAGGTACGAATCTTCGGGCACGACTTCCGGGCCCCACTGATACTCTGGTTCAGCAGCGATGTAGTTTTCTCGCAGGGCTTGTCCGTTTACATAAACTCGCCCTCCACGAACCTCAATAGTTTCTCCCGGTAAACCAATGACCCGTTTAATGAACGCGTCTTTCATCGAGGGATTTTCTTGTTTCAGCCGATCTGTCGGCCAAAACACCACAATGTCTCCCCGCTCAGGATTACTAAATCGATAGCTGACTTTCTCCACGATTAGGCGATCGTTGACTTCCAGGGTTGGCAGCATCGATTCAGAAGGAATATAGCGGGCCTCTGCCACAATTTGCCGAATCCCGAAGGCCAGAATTGCACTCAGCCCAATTGTCTTTAACCCTTCTATCCAGGGATTTTCTGCGACTTTGTGATGTCCCCCCGGTGGCTCGGGAGCAACTGGTAACTGTGAGCCATCTGCCTCTGATGGGCTGATGGGAACAGGCTGATTAGTTACAGGATGAAGCTCGGCTTCTGGATTGGGGTTGTGGTCGGATGGAGTAGGCATTGAGGGCTCTAAACTATTAGCACCGTTGTGTTTACTGTGGTCAAAGTTATCAGGCACGGATTGCTGAAAACGGGTCATAAACTGTACTAGTCACAAAAATATAGCGATTTTAAGCACTAAGCTGCAGGTTTTAGGTTGAATCAGGATTTTAGCCTAGTAGTTAGAGGTTGCCTTGACCAGAATTTTGATTAGAACGTTAGAAAAGTGGTCTTATAACTACTTTGTCTCTACTTCAACTGTACAAACAAATTTGACTACTCGTAGAAACTATAGCTAATCATGTCTAGTGTTACCCATCTGTTATTACCCATCTATTGATTCGTCATGCCCAAATTCTGCTACCAGGTGGTGAGTTTTTGCTGGGAGACATGGAGGTTCGCGATCGCCAAATTACTCGCATTGCTCCAGACCATCTCTAAAACTATCTACGGGGGAGCGATCGCCCGTCCAGGAAATTGACGCACCGGGTCTGAGTTTGTTGCCAGGAGTGCTCGATCCCTAGGTTCACTTTCGCGAGCCTGGTCTGGAACATAGAGAATACTTGTTTACTGCAAGCTGTGCTTGTGCCAAAGGGGGCGTAACTTCACGTCTGGAGATGCCTAACCCCCGACCGCTGACTACAACTCAGGCTGCACTGGACGACAAATTGCGTCGAAACCCTCATCAGATTGAGTAATATAGCGGGAATGCCTTAGCTTCTTTGGGTTTCACAAAAACTCGCTGCTGTGGCTCTAGTTTGAGTTGGTCAAAGCGATCGCGAGTCAAATGAGCCGTGACGACCTGTCCGTCGTCCAGCGCTAACTCTGCCTGCACTTCCCAACCCAGATGAATCAGGCGAGTAACTCTGGCGGCAACGGTAGTGCCGTTAGGCTGCGTTTCGATTAGTACGTCTTGAGGACGCAGAAAAACCTCTGGGTGAGCCGAGTCAAACCCATTCCCTTGAAAAATATGGGATGTGCTGGGCAACACATTGACTGGACCAATAAAGCTCATCACAAAGGCGCTAGCCGGATTGTCGTATATCTGGGCGGGACTGCCGACCTGCTCAACCTTGCCCTTGTTCATAACGACGAGTTCATCCGAGACTTCCATTGCCTCTTCCTGGTCGTGGGTAACGAAGACGGTCGTCACGTGGACTTCATCATGTAGACGACGCAGCCAGGCCCGCAGATCTTTTCGCACTTTGGCATCAAGTGCCCCAAAGGGTTCGTCAAGCAGCAGCACTTTTGGCTCCACAGCTAGCGCTCTTGCCAGAGCAACCCGTTGACGCTGACCGCCAGAGAGCTGAGAGGGGTAGCGATCGCCCAACCCTGCCAACTGCACTAACTCCAGCAGTTCTTCCACCTTTGCTTTGACTTTCGCTTTGGGTGTTTTGCGAATCTCCATGCCAAAAGCGATATTCTTACGCACGGTCAGGTGCTTGAACAAGGCGTAATGCTGAAACACAAAGCCAATGTTGCGGTCCTGAACGGTTTCATGGGTCGCGTCTCTACCCGTGAGAATGACTCTGCCTGTGTCGGGTTGTTCTAACCCAGCAATCAACCGTAGCAGCGTAGATTTGCCTGATCCTGAAGGCCCAAGCAGAGCGACCAGCGATCCGGTCTTGATTTCTAAATCAACTTGATCGACCGCTTGAAAGCTGCCAAACTGCTTTGAAACATTCTCAATAACAATGCCCACTGCAACCAGACCTCATGCTGAAGGGAAATGACCTTGATAGCAGCAAATTATCAGCACTTCATCTCAGTCCTTAAATTTGATGCTACTGTCTCACGCTCAACGATCCCCAGCTACTTTATAAATTTACTGTAGATTTATACCACAAATTCTTATAACTAAACGGTGAATCGGTTAAGCAAGAATCTGTATCTAGCTCCTTACCCCGCTAAGAGAAGGAGCCGGAATGGAAACGCTTGCTCGCTTAAGCCAGATAGCTCTCAGTCCAGCAGCTTTTGCGCCTTCATAGTCTTCTTTAAAGCTATCGCCAATGTGCCATGCCTCACCGGGAGAACAGTTATGTTTCTGCAATGCGGTCGCAAAAACTTGGGGATCAGGCTTTGCAGCCCCCACTTCTGTGGAAATGGTGATCGAGCTAAAGAATTCGGCTAGCTCCAGAGCGGATAGGACGGCGTAAATACGAGAGTCAAAGTTAGAAACAACCCCCAGTTCAACGCCCTGGTCGCACCACTGCATGAGAGTAGAGCGAATGTCAGGATAAACGAGCCAAGGTTCAGCCGTCTCGAAGTGGCTGTAGAGAGCGGTAAAAAACGCTGAAAAATCCGCGAATTGGTCTAACACTCCAGCTTTTTGGAACGTTTGAGCGGCGATCGCCCACCACCAGGCAAATTCTCGCTCTGGAATCTCTGACCGTGACACCCTCGGAAATGCCATTGGAGAGGCTGCCCGAAAGCTTTGGAAGAAAGCATTATCCAGGACTTCAGCCTCTACCACTACTCCAAATTGGCGAGCCAGCGAACCATAAACTTCGCCCACGCTGCCTTTCACGCCAAATAGCGTGCCAACGGCATCCAGAA
The DNA here is from genome assembly GCF_014695875.1 of Leptolyngbya sp. FACHB-541. Lineage (NCBI taxonomy): Bacteria > Bacillati > Cyanobacteriota > Cyanophyceae > Leptolyngbyales > Leptolyngbyaceae > Leptolyngbya > Leptolyngbya sp. FACHB-541. The sequence continues at coordinate 80,671 of NZ_JACJPC010000098.1, read as the reverse complement.
AAATCACCTTGGGATGCTTCATCAGCGTCTACCTACCTAGAGCAATAGCTAACGATACATCAAGACTCTAGATAGAAAGCATCTCACGCAACGGGCGCACGATCCAGTTCAAACCGACCTTAAGTTGGTGATCCAGAGTAGGCATTCGGTAAAGATATGCTAAACGACGCGCAACGTAGGCTAGCTGTCCGTCTAGCTTTACTCCCAAGCCAGTAAAGGTAGCATCATCGGTACCCAAAGTCATCATCTCGCCAAGATGCTGATAGCGGAACGGCAACAGCGGACGATTGGTTAACGATGCCCAGATATTCCAACCCACATACTCTGCTTGCTGAAAAGCGGATTGGGCAGTCGCTGGAACTTTTTGTCCATCTACATCCTGGCATTCTGCTAGATCGCCCAGTGCAAAAACTTCGGGATAGTCGATCGCCTGAAGAGTTGGCGTGATTACAAGCTGTCCTCGTGAGTTATGCTTCAGCGGTAGATTTTGCACAACCTCTGCAACTTTGTTGCCGACTGTCCATAGCACCACTTCAACGGGGATTGTATCGACCTTTCCTTTGTACTCCAGCGAGATGGTGTTTTCGCCCAGCGCTTCTACCTTGGTTTCCAGGTCAATCCACACCCCCCGATCCTCTAGAGCTTTCTGAGCCGCTTCCCGGTTAAATTCTGGTGAGGTTCTAAGAATTTGGTCGGTTAATTCTACCAACCGCAGCCGTCCTCGTTCTTTTAACCGATCTGCTAGTTTGCAGGCTAACTCAACGCCGCTATAACCTGCTCCGACGATCGCAACTCGAATTTTGTCTGCCTCAGATGCTTCCAGGGTTCGCAGTCGTTCTTCTAGACGATAGGCATCGGCAATCGTGCGAAAGGGAATCGCGTATTCGGCTGCCCCCGGCACGATATCCAGAGGGGTTTCGCCGCCAAGCGCTAAGACGAGGCGATCGTAGGACAGTTCTGGTCCGTCCTGAAGCTGCACCTGCTTGGACTGCACGTCAATTCCGGCGACAGCCGCCTGATAGAAATGTACGCCTGTGCCTGCTAACAGTTCAATGTAAGGAGGAGCAATTTCCCAGGTTTGCAGTTCGCCTGTGAGCAATTCGTAGAGCAGCGGCGAAAATAGGAAGCGATCGCGCTGGTCAACCAGCACGATTTCGGGCTTTTCGAGTTTGCTCCAGGGGAGTTGACTCAGCCGCAGCGCGGTGTAAAGACCGCCAAAGCCGCCACCGAGAATGCAAATACGCTTGGGTTGTTGGGTCATGGTAAGGAAGTCAATCCGCTCAGGACAACTTTACTTACAGGATAACAAGGCAATCCGCTTTGTTGGGAACCAGACTAGCGATCGCCTTAGATCACTACTCAAATCTTACTTAGCAGACATCGCGGGTTCTTCTAACCCCACTAGCCTTGCACTTAGCTCCCACAGACGCACTGCCTTAGCATCATCGCGAGCTTCGGGGGAAACCTTTTGCACAAACGATTTGCCTTCTTTTTTCTGGCGATTGCCCCAGCTCCAGTAAGTTCCAGACTGACCATATTCTGGCTTGGCAACAACATCTGCAACCCGTTCACCGGATAGTTCTTCAGTCACAAAACCACCGGTAATGTACTTCTGGAAGAGCGGAAAAATCTTCTGGAAGAGTGGGTAGTGGTTGCGGAATAGCGCAGTTGTCGCCACACATCCGGGATAGAGAGAACTGAAGATAATACCTGTTGAGTCATGCAAGCGTCGATGCAGCTCTCGCATCGTCAGCACGTTACAAACTTTGCTGTCTTTGTATGCTTTTACGGGTTCAAATTTTTTGCCATCGATCATAGAAATTGGCGCTTTGAAACCTTGCTCAAAGCCCTGCAATTCTCCCAGGTCGGGACGTGGAGGAATCTTTCCACCCAGTTCGTCGGGGTTGTGAGTGACTGTGCCCAGGATGACTAAACGCTTGTCGGATGCAGGAGATTTCTTCAAGTCCTCAAGCATCAGGTTGCACAGGAGGAAATGCCCAAGGTGGTTGGTGGCAACGCTTAGCTCGTAGCCTTCTGGCGATCGCAATGGCTCTTTCAACAAGGGCATGTAAATCGCTGCGTTGCACACTAGTGCCTCTAACGATCTGCCGCTTGACCTAAAGTCTGTTACAAACTGTCGCACACTCTCCAAAGAAGCCAAATCAATATGCAGAAGGGTGTAGCTATCTTTAGACATTCCTACAGATTGGGCTGCCTTTTCTGCTTTCTCCAAATTTCGACAAGCCATCACTACGTGCCATCCACGCTGAGCTAGCGCTCTTGCCGCCTGTAGACCTACTCCCGAAGAAGCACCTGTAATTACGACTGTTGACTTCTGATGTTGATCCATCTCGCTTCAGACTCTCTGTTCAGACTTGGTTAAGTACCAGTAATCGGCCCTGATTATGCTCTCACAAATTTCATATCAATTAAGATGTCGTTACTGATTTGTAACTAAACTCTTAGAATTTGTAACCTTTTGTAGAGTGAACCCTGATTATGGGTTGAAAAGAGGTCTACCCTAAGGTCCTACCAGGCAAGTAGTTTTTTTCCTAACCTGTGCAGAGAAGCTACATAAATAGGAAAAAAACGACTATGACATCCAACGTGTCTCCTGAAACTAGCGTTGAAACTAGCGCTGGAACTAACACCATTAATAAACAGGTAAACAATTCTCCTTTAGTGGGTGTCCTGCTCATTGTTCTAGGTATTGTTGGGCTTGCCCTACCCATCTTCTCAACCCTGGTTGCTGAAACTTGGGTTGCCTTCATCCTGATTTCTGCAGGAGCTGCTAAGGTCGTTTATGCGTTTCAAACGCGCGATCGCGGCGGTTTCATTTGGAAATTGCTGTTGGGAGTCCTTTATGTAGCGACAGGTCTTATGCTGTTCGTCTATCCCCGAACAGGCATCCTTACTCTGACTTTGCTGCTAGGTAGCTTTTTCTTGACAGAAGGCATATTTGAAACAATCTTGGCGTTTCGTCTGCGCCCGCAGCAAAATTGGACTTGGGCTTTAGTGAATGGGATTGTAACACTGGCGTTTGGCGGTATAGTTTTGTTCCAATGGCCCTTTAACGCTCCCTGGCTAATTGGCACACTGGTTGGTGCAAGCGTTTTGTTTAGCGGCGTTTCACGGGTAATGCTGTCATTTGGCCGTGGTTCTGATTCTGCAATGAATCAAACTGACCCAGCTGCTTCAGTTTGAGGATGATTTTGTTACTAGTCGTTAGTCTTTTGCAGATTTGATTAGTGATTTACTCCTCTCCTAATAAAAGATCAGGGATGCCCCCGCGTCCCGGAGGGCATCCCTGATCTTTGTAGTGCCTAATCTTTAACCGGGAAGGGAGTAATGAGAGAAAATTGAAATCCCTCTTCCATTGCAGGAGAGGGATTTAGAATAGGCGAGATTTATCGGCTATAGAGATGAGTGAGATGGAGTAGGCGATCGCTCAATTCTTGAGTCAAAACATTAGAATCGGTGTAACGCCAGCGCCAGTTACCTGCGGATACGCTAGGGTCATTCATACGAGCATGGTTATCCAAACCCAATACATCTTGCAGTGGAATAACAGCCAAATCACCAACCGAAGCAAGTGCTAGCTGGATTAATTCCCAATTGATCTGTTTAATCTCTTCGGTAGATGTATAGCCTAAATATTGAGCCACAAACTGCTTTTCTCCAGCACTGGCTCCTGACCACCAACCTAAGGTTGTGTCGTTGTCATGAGTGCCGGTGTAAACCACGCAGTTATTGAGGTAATGGTGCGGTAGGTAAGGATTTTTAGGGTCTTCACCAAAGGCAAATTGTAGGATTCGCATTCCGGGAAATTGGAAGCGATCGCGCAGTTCCTCAACCTCGGGTGTGATAATTCCTAAATCCTCTGCCATGATTGGCAAACTGCCTAACTGGTCGCTTAGTGATTCAAAGAACTCGGTATCTGGTCCTTTGATCCACTCACCATTGATTGCAGTTTCCTCTCCAGCAGGAACTTGCCAGTAGGCTTCAAACCCTCGGAAGTGATCAACTCTAACAATATCAACATATTGCAGTGTTGCCTGAAACCGCTTTACCCACCAGGCATAATTGGTTTGCTTAATTTGATCCCAGTCGTATACGGGGTTCCCCCAAAGCTGCCCAGTAGCGCTAAAGTAATCGGGTGGAACCCCAGCAATGTAGGCAGGTTCAAAGGTTTGCGGATCTAGTTTAAATGTTTCTGGACTTGCCCAAACATCAGAGCTGTTGTGGCAAACGTAGATAGAAATATCACCTACAATTTGAATATTTTTCTGATTGGTATAAGCCCGAAGTTTTGACCACTGCTCAAAGAATTTGAACTGCAAGAATCGATGGAATTGAATACTTTCTTGCAACTGTTCTGCGGCTGCTTTGAGTGCATCTGGTTCTCGTCGGGCGATCGCCCCTTCCCAATAGTTCCAGCTTTTCCCCTCATTCGCTTCTAGCAATGACATGAACAGCACATAGTCATCTAACCAATAGGACTGTTCTTTAGAGAACTGTTCGAGCTGTGGATTCGGCGTGCTGAGGTTCTGAAAGCGTTCGTAAGCCAATTTGAGAAACTTAAACTTATGTGGAATCACCCGATCGAAATCAACCAAATGAGGAGCAGCATTTTCCTCAGAGGGTAGTGGGGACAGTTCATCTGCGTTCAGCAAACCTTCTTCTGCCAAGGTTTCCAGGCTGATCAGGAGAGGATTTCCGGCAAAAGCGCTGAAATTCATGGTGTATGGAGAATGCTCATATCCAGTTGGACCTAATGGCAAAACTTGCCACAGCTTTTGCCCACTTTTCTCTAAGAAATCCACAAATTCGTATGCCGATTTGCCTAAATCACCAATTCCAAATTGACTGGGTAGACTGGTTGGGTGCAGTAGAATGCCGCTAGCACGTTGAAAGCTCATGGTGATTTCTAAAGACACAGATCAGTCCAAAACTATCTCTTATTTAGGACAAGTCTCAATAGGACGTTAGATAGATTTCCAACTCAAATTTCATAGAATCACAATCTTAATTTGCAACAAAGGTTACAGAAATCACCAAAATCTCTATCTCAAGCGAGGTCAGATTTACCCGATTTCAGCAGTACGCTTATTAAGGTATTTCTCAAACGTACATAAAGGCGATCGCTCTCTCCGAATCACTTTAGCAGCTACGATCGAGAACCGATTAAAAATCCCAAGTTAAAAATTAAGGTAGGGCACAGTATGGAGCCGAGTCAAAGTCGGGGACAGTTAGTCATCATTGGTGGGGCGGAAGATAAAGAAGGAGACTGCACTATCCTTCGAGAGTTTGTAAGATGCGCTGGAGGGGTCAACGCTCGAATTGCAGTTTTAACCGCAGCAACCAGCCTACCTGGAGAAGTTGGAACCCAATACGTGCGGATTTTCGAGCGTCTGGGAGTGGAAGATGTTTGTGTCATTGATACCGATTATCGGGAAGACGCAGACCGTTCTGAAAATTTAGAAAAGGCTGAAAAGGCAACGGGCGTATTCTTTACTGGCGGAGACCAGGCACGTATTACTGACCTGATTAAAGACACTAAACTCGACAGTGTGATTCACAGACGCTACAACGAAGGAATTGTTGTGGGGGGCACTAGTGCAGGAGCCGCAATGATGCCCGACATGATGATTGTTGAAGGAAAATCTGAAACAAACCCTAGTGTTGATGCAGTCGAGATGGGACCAGGAATGGGTTTTCTTCCTGGCATCGTGGTTGACCAACACTTTGCCCAACGAGGTAGGTTAGGACGACTAATTTCAGCCCTGGTACAACAGCCTGCCGTGTTAGGAATTGGCATTGATGAGAATACGGCTGTAATTGTGACGGGTGATGAGTTTGAAGTTGTGGGTGAGGGAGCCATCACAGTTGTAGATGAGTCAGGTACCACTCACAACAATCTGGAAGGATTACTCAAAGATGAGCCTCTGGCGGTTTGTGGTGTTAAGCTCCACATCCTGCCTCACGGCTATCGGTTTAACTGGAGGACTCGCCAACCCGTTATTGCAACCCCAAATCTGGTAGGTCAGCAAACTGCATAACTCCCCATTCTCCATTGGTTAACCAGCTTGGGTCTATTTGATTGAGTAACTCTACTTGTTCAGGCTGTAAGCCTGCTACGACTTCCGATTTGAGGGTTCGTAATGCTAATAGAGGAGAGGGAAAGTAGCATACGATCTCTTCAAATCGGGTCGTAAATGACCAGTGCCGATCTCCTAGTAAGCGGCGATAGTTAGCATCACCTTTGACGATGACTAAATTACTCTGAGACAACTCATGATGCAGTGTTTGGGGTAGTTTCCAGAGCTCTAAAGGTGAAACCCAGTAAGGATCTGCTAGGAGTTGTAGTCGTCCGATCGCCAAATAACTCCTGAGCCTTTCTGCCAAACTCTGGACACTCGTGTCCCTATCGTTGGATAAAACAGTCAGGGTATGATGAACGTCTGCAATGGTGGCATCTGAGACAAACGCAGGATGAATCTTAACATGCAGATAAACAGTAAAGGGAGAAGGTTGAGTTAGCAATAGATCAATCAGGAAAAGGTCACAAATTAACTCAAAGCCTGCATTATCTGCGACTAAATCAATTCGGGGGTGCGATCGCCATCTCTCTTCCCCTTTCCCTTGCTTCCCGAACCAATCCAACAGTCTATCCGTATCGTCTACCAAAACGTGAGTTTTTTGAGCCTGCTTAAATTCAGTTTCAACATCACTTTCAAAAATCAAATCAACAGTAGGCTTTAAGCTTAAATCAGCTTGATTTCCCCAGAGTGCGTTATGAAGTAGCACAACAAGGTTTGTACCCCACGTCACATCCTCTTTGCTCTGAACAATTTGTGACTGATGTAATGAGTTAATTTGAGAACTTACTGCACGAACTTTTTCTAGAGATGTGGTTAAGCTAGCATGTTTTTGGGTGTGAAAAGGATCAAAACCTTGCCATGCTCCAGGTTGGAAGTACTGCGTTGCTTCTAAAAGACGACGGTAGAAATAAACCTCGGCAAAGAACCAGGGCACCTCTATCCAGGAACAATTGAGGTAAGGATGCAGATAGGTTGACCACTCCGCTAAATCGGGGGCATTTTCATCTTCAAGCAGTCGTACTTTGCCCTCAAATAGCTCCTGCAACAGGGTTTCCAGAGCGATAACAATGTCTGTTGGGAAATCATTTTCATCGATTGTGCGTTGGGCGATCGCGGGCCACCGCTGAGTTAGGGTCAGATGAGCAAAAGACCCCGACTCGGACATCATCAGCGGCGGCGGCACAGCTAATCGAGGATGCTGAAATGGAGGCATGGCAAAAGTTAAGGTGCAGCATTGGAATTATTGGGGCGATCGCTTAGATCCATTAGCAAACTAAGAATACTTTACTTTTTGGGATTGCTGGATGCAGCCACAGCCTGTGGTTGTTGCTTTTGTCTGTAAAGGCATTTCTCCCAACCCCCCTACGGTTGAAGCATTCAACTAATCAAATCAACAAATTTCTTTTTTGTATTCTAGACAACATCTATCTAGGGGCTGAGGGCATTGCTTGAGAACATCCTTTAAGTTCTGTAAAGGTCATCAAGACTACTGTGACAATTGAAGAGGTATTTATGATTCGCAACCAAATTTCTAAGCGTTTGGTTTTAGGTCTAGTTGGGTTAAGCAGTGCGCTCGTTCTGTCCGCCTGCAACCAACCCACCGATACTGCTGAGGTCGAGTCAACAGAGGTTCCTGCAACCACAACAGAGGTTCCTGCAACTGAAGACCCTGCTGTCGAAGACCCTACTGCTGAGGGCGCAACTGCTGGTGAAGGAGAAACGGTTGCAGATCTAGCGGCATCTGATGAATCTTTTAGCACCCTAGCAACTGCCATTGAAGCCGCAGGACTGACTGAAACGCTTTCAGGCGAGGGCCCTTACACGGTTTTTGCACCTACCAACGAAGCCTTTGAAGCACTACCCGAAGGCACTCTGGATCAGCTTCTACTTCCTGAAAATAAGGACGTCCTAGCTCAAGTTTTGACCTACCATGTCGTGCCAGAAGAGCTTCCTGCTAGCGAAATCGCAGCCGGAGAAGTGGAAACAGTTGAGGGCACACCTGTCACCGTTGAGGTTGATGAAGCCGCTGGCGGAGTCATGGTCAACAATGCAACGGTGATCGAGCCTGATATTCAGGCTAGCAACGGGGTAATTCACGCTGTCGATCAGGTCATTCTACCGCCCGGAGCCGAGTTGTAGAGAACTGACTTGTCCAGCTTCAGGACTCTTTTCCTGATCGAGTTAAGTTTTAGAGTTTAATACCGCTTCACCTGTCTAGACTAAGCTTGAACGAGGATATGCCAGCCATATCCTCGTTTTACATATTCTCGTTTTGTCGTGAGTGCAGTATTGGTCACTTGAGAATTGCATCTAGAATAGGTTCTGCGTTGAAGCGAATCACGTCGGTGCAAGGCAGCCCTGTTTCTAGCTGGGCATGTTCGATCGCTTCCTGTGCTTCTTCTTCGCTCAGGTGAAAGGTGTTAAGGGCGATCGCCACCACTTTCACCTCAGCAAATGCTCCACCAGCAGAGGCAACCGTTTCGTACACTTGAATAACTTTGGGTAAGGGTGGGATGGGAACATCTGTGAATTGCTGAACGTGAGTTTGTCCCGCCCGATGAACTAGGACCAGATGAGTAGGTTGACTGCCCCGCATCAGAGGAAGAGTAGCAGTAGAGGCTGGATTCATCAGCGATCCTTGCCCTTCAACAAACAGAATGTCGTAGTCATACCCATAGCGCATCATGATTTGCTCAACTGCGCCAGAGGCAAAATCAATTCTGATTGCGTCTAAAGGAATGCCGTCATGACCCAGCATTAGCCCTGTCTGCCCTGTTGCTAAAAATCGGGACTGTAAGCCTCGCTCTTGTGCAGCTCGATTTAGCTCTAAACTGGTAGACATTTTGCCGACGCTCATATCGGTGCCAACGGTCAGAACTCGTAGACAGGGAAGCGATCGCGCCTGACCACTGCCTACTGTTAAACCTTGTGGCTCTCGGCGCACATCCCAAATCAACTGACCGGGTTTTAGCAAGCTGCTGAGTTGGGGATCAGTTGCCAGGGGTGTATGCAGTCCATTCACAACTGACAAACCCGCAGCAACAGCTTGTTTTACCTCCTGCCACCAGGCTTCGGGCAGCGCTCCGCCAGAGGGAGCGATCCCAATCATTAACACGGTAGGCTGATAGGCGAGTGCCTCTGCTACTGATGCAACAATGGGCACCGGACGCGAAATTCCAATCAGCTCTGAAAGCGATCGCCCTGGAGATTGCTCATCCACAACTGCCACAATCGACAGATCGCTATAACGCAGTAGAGAAATGCCCGTTTTTCCTTTTGCCCCTTGCAGCCCTTCATGCATCAGCAGGGCAATGCGATCGCTAGCCGTGAACACGTTGCACCCCCAATCCTGGTAAGTCGTTTGGCACTAGACAGCCATTTTCCAAAGAGGCCCCAACAAACGGATCATCAATTAGGTTGAGATGACTATCCAAGTCTAAATGATCTGCAAAAGGAGCCAGATGGGCTGCTGCGGTATTGGCTAAAGCGCTGTCCGAGTAGCAGCCAAACATAATTTGCAAGCCACAGGCTTTGGCTGTGTGAATCATCCGGAGTGCCTCACTCAAGCCGCCCGATTTCATTAGCTTAATGTTGATGCCATGAACGCGATCTGCCAGTTTGGGAATGTCGCGACTATCAAAACAGCTTTCATCTACGAAAATGGGCAATGGCGACTGGCGATACAGTTCCAGTAAATCTGACTCCTGCCCTTTATCGAGCGGCTGCTCGATGTAGGTGACACCCTGTTCCGCTAGCCAGTGGCTCATGGAAATAGAATCTGCCAAATTCCAACCGCCATTTGCGTCAATACTGACTTTTGCCCCTTTGGGCACTTCTTGCTGCACTGCTTTAAGCATTTCCTGGTCTGCCATGATCCCACTAGGGCTACCGAGTTTCACCTTAACGGCTTGAAAGGGAGCAAGCTGTAGCCAATGCAGCAACCGTTGTCGAGCGGCTTCAGGAGAACTGATACCAATGGTGGCAGAGGTGGGCACGATGCGATCGCGCTCCAATCCCCACAGTTTCCACAGCGGCAGCCCCAGATACTTGCCGCGCCAGTCATGCAATGCCAGATCAAGTGCAGTCTGGGCAGCAGAGGGCAGATTGGCATCTGTCAAAATTTGCTCAATCCGCTGCTGGTCAAAGGGAGTCAGCGACTTTAATTGAGGCGCAATTTGCTGAAGCTGAAGAACAAGCTCTTCGGTGGGCTGAGGACGACCTACCGAAAAAGGTGAAGCTTCTCCCCAGCCTTCAATTCCGTCGTGTTCTAGAATCAGCCAGACGTTTGTACTTTCTGCCGACGTGCCGCGACTAATGGTCAGGGCAAATCGCTTGTGAACCGTAAATGTCTCAACCCGAATCTGCATGATGCATCCGCAAGCGTTGCTCCAATCTTACGAGACTTGGAGGTAATTGGAAATTTCTAACAGATTGCCATCGGGATCACGAATGTAGAGGGAGGCGATCGCCCCCATTGCTCCAGTTCTTGGCACAATTCCCTGCTCAATTTCTACTCCGCAAGATTGCAGGTGAGTCATCACCTCAGTTAAAGGTGTAGTTGTAATCAAGCAAAGGTCGGCAGAGCCAGGAGTAGGCTGGGCAGATTTTGGCTCAAACTCTTTGCCAACTTGGTGCAGGTTAATTTTTTGCTGACCAAAGTGGAGGGCATAGCGGCGATCGCCAAACATCACCACCTCCATTCCTAGAACCCGCGCGTAAAAATCACAGGTCGCTTGTAAATCAGCCACCGTCAAGACCAGATGATCCAGCCGCTCAATTTTCACCGTGTTCTGCAAGTTAAGTCTGCAAGTTAAATCGAGTAAACCTGCCCATCGATTAGCAAACGCGTGATCCCCTTAGCCTGCAAATAAGGTCCAACTTTGTGTAGCATTCGCCCATCGGGAACCTTGACGACTCGCTGCATTCGGCGAGAAAACCGTCGAGCAACTCGATGGTTGTCAAAAATTGGCAGCGTTCTTGCTTGAATTTCCTCATCAGGAATTTGCCCCAGGTCGGCAAAATCTCTGAGTGGGCGAGTAATCAACTCGGAGGCGCGATCAACGACCAGATAAAAGATCTTAGGAATCGGAGCTTCCGACAACGGCAAAACGCTTACCCGTTCCTTTGACTGAATATGTACAGCGGTGAAATCTTGCGAATCTCCACCTGCTCCATACGAGTCATCCTCGTCATCATCCAGGTCGTCATCCAGGTCTTCTAAATCTTCTTCCTCATCATCCAGTTCTTCAAAGTCCTCTCCCTCATTCAACAAATCTTCTGCTAGCGTCTCTGCAACACGAGGAGTTGTTTCTAAACCATAGTTTTGGTCCGACTGCGGCTTTGCAATTTGGTCTTCCATTGCCGCTGAAAACTCTAGCAGTGGAATCTGCGTCGCAGAAGACAAGTTTTTGTCAGCCACCTCTGCGATTTTTGCTTCAACGCTGTCTACCTCTGTCGTTTTGGTCAACGGAGGTGCAAATGTTGTCTCATTTGCTTCAGCGATCGCCGTGCGTTTCCGCTCACGACGCTGAGGAGCTGGAATCTCCCGTAGTTGAGGCTTTGGCTTCGCTTCGGCTAACTGAGAGACCAATGGCTCTGGTTGAGAAGGTTGTTCAGAGGGTTCAGGTTGAGAAGGTTGTTCAAAGAATTCAGGTTGGGGAGATGATTCAAAGAGTTCAGGTTGAGAAGGTTGTTCAAGTGGCTGAATCGGCTTAGATTCTACTTCAGGCGGTTCAGAAGACTCAGGTGCAAAATTAAGAAACCGGGTAGACAATCCACCTCGCTTTTGCTGCACCAGGGTTTCATACTCCTGTTCCGACAAGCCTTGCTTCAGGATGCGGCTAATGGTGGTATTGCTCACGCCATAGCGACTGGCCAGAGTTGAGGTCGTCTCCTCTGGGTGGCGATACAACGTGAGAATCGTTTGTTTATCAGAATCAGACAATTTTTGGGGAGCCATGCCGCAAATCTTTCCTCAGCCAGCGATCGGACTGTCAGCTATTAGACCGTTTCTGTAGAGAAGCAAATTATATCTTTGCTTTTTATCACTACCACTACTACCATTCTGCCAATTCATCAGGATTATAGGGAGTTCTTTCATCCCTTATCCTACGCTCTCCTCCTTCCTCCTCGGCGAGAACGGGTTGACAGATCGTACTCTAAGGCTGCACCAATGCCAAACAGAACCGCGCTAAAGATGAAGAATACCTCTGGCAAAGCTCCAGTTTCGTAATCCTCAACATAGGTAGTGGCATAGAAGAACCAGATGTCTGCCAGATAGAGTGAGAAAGCGGCAGCGGCAATGAACCGCCAAGATAGGGAGAATCGTCCTCCCCAAAATGCTAACAGCAGGGTTGTTGCCATCACCACCAGAATAATGTCACCAATGATGTAGAGCAGAGTAACGATATCTCCCAGGGGTTCCAGGTCAGCCGCTAAACTCGTAACCCAACCTGGGGCAGTATTTGCTTCTAGGGCATCGGCTTCGGTGGAGCCCTCTGGCAGCGCTGGGGCTGCATCTGGTGGAGCACCGGGATTAGCAGGAGCAGTTTGTTCAATCCCGGTAGGAGCAGCCGGAAGTTCAGTTTCTTCTGGTGCGGAAAGCAGCAGATAGGCAAGCAAAATCCCTGCGATCGCAATTCCTAAAACCGTAGCCCACTGCCACAGAGCTAGATTCAGCCGCCTGGAGATAACCGCCAACAGCATTCCCCAGCCCAAGAAGAAATAGGTCAAGATAAAAAAGAAATCTCCAGGAGAAAGGTCGGGCGATTGCCCCCAACCTAACTCCCACTGAGCCAACAGCAAGTTAGCGATAAAGTAAGACAACATTCCCAAACCGATCGCTAACCAAACAGTTCTACCACTGACGATCAGGCTACTACGCCAGTTCCGAAAGCAGAGGATAGCAGCTCCCAAAAAAGCCACATCCTCAAGCACGTAAGTCGTCACTCCGTACCAGCTCGGTCGCCCTTGCCCGGGTAAAGGCACACTAAATAAGAGAAAAAATAGGAGCGCAATAATTGCCCAAGCGGTTAAGGACAGGACAATCACCTGGACGGATAGAGAGGAATCATTAGAAGTCTTTTTGTTCAAGGTACCGCTCCTACAGAATGCAGAGTTGGGACGGTTGAGCAATTGATGCGATCACTATAAATCTTTCTGCGGAAAGTCTTACAGAGAATCTCACTAAATTGCTGGGCGACAACACACGACAACAGCAGTCAATTAGAAGCGCACATGATGTCCCTACACTTTGTCACGCTGAGAGGGTTTGGTAAAAATCACCCTGACTGGTTGCTTTACTAGAGATCGGGCTTGCTTATTGGTTCATACTGCCTCTTATTCCATGCTTGATTCTGCTGAATTTAGATGTCGTTGAACAGAGGGATGGATTATGACTATCCATTCCTCTGGTAGGGGCGGTTTGCAAACTGCCCTTTAACAGATTTCGCAATTTTACAGCGTTCCTCGACAATTAGCGCTGTTGATTGTAATGCAGGACTCTTGACTGGTTCAAAGCAGGTTTCTAGCTTGTACGTCATGTTTAGCAAACGCTCAACCTAATCGCCGAATCGTAGGCACGCTGCGCTGCCATCGAATCCGAGAGGGAAAGTCGCTTTCGTCATAGATTTCACCAACTAGCTCCTCTAGAATGTCCTCCAGGGTAACGAGTCCAACGGTGCCACCATATTCGTCTACCACGATCGCAATGTGAAACTGCTGTTGCAGCATTTCTTTGAGCAGGTCAGCGACCCGCTTTAGCTCGGGTACGTAGACAGGTGCATCCATTGCTTGCGTCACGGGCGCATCAGTTTGGTCAGTTTGGCAAACCGAGTCTAATTCTTGCAGGGCTCGCTTTAGATGAACGATGCCCACAATTTGGTCTTTTGACTCCTCTTGAACCGGGATGCGAGAGTATCCGGTTTTTAAGCAAAAATCTACGAGTTCGCGTAGCGTTGCTTCGTGGGAAATCGTTTGCATGTCAATTCGAGGTTTGACCACGTCTCGTGCTACCACCCGATCGAGCATGAGTGCTTTGTTGAGCAACTGATGGCGATCGAGGTCAAGCTGTCCTTTGCCGCCCAGAATTTCGATCATCAGCTGCAGATCTTTGATCGATTCTCCTTGCTGTACTACGTTGCCCTGAAAAGTGCGGATGGCGAATTGAGCGATCGCCTCCAAAAACTGAGCAATGCCAAAAAATGACAGCACTCTAGACAGCCAATAGATTGGGCGTACCACCACCCTAAAAATCGGCATGACGTTGTTGATTGCCAGCGACTTGGGCGTAATCTCGCCAAATATCAGGACTAGCAGCGTGATTACACCTGTAGCGATCCCCACTGCTGCATTGCCAAACCAGATCGTGAAAAGATTACTGGTAAGAATAGCCGAAGTATTATTAACCAGATTGTTGCCGATCAGGAGTGTGGTGATGAACCGAGCCCGATTTTCTAGCACCAGGGTAAACATTCCACCGGGATCACCCTGTTCTTTGATCAGTGCTCTCAGTTTCAGATTGTCCAGGGCCGTAATAGCGGTTTCTGACCCAGAAAAGCAGGCAGAAAGGGCCAGCATCACAACCAGAGCTGCCAAATCAAGTCGAACATCTCCTAAAAACGGCTGAACCTGACCCATGAGCGGATGAGTTAGAAAGGCGTAGGAGAACCAGGCAGGGGCGATCGCCAACAATTGCAGTGGGGGAAATAGGGAAATCACGAGGAAGAGTGGAGCCGATAAAGCTACCAGATTGTGAGTAGGTATAAGAAGACGCAAGAAAGTTGAGAGAGTCCATCTTGAGATGATAACCCCCCTCAACTTTTGAGGATTCTACCCTTGAACCGAATACGCTTGAACTAAGCTACAGCTAAATCAAAATTTAGGTCATTTAAATAAACCTCTATGAATCGCTTTTTAAAGCGTGAATGGTAGCGCGGCGGAGCCGCGCTACCATTCACGCAAAAGGTCTATTGATTGTGATTCTTCTAAGGATTTAACAGGCTCCCTGTTTCGACAAAACCACCCAAATCGTCTTGCCAATCAAAAAAAGGTCATACATTACTGACCAGCGATGAAGATATCTCAGGTCAAGCTGCACAATAGCTTCAAAGTCGATGATTTGAGAGCGACCATTGACCTGCCATTCGCCCGTAATACCAGGCTTAACTTCGAGCCGTCTCCAGTGATGCTTGCTGTACTGTTTAACTTCGTTTACTGTAGGCGGACGAGTGCCCACTAGGCTCATGTCGCCCTGTAGCACATTCCAAAACTGCGGCAGTTCATCCAGACTAGTACGTCGCAGAAATTGACCCACTCTTGTAATCCGAGGATCGTTGTCATTCTTAAAGACGTGACCGTTTGCCTGATTTGTGACCTGCTGTTTGAGTGCTTCAGCATTCACGACCATTGAGCGAAATTTCCAAATTTTGAAGTAGCGACCACGATGCCCACAGCGAGTTTGGCTGTAGAAAACGGGTCCTGGGCTGTCAATCTGGATGGCGATCGTAATGGGCATAACCACTAGCGCAGTCAAAATCAGCCCTATCGTTGCTCCCAAAATATCGATACATCGCTTCACTTTGCTGTTGACTGAAGGATGGATGTTGGTCGAACCTCTTAAATAAACCTGAGAACGAACAGATGCAGAAACAGCGGCGAATTCAGAACTGGTAGTGACCATGATTTGGAGTGGTTTACAGGTAAATGTGAATTAAAGAAGAGCCAAGAACGCAAGCAATTGTGGAGACTGACAAAGGGTTTTAAGGTCAGCGGCACTCTGATGAAGCTATTTTTTAAGCAATGTAAGGAAAAGAATTTTCAAATTTTTAAAACCGTTCAGCCAAGTTCCACGTATAAACATTATGGTTAGCAAATCTTTAAAACCGCGCAGCGGAGCTTTGCCTTGTTGAAAGCTTCAACAAGGCAACAACAAGGCTCAGCGAAATCAGTATCTTCTCAGTAAATAAAACTTTACTTAAACAGGTACTTTTACAAGTTTTGAGAACAGAGATTCGCGATTTTAGCTTTTAGCAAGCGTCAGATCGCTAGAAATACTGAGAGATTAAGCAGTTTTCAGCGTTTCTCATTCTCACTCTGAGCTACGATGCCTACATGCATGGCACTCTATATGTAGTAGGAACCCCGATCGGCAACCTGGAAGATATGACCTTCCGGGCAGTGCGGATTTTGCAAACGGTGGATGCGATCGCTGCCGAAGACACTCGCCACACCGGAAAACTGCTCCAGCATTTTCAAATTTCTACCCCGCAGGTCAGCTATCACGACCACAATCGCCACAGCCGTTTGCCCGAACTGCTAGAGCGGCTGCGTCAGGGCAAGGCGATCGCCCTCGTGACCGATGCCGGAATGCCAGGAATTTCCGACCCCGGATACGAACTGGTGAAAGCCTGTGCTGATGAGGGAATTGTAGTGGTGCCTATTCCGGGAGCCAGTGCAGGAGTGACAGCGCTTAGCGTGTCGGGTTTAGCGACCGATCGCTTTATTTTTGAAGGCTTTTTGCCCGCCAAAGGACAGGAACGACGCGATCGCCTGGAAGCTTTGCAGACCGAGGCTAGAACGCTGATTCTGTACGAATCTCCCCATCGCTTGCGGCAAACCCTGAAGGATCTGGCAGAGGTGTTGGGAACCGACCGAGCGATCGCTCTGGGACGGGAATTGACCAAACTGCATGAGGAAGTGTGGCGCGGCAGTTTGGAGGAGGCGATCGCCCACTACAGCGATCGAGAACCTCAAGGGGAATTCACCCTGGTGATTGCCGGAAACGAACTGGCAGAGCCACTGTTGTCAGAGTCAGCCCTGAGAGCAGAATTGCAGCACTTGTTGAGTCAGGGATTGTCGCGATCGCAAGCCAGCCGACAGCTTGCTCAAAAAACGTCCTTGTCCCGTCGTCAAATTTATCAGTTAGCCTTAGCAATCCCGGATGCCGAGGATTCAAAGTTGCTCTAGTTTCACGCCACGGATCGAGTAATCTAGCAGGCGAATTGGATGCATCAGCGGCACGGTTTTGCCTTGAAGCTGGAGGTGCTTTTGAATTTGCAATGAGCAGCCGGGGTTAGAGGAAGCGATTAGCGTCGCGCCTGTGTTGAGTAAATTTTGTACCTTTTGCTGCCCTAACTCGTCTGCAACTTCGGGTTGCAGCATGTTGTAAACGCCTGCACTGCCGCAGCAAAGAGCCGCATCCATCGGTTCTCGAAGCTGCACATTCGGGATTTGACGGAGAAGCTGACGCGGTTGCAGGCTGATCTTTTGCCCGTGCAGCAGGTGGCAAGCATCCTGATAAACAAGCGTTAAAGGTGCGTCAGTGAGGGGAGAAAGTTTGGCGGTGAGTCCGATCGCTCCCAAAAACTCCTGAACGTCCTTCACTTTGCTGGCAAATTCATGCGCTTTCTCACGGTAGTCAGGGTCATCTTGAAGGATGTGACCGTATTCCTTCAATGTGTGTCCACAGCCTGCGGCATTAATAATGATTGCATCTACGTCTGTGCCTTCAAAGCTGTCGATCATCTGGCGGGCGATCGCCTGTGCCTGTTCTTCCTGTCCCTGGTGTTGGGGCAGTGCTGCACAGCAGCCCTGAGATTTGGGAATGACCACCTCACAGCCATTAGCACTGAGGACTCTGGCAGTCGCTTCATTCACTTCTGAGAAGAATAATCGCTGTACACAACCCAAAATCATTCCCACTCGATAGCGCTGCTCTCCCTGCGCTGGAATTACAGTCGGAAGCGTATCTTGAAAGGATTCAGCAGTGACATTAGGCAACAAAGATTCCATTGCAGCGAGTCGTGGCAAGAACCGCTGGAGCAATCCGGTAGAACGCACTAGCTTTGGCAGTCCTAGCTTCTGGTAAACAAATAGCGGCACCAGCAACCACCGCAGGCGATTAGGGTAGGGGAAGAGGGAAAAGATGAGTTGGCGGAAGAGGCGATCGCCCAGTGAACGAGGAACATTTCGCTCAACCTGGGGACGAGTCGCAGCAATCAACTGGTCATACTGCACTCCGGATGGACAGGCTGTGGTGCAGGCGAGACAGCCTAGACAAGAGTCAAAGTGTTGTGAAGTCGCGGTAGACAGCGGCGCTTCGTGATGATTAATGGCATTCATTAAATAGATTCGTCCTCTAGGCGAATCCATTTCCTTGCCAATCACTCGGTAGCTGGGACAGGTCGTCAAGCAAAAGCCGCAGTGGACACAGGCATCAACCAGTTTTTGGTCGGGCGGATGTTTGGCATCAAAGCTGGGAAAGGAGTCCAGGTTTTGATTGTCCAGGTTTTGATTGAATTGATCAGCAGGTTTGGTTGTGTCTGAAGTGTTCATTTGGCGATCGCACCCCTCAAATGTTGCGGATAAAACGATGGGGACTGAGCAAATCTTGTGGATCAAACTGTTGTTTTAATTTCTGCATCCACTCCAACGCATTGCCTGAATAGCCCCAAACGTCAAACTGCTGTTTGAGCGATTGTGGAGCCGATAGCACCGTGAGAAAACCACCCTGAGACTCACAAAGTTGGCGAATTTTGAGCAGCGTTTCAGGAGTCGCGTCCCCACTCATTTTAAGTTTGCCTAAGCCGCTACTTGCATGAATCGTGGCGATCGCCTCGGTCATTTCACTCTGCCTGATTTCACTCACTTTTGCTAAAGTTGCGACTGCGTTGGTGGGCAATATTCCTATCTTGCAAATAATCACGGGTTCAGCAGCAGTATCTTCAAATCTTTCTGGTAATTTGTGCCATAAATTGGACTCATCATCATCGGTCAACTCTTCGCCCTTTAAGTCTAACGCTTGACCCACTTCTAGAAGTTTGGCCGCTTGCTGTTCGACGCTGACCGCAATTCCTTGAAAGCGGCTGACCAATCCCATGCCCTGACCTAGCTGTAGCTGAGCAACAGTACTGTCAGAAAGTAGCTCGATCGCTGTAGGAGTCAGGGCTGAAGCTAATAGCGTTTGGGTTGCCTGGGCGATCGCATCTGGCGTTCCCGTAAGAATGACCGTTTGAGAGGCAGTTGACAGCGGATATACCCGAAATGTCACCTGATTGATGATTCCCAATGTCCCATAAGACCCGGTGAACAGCTTCATCAGGTCATAGCCTGCGACGTTTTTCACAACTCGCCCACCTGCCTTAGCAATTTGCCCATCCGATCGCACAAAGGAAAGCCCGATCAGCATATCTCGAATGCCACCATAGCGTTGGCGCAAGGCACCCGTGTCGGCAGTGGCAACAATTCCTCCCAAGGTCGCCCGATCGGAATAGGTGGGGGCGATCGCCAAAAATTGCCCCACCTTCGCCAGCGCCGCCTGAAGCTCTGCAAACCGCATTCCCGCTTCCGCTGTAACAGTGAGATCCCCTACCGCATGATCGATCAAACGGTTCAGTTTCGCTGTACTTACCACTATCTGAACGCCTTCTGCCAATCCGCCCCAGTGCAATTTGGTGCCAGAGCCGCAGGGCAAAACACGCCAACGATTTTGGCTGGCACAGGTCATCACTTCTGCTAGCTCTGCTGGAGTCGCAGGATAAATAACAGAGTCGATTTGAGTCCCAGGAACCAGAGCTGCACTAAATTGAACCTGCTGCTCGGAGTTCAAACTTTCCCAGGTAGAAACCCCAACTGAACCGACAATTTTCTCAAACTGAGAGGCGATCGCACTCATCCGTGCAGCCAAATCACAACCCGCTCATCTTACAACTGATTGAGGGCTGCGATGTATCAATATTGCTGCATTTGCTTATCGACAAAACACCAGAGCCACTGCTCTCCCAGTTCTGCTGAACTAATGATGGGATGCCCAGTCTCCTCGTAGTGACGACGGGCGTGTTGATTTTTAGAAGAGTCACAGCACAGCATCTTGCCGCAGCTCTGGCAAATTCGCAGATGTACCCAGCGATCGTTGGTCCGAATGCATTCTTCACACCGAAACATTGGATAGTTAGCTTTCGGAATTAGGTTGTCCGGGGTGATTTGACCGAGATGTTGGCAAGACATAGGAGTTAGGTGTTGGGATGCTTGCAATTCTATAAGGAATTTGAGCAATACAGCATTGTAGTTTGGTAGCAAATCTAAACTGAGGAGAAGTGGTAGCGGTTTCCTAAAATGATGGTTGAAGCGTTAGCATGACTGAGATGCTTGAACTTGATCGTTAACTGCTTGGGTCAACAACTCTTCAATATAAGCTTCTAAATCAATCAGCGTTTCAACACTTAGTTGGTCGAGTTTCTTCAGAATCTCCATCTCCTTTTGCC
Organism: Leptolyngbya sp. FACHB-541; assembly: GCF_014695875.1. NCBI lineage: Bacteria > Bacillati > Cyanobacteriota > Cyanophyceae > Leptolyngbyales > Leptolyngbyaceae > Leptolyngbya > Leptolyngbya sp. FACHB-541. The sequence goes on along the minus strand of NZ_JACJPC010000098.1, from coordinate 60,309 downwards.
ATTTTTGCAGAGAAGTAATTTGGGAGGCAGAGACTTCAACGGTTACATTAGGTACACTGAATCCCTCAAGGCTATATCCATCCTCCTGGGAACTAGACATAGGATAGTGTTCCACTACCGTAGCGGTTTCACCTCGCTTCAGGTTGTACATGGGTAGGTCTTGAAGCAGAACTACTTCAGAAAACAAAGGAAATTTCGCTTTCATCAGCCTACTCCTGATCGATGTAGCGGTTAGGAACTAATGTAACAAACTTCGCTTGTTGATCGGTCAACATCCAGATTGTGATAATTTCGAGTTCTAATCCATTGACCCCTTTCAAAGTTGCCTTAATTGCGTACTTGCTACCGTAAGGCGTTTCTTCTAGGAATTCGGCAGGTTGTGTCAAAATCTGCGATCGCAAATCAGCTTCTGCTGCCAATTTTCTAAGGTGTACCCTGCTTGTTGAAGAAATTTTGATTTATCGTCTTTGGGCAAAGGCACTAACAAGTATTTAGTCAACTTTTCTTCTGCGATCGCCGCACCCAGAGGAAGGAACATCGTTTATCTGCGTCCTGAACCTGATCTACAAGGTGACGAACGTTAGTTAAAGAATTGGATCGCTATTAAATCACTTTAGTAAGAATAAGCTGTCCTCGATCTGCCGCTTCTTTAAAGCAGGTTTTAAACTCCTGAATGGTTCTGCAAAACTCTTCTAAAAAAACTGGATGATCCTGCAAAGTATCGGAATGCTGCAGCAGTTCATTCACTTCAACTTGGTGTAGAACTTGGGCGATCGCCTTCACCTGATCTGAGTTGAGGTAAAGCAATTCTAAACCTGGCTTAATCTGTTCCCCTTCCCAAACAACTCGGCGAGCAAATTCAGCGTCTAGGTTTGGAAACTTTATTTTTAGCTCTTGCTTTAGGGATTTATAAATCTGTTCGCCTATTCGCCCATCAAAAAAGATATTTCGATGAACAAGAGATGGATCGCTTGCCTTCAATTGCTCTAAAAATCGTTCTAAGAGAATGCAATAGGACTCAAGTTCATCCTCAGATTTAAAGATTCCATTCAAGAAATTCTCTGTTGTTCCGTATTCCTGGTATTCCCGTTTGAGTTCTTCTATTGGATTTGGAATATACCCAAAGCTAGTTATAGGAGTTGGGGCAAACCAGTGGAACATACCACCTCCATGTCCCCATAGGTCATCAATTAATATTAGCAGAGGCTGATCGTTACAGATTTGTTCAAAAGATTCAACAGGTATGGCTTGTTTCCTAATAGAATGGCTCACCGCTATTTCAATCCTATCGGTTAGTGCAAATCTTCTTCCCAGATGCCAATGTAGATCCGATCGCTATCATTACGTTCAATTACGCCTTCTAGGTTGCCAGAGGTGAAGGAATAATCGTTGCGTTGGCGATCGCGAATTTGGCTTAGGGCTTGCTCAATTTCTTCGGTCGATCTGCCATTGAGCATTCCGTTTAGCGTCACCCGCATCATCAGCGGATCGACGGATTGGGCAAAGGAGGCTTCGGTTTGGCGAATGCGATCGGTGCTTTTGTCGTAGATGTAGGCAAGGGTGACTTGGTTGGGCACCAGTTCGTATAGGTCAGAGCGTGTGTTGGGCCAGTAGCCGTCTCTAGAACGAGTTGGCTCACCGAGTAAACTCTGCACCTCAGATATAGATGTGCCTGTGGCGAATCCAGGAACGCTGCGGTCGGATAATGCAGCGGCAGTTCCTTGCTGACTTTGTGACGGTGAAGGTTCTGGGCTGGGTTCTGGAGTCTCTGCGATGGGTGGTTCTGGCTCTGGCTCAGGTTCTGGTGAAGGAGAAGCTTCTGGGGTGGGTGACAGTTCGGTTGGTTCGGGTGGAGAAAAGTCTATCGGGGTTTCGGTGGGGGTTGGCTCTGGAGCCTGGGCAGTCTGGGGCGATCGCGTCACAATTGCACTGACTCCGCCAACGATGGCAGCGGCGATCGCCACTCCGACTAACAGCAGAGGTGCCATTCGGTTTGAGCGTTGAGGTTTTTGAACTGGGGGAATAGCTGCCGCCGTTTTGGCAGGAGTTCCGACCGTTCTTTTAGCGGGGCCAACTGTAGCTGCACCAGGAGCCGGGACAGCCCGATTCACCTGGCGAGGAGCGACTGCTACGGTTGCTGCGGTCGTCAGGGAAGGGGGAATATCTGGATTGGGAATAGCTCCGTTTGCCCCTGCAGCCATCCCAATAGCTGAGGAAGTTGGCAGCAACGTTAGCCATTCTGCGACGGTTGCTGGACGATATTGCACCTCGACTGCCATGCCGCGTAAGACAGCCTGACTGACGGCGGGACTAATTTGAGGTTGCAGCTCACGGGGTGCTGGCAGGGTTTGGCGGGTTCTCAAAACTGAGGCGATCGGCACAGTTGCGGTGAGCAAGGCGTATAGCGTCGCTGCCAAACCATAAACATCGGTGGCAGGAGTGCGTTTTTCCTGCGACATATACTGCTCAATTGGCGCGTAGCCGACCGACACCAAACTGGTATGCGTCTGAGTGGTGCCGGGGGTAAACTCGCGGGCAATGCCAAAGTCAATTAGCACCACCTCTTGAGTACCCTGGCGTAAAATGATGTTTTGCGGCTTTACGTCCCGGTGCAGCAAACCATTTTGGTGAACCACCTGTAAGGCGGCTCCAATCTGGCGAATGTAGTGAATGGCGATCGCCTCTGGTAATGAATGATCAGGAAAGACGACTTCTTCCAACGTTTGACCGGGAATGTAGTCCATTACCAGATAAGGGATGCCCTCTTCGGTAAAAAAGTCATTCACCCGCACAATATTGGGATGAACACACATCGCTAACCGCCGCGCCTCATCGCGAAATTGTCGCTCTAGTTCGGCAAACTGCGGGATCTGATGGCTGGCTGGAGTCAGGGTTTTGATCACCACCGCTTGCCCCAAGTCTCGATGCACAGCCTTGAAGGTGATGCCAAACCCACCCTGTCCTAAAGGCTGCTCCAGAGTATATTTGCCGTCTTGCAGCAATTTGCCTACTAGCGCGTTCATTACCCTTTAGTTGCTCTCATCCGTTGCATTTGCTTCATCTGCCTGATCCTGATCACAGACGAATTGCAACACCTCTGCGGAACTGCTGCCCCGCATGGGTTGCGCTAGTCGCCCATTGTCATCATAAACGGCACGGTGAATCACCTGTCTACCTCTGCCATGAACGGTAATGCGTCTGAGCCGTGATACCAGGCTGGTGCAATCTACCGAACGGTAAACCAGTGTGCCATAAACGGGCTGTTCTAGCTCAACTCCGATAAAGGCGTTGTTGGGTTCCTGAAAGTCTCGATATTCCCAATACCAGATGACGCCTTCTCGGTTTTCGATGGAGTTGCGATCGACCAGAAAGCGATCGCCCACCTCATTCTCTGTAACCTCAACCCAATCTTCTACAGCCAGGGCAACAGGGGCAAAGGAAACTACTGCACACAGGGCGGTCAAACCAATCAATAACCGTTTCATATTTTCAGTGAATGAGTGAACCAAAATGAATTGCTAATTGCTATTGAGCACGAGAATCTTGATAATCTTCGACGTTTTCGATTGCTTGCTCGGCGTAAGAATCATCCGGTCGTTCGTCCAAAGCCCTTCTGAAATAGAGCAACGCCGTCCCAAACTCTCTCGCTTGCGTTGCAGCATAGCCTGCTCGCATGTAGCGATCGTAGTCAGAGTCCTGAGGAGCACGCTGTTGTGGCGTTGCAGGCTGAGCAGGTGTAGTGGGTGCAGCCGCAGCCCGTCCTTCTTGCTGTTGATAAGCAGTTACGACTCGCTGCACGTAGTCTGAAATTTCGGCGCTGTTATATTGTTCTGGGTCGCCCCGCATCCACCAGGCGGCAGATCGCCGCACCGCCAGCAGTTCGTTATTATTGCTGGCACGATATTCATCTTGCAGCACGTCACGGATGACGCAGGTGACGACACTTCGGGCAGCATTGGGGTCAGCTTCAAACTGGGCTGGAGTTAGCTCTCTGCCCAAACACGACCTTGACCAACGGGGAATATTGGCTCCCATGATTTGCCAGTCACTATATAAACCGTCATTGGCGTTGCCCGTTTGGGGGGATGCCTGGCGCAACGCTTCGACCAACGCCGCAACTTGTCCATTTGAGACTTGAGCCTGTGCGGGCAGCATTCCCAAACCCAGTACAAATCCAAAACTTCCAAGGCTAATCAGGAGTTGGCTAAATCGTAACCGCATAGATTGAGTCCTACAAACCGTAGGCAGCTTTGATCCTCACAGTGAAGTGCGATCGCCATGTCCACCAAAAGGTCAAATGGATGCCTACACTACAAACAACATCATAACTCTGTCCCTCTTGGATGCACCCCTAACTCGGTAGAGCTTTAAAGTAAGAATTGAAGTACGAATTTTTAGACAATACTAGTTTCCAGCCGTTGACTCAGGCAAAGGGATGATCAACCCAGTATTTGAGACTCAGAGATTGCAACTGAGTCCCGTTTTAGAAGAAGAGCTTGATGTCCTCCACAAAATCTTTATTGACCCGTATGTGAGAAGGTATTTGTGTGATGACGAAGACTGGTCTTTGCAGCAGGTTGAGGAAATGTTGAGTGAGAGTCAAAAGCTCTTTAACGAGAAAAACTTTGGGCTTTGGCTAATCAGAACTAGAGATAATGAGGAAATTATTGGAATGACGGGTTTGTGGTACTTCTTTGAGGAGGAGCAGCCCCAACTGGTTTATGCTTTGCTGCCTCAGGCAACTAAGAAAGGCTATGCAACCGAAGCCGCAGCCAGGATTCTGGAGTGTTGTTTTGACGAACTTGGCTATCAGTATCTTGTGGCAAGCTGCGATCGCCCAAATCTAGAATCTCGCAGAGTTGCAGAGAGAATCGGTATGAAAGAAGTAGAAGAGAGAATCGTAAATGGCAATCCTCTCACGTTTTTTAAGGTTGAGCGGAGTAAAACTTGATTTCAAGCTCGTCAATCAGGCTTTAAACTCGTAAACCTATTTCTATTTACGATTCCTGGCAAAGATACTGGTGTTAGGGCGATCGCCTGGCTATGCAGACGGGATTGAACCCTATACGGACTTTATCAAAATTAATGACCAACCTAACGTCTCTCACCCTCACCCGCCAACTGCTGTCCTTTAATACCACCAATCCACCTGGACAGGAGCGAGATTGCGCCAAATATCTGGCTAAGGTGCTGGAAGACATCGGTTTTCAAACCTGCTGTTATGAATTTGCGCGCGATCGCACCACTGTTGTCGCTCACCTCAACGGGGAAAAAGAGCAATTACCCATTTGCTTTACCGGACACATCGACACTGTGCCGCTCGGAGCAACCACATGGGAAAAAGATCCCTTTGCAGGTGAAACCGAAGCAAACAAACTCTACGGCAGAGGATCTTCAGATATGAAGGCTGGCATTGCTGCTATGGTCATTGCCGCTTCCCGTTTTGCCCAGCAGCCCGGCAGAAAAGCAGGAATGAAATTAATTTTGACGGCAGGGGAAGAAACTTGTTGCGAAGGCGCGTATCACCTGGCAGGGCTAGGAAATGTCCTGGGTGAAGCAGGCACCGTGATTGTGGGTGAACCCAGCACCAACTACCCCTGGATTGGACATAAAGGAGCCGTTCGCTTTGCCATTCGCACTAAAGGAATTACGGCTCACGCTTCCATGCCAGAACTGGGAGACAACGCCATTTACAAGGCGGCTCAGGTGATTCTCAAACTACAGTCCTTTGAATTTGGCATTGAGCCTCATCCCTTCTTAGGAAAACCAACTTTAAACGTCGGAACCATTACTGGTGGGCAAAACATTAACTCAGTTCCCGATGAGACCACGATTGGAGTCGATATTCGCACCATTCCAGGACAGGATCACCAAGCTATTCAACAGCAACTCCAAATGCTTTTAGGTGAAGAGGTTGAAATTACTTGCCTTAATCAAGCTCAAAGTGTTGCAACAGAACCCTCTCACGACTGGATACAAACCATCTTTGAGATTACTAAACCCTATCTGGATACTGCCCCAGTTGCTAAAGGAGCTTCTTACTTTACGGATGCGTCTGTATTCACCCCTGCGTTTGGTCATCCACCCACTGTGATCTTGGGCCCTGGAGAACCTACAATGGCTCATAAAACCAATGAGTTTTGCTACGTTTCAAAAATTGAGGAAGCAGCTGAAATCTATACTCATATTGCAGAACGGTGGTGTAGCTGAACAGCAGGAGTTCCTATTTTTGTAAGAACTCATTCCGTCAAAGTCGCATTGCAGAATTAAATCTTCTCTCAGTGGAGTTAGTCAATCTCTATCTTTGAGGAAAGGTGAAGCGCATGATTGTAGCTGGCGATCGCCTCCTCATGTTGTTCCAAAGCGTGTAAAACTTTGCTCCGCTCGATCCACAGATCAGCGTCATTGCTCTGAATTTGAATGGCTTGATCAAGAGCAGCTAACGCCCGTTCGGGTTGCATCAGATGGAATAAAATGAGTCCTCGCAAATACCAGGACTGATAAAGGTCAGGATTCGAATAGATTGTCTTGTCAATGGTGGCGATCGCCTCTTCATAGCGGCTCAAGTCAAACAAGACCTGGCTGAGGGCATACCCAATTGCCGCCTCGTCAGGAGCCAGTTCCTTTGCGGTTTGATAAGCAGTTAACTCCTCTTCGTAGCGCTGGAGTTGCCCTAAAGCCAAGCCGCGATTGAGCCAGGGGAGGTATTCATTGGGATGAAGGGCGATCGCCCGATCATAGGCAGCGATCGCTTCTTCATACCGCTCTAAGTGACGCAAAACATTTCCCCTTCGAATCCAGGTGTGAGGGTGATCAGAGTGGAATTGCAGCAGGCGATCGTAAGTGGTGAGTGCTTCCTCATGCCGCTGGAGTTGGGTCAACAGTTGTCCGCGCAGTGACCCCAAATTGAGCGAATCAGGTTGATGTTGAATCGCGTGATCATAGGCATCGATCGCTTCCTCATACTGCCCCAGATCCGCTAATGTGTTTCCCTTCATGTACCAGACCTGGTAGTTTGGCTGGTGTTGAATTGTGTGGTCGTAGGCATCGATCGCCTCTTCATAACGTTGTAGCCCCCTTAAAGCATTGCCCCGGTGATACCAGGCTTCAGCAGAGGTGGGAGATTTGCGAATCGCTTGGTCAAAAGCGGCGATCGCCGCTTCATAGTGCTGCTGCTCCAAGCGTTGATAGCCCTGTTCTTGCCAGTGCTGGAGGGGTTTTGGTATCACTCGTTGCACCACTACCCCAATCACAATTAAGCTGACCAGCATGGCTGCTGCCCATTGGTTGAATAGGTCATAGCCCGTCCAAGCCAGCTCCATTGGTACACCTAAGAAAGTGCTAACGGTTTCGACGGTCTGCCAAAATGCCCGATTTGCCTCTGGGCTAAACCACAATAAACCAAAGACGACAAAGATTCCATAGCGGCTCCAACCATTGATCTGCGATCGCACATTAGCAGGGAGCCAGGGTTCGATAATGCCATATCCATCTAGGGGTGGGATAGGCAGCAGGTTGAGAAATACCCCCGCCACCTGAAGGAGAATCAGAAATGCCAGTGCCTCCCAGATCCAGTGGTTGGGCACAGCGGGAGCGAGTCCTAGAAAAAATGGAAGGGCTAGCAGTAAGGTGACCAGGACACTGGCAGCCGGACCTGCGAAGGAAACGGCACTTTCCCAGGCACGGCTCCGCAATCGCTTCACATCAATGTAGATTGCTGCTCCGGGTAAGGGAATGCCACCGATCAGCAAGAATACGAGGGGTAAGACCAAACTGTAGGAGAGATGAGTATATTTCAGCGGGTTGAGGGTCAAATATCCCTTATCTTTGACTGAGATATCGCCGCCCCAATAGGCTACAAGGGCATGACCGAATTCGTGCAGGCAAACCGATATAATCCAACCGACAAAAACGAAGACGGCAACCGAAAGCATAATCAATCTCTACCCTTCTTGCTAGTTGAGGGAAGAATTTGAGTATAAATGGTTTTCCTTCCTCTACGGGAAGAAAAAAGAGGAAGGCGATCGCAATCGATTAGAATCGGTGGATGCGATCGCTGCATTAGACGAGATTGCTCAGCAAGTCAGAGGGCAAATTAAACGGATTTGATAGTATTACTCTTGTGTTTCTTTAGATTTAGCAATTCGTCTTCCCCAAGGCTTCACTGTAGAGATTGCAATGATCACGAACAGAAATGAGATTTGAATTGCTGATCCAACTAAAACTCCTTTTGCATCAAACACGTAAACAGAATTCTGAAATGCATTCAATCCCTCTAAGAGTGCGATTTCTTCAGCCTTATTGCCCCAGGGGAATAGCCAAAAAGTGCCAAAAATCATCAAACCAGTCGTCAAAATCCACTTGGTGATTACCCAGTAGAATTTGAAAAAGCCATAGTTAGTTTGCCAGCAAAGGAGGGTCGCGGTCACCACTGAACCAATTGCCGCAGGAATCACAATCACATCATCGAGAAGGTTAATTGCCGAGTTTAGTGCAAAGAGAATGTCTGAGTTCACAGTGTTCTGGTTTCTTAGCGAAATTAGAAACATACTGAGAACTGCGCCCGTCCACAGTGCCGCAAAGCCAATGTGAAAGGATAAAATCCAATTCTTTTGTTGAAGGCTTAGTTTGAAAGATTTTTTCTTTTGCGTTGCATCAGGTTTGAGTAAGCTCTCATTGGTTTCAACTGTTGTCATTGAATACTCCTTCTTGACATGATGAATCATCCCCACAGAGAAAACCTAAATGTTGGGGTAAATTGTTGGCGTTGCTAAAGATGATTCACAGGTATCCATTCTCTTGTAAGGGCGTTTCGCGAAACGCCCTTACGAAATTCATGCATCAGATCAGCAATACCAAATGTTCTCCAGGTGGGAATGTGATGAGTGTAGCGCTCGCCCCTCACCAATGCTTAACCAGAATTGCTCCGCCTGTGCAGATCTTGCTGAAATTGCTACTGCAACGCTCTAAACTTTTGAGGAATTAACGAAACTGGTTATCCGTATTGCTTTCAATTACTGCTTCAGCTTGAAGGGCGATCGCCTTCAGTTCATCCAGCGTTTTATCTGAAACGTTCTGCCATAGTCCTCGCTGATTCGCTTCTAGCAGTCGTTCTGCCATATCGCGTAAAGCCCAAGGGTTCTTTTGCTGAACGAACTGTTGAACTTCAGGGTCAAACAAGTAAGCCTGAGCAACACCCTGATACATGTGGTCTTCAACGCAGTGAGTGGTTGCATCATAGGCAAACAGGTAGTCCACCGTTGCAGCCATCTCAAAAGCACCTTTGTAACCGTGACGCATCACACCCGCAATCCATTTAGGATTCACCACACGAGAACGGTAAACTTTGGCAATTTCCTGCTGAAGTTTACGAATTTTCGGATTTTCGGGCAGGGAGTGATCGCCAAAATAAGTAGTGGGATTTGCGCCAGTGAGCGATCGCACCGCAGCAGTCAAACCACCCTGAAACTGGTAATAATCATCAGAGTCGAGTAAATCATGTTCGCGGTTATCCTGATTGTGCAACACGACCTGAAGCTGTTGTAGCCGCTGTTTGAAGGCTTCTGGATCGGTTCGGGCTTCTCCCTGTCCGGTGTAGGCGTAGCTGCTCCAGTTAATATAGGCACAGGCGAGATCCTGGTCGTCTGTCCAGTTTTGCGATTCGATCAGTCCCTGTAGTCCGGCTCCGTAAGCACCCGGTTTTGAGCCGAAGATGCGATAGTGCGATCGCCGTTCTGCTTGCTCCTGGGTCAATCCGGCTGTCTGCCAGGTTTCTACTTCTTGCTGTACCTGGGCTGCCAGTGGATTTTGCTCAGGAGGTTCATTGAGTGCTGCAACTGCTTTGACAGCCTGGTCAAACAGGTCGATTAAATTAGGAAAGGCATCGCGGAAGAAACCTGAGATCCGCAAAGTGACATCCACACGGGGACGATCCAAGACGGATAACGGCAAAACCTCAAAGTCTACGACTCGGCGGGCTGACCCATCCCAAACAGGCTGAACTCCTAACAGCGCCAGTGCTTCTGCCAGATCATCTCCCCCCGTTCGCATCGTGGAAGTTCCCCAAATTGATAACGCTAGTGTTTTGGGGTAATCACCATGTTCCTGAGTGTACTGTTCTATCAGTGCTTCAGCCGCTTTGCGTCCCACATCCCAGGCGCTTTCGGTGGGAATGGCACGAATGTCTACGGAGTAAAAGTTGCGTCCGGTCGGGAGTACTTCAGGGCGGCCACGAGTGGGTGCGCCAGAGGCTCCACTAGGAACATAACGCCCATCTAGTCCATGCAGGAAGTGAGTGATTTCTTGTTCGGTTTGTTGGAGGCTGGGGAGAAGGTGAGTGACGATCCAGTGGAGGTCGGGAATATTGCTTAACGAAGCAGTGTTTTTGAGCGTGAAGTCTTCGATTTCACGCTCAAAAACATCTTCAGATCGATCAACGTCAGGAGTTAGAAGGGATTCAACCAGGCTAGCGGCGAGCTGCTCAAGCTGTTCGATTGCGTCACCAACAGTGCGATGCGTAGGGGATTGAGAGGATGAATTTTTTGAACACATCGCGTTCCAAAAATCAGTTCCTAAAGATGAGAGGGAGTCAGCAGGGTTGGCGGTGAGGGGGTCAAAGTCGAGCTGCCAGCGTTGAGCGATCGCACGAGTCAACCCTAATCTGCCTTGTCCTGGGTGACGAGCGATCGCTACAACTAAATCTCGCAGTTGTCGCCCCTGAGGACATTTGCCAAAAATGTGTAGACCGTCACGAATTTGGGCTTCTTTGAGTTCACACAGATAGCCATCAGCACGCGTGATAAATTCTGAGATAAAGGTTTTTAGTTGGGACTGATCGATCGTTTCCAGGTTGTCATTTTGTACTCCCAAATCTTGATGTAGGTTTTCCTGAATAACCAGTGTGGTGATGCGATCGCTAATTACAGCTAAGCGAGTTGGGTCAAGGCTCTGCGCTTCATAATATTCATCAATCAAGCCTTCTAGCTGTTGCAAAGCGCCATATAATTCGGCGCGGGTCATCGGCGGCGTGAGGTGATCGAGAATCACTGCTTGGGCGCGACGTTTTGCCTGTGCCCCTTCACCCGGATCATTCACAATGAATGGATAAAGGTGAGGCAATGCACCTAAGGCAACTTCGGGATAACAGGTTTCGGAAAGTGCAGCTCCTTTACCAGGGAGCCACTCCAGGTTGCCGTGTTTACCGATGTGAGCGATCGCTTGTGCTTTAAAGTGCGATCGCAGCCAGTGATAAAAAGCTAAATACTCATGAGTTGGCTCTAAATCGGGTGCGTGATAGTTTAACGTCGGATCAAGGTCGTAGCCACGAGCAGGTTGAATGCCGATGAAGATGTTGCCGAGTTGGAGTCCGGGGATAGGAAATTGGGGGTTGGGCGTGTGCCAGCGATCGCTGATGCCTTGTTGAACGGCTTGGGGGAGGGTGGCGAAATAGTGCTGATAGTCTTCCAAAGGAAGGCTTTGATGAACTTGGCGGAGGTCTTGTCCTTCAGGGTCGTTAGTGACGCCTTGAGTGAGTCGTTGAATCAGCTCGTCGCCTGATGTAGGAATGTTTTCAATAGAATAACCTCCTTGTTCTAAAGCTTTGAGAATTTTGATGCAGCTTGCGGGAGTATCTAACCCGACACCATTCGCGAGGCGACCGTCACGGGTGGGGTAGTTTGCCAGAATGAGTGCAATTCGGCGATCGCTTACGGGTGTTTGACGCAAATGTGCCCAGTTTGCAGCCAGGTCAGCGACAAATTGAATGCGATCGTCTACGGGTTCATAGCCCACTACATCAGTTTCTAGGGCTGGGTTGCGGACTTGAACAGTCTTAAAGGAAATGGCACGACTAATGATACGTCCATCCACTTCGGGTAATGCCACATTCATCGCCACATCTCGTGGAGAGAGCCCTCTGGTCTGCGATCGCCACTGTTCTACCGTTCCGCCACTGAGGATGACTTGGATTACAGGGACATCTAACTGTTTCCACAGGTCTACATTGGGCGTTTCACTATCCAGTCGAGCCAATGAAAAACTGGTGGCGTTGAGCAACACCTGAATTGGACACCCATCCTTAGGCTGAAAGTGAGTGAGTAAATCGGTTTGCACATCTGGATCGCGTAGGGAAGATACGAAGACAGGGACTGGTTCTAATTGTCGTTCGACTAATGCTTGACAGAGGGCATCAATCGGGGCAGTGTTGCCAGAAAGGTAGTGGGCTCGGTAGAAGAGAATGCCGATTTGGGGGTTGGGGGTTGGGGGTTGGGGCGATCTCGGAGAGATACTCGCAAGGGGTCGCCATTCATACAAACCTACACGCGGAATAGGTTGGGCGGGACGCAGATCGTAGTGCTGACCCAAACTGGTGTTTGCGATGAATTTGAAGGCATTAATGGTGTTTTCGATGCCGCCTTCGATCAGGTAGCGCCAGAGTTGATTGACGGCAGTGAGTGGAACGGTGGAGTGGCTAATCAGGTCAGGGTCGGGGCGATCGTCTCCCGGTAAAACAAACAGAGCGGCTCCAGTTTCCTCTACTGTTTGTTTCACCACTTCCAACCCGTAAGACCAATAAGCTCTTCCTCCAAGTAAGCGCAGGACAATTACCTTTGCTTCTGTTAACACCTCCTCAGCATAAGTATCGATACTCAACTGCTGCTGAAGCTGTAGCAGATTGCTGACTCGCAACTCTGGAAAGCCGGACGGAAGCTGGGGTAATGCTTTTGCCAACGTTTGAATCTCTGTATCAGCCGCTGTTAAAAATACTAGCGGAGCCGGATTTTGTTCGATAAAAACAACACCCTCAGTTTCAGGATTCCATCCTCCCGGAGTTGCAGCAATACGATGCATAAATGAAAGTTACTTGTGTTACTTGGGTTGATGAAAATGTAGGTTGGGTGAAGCGAATGCGCAATTCAACCTACGATGCTGGCTAAACAGTGAGCGTTGCCCACTTTACCACAATACGGCAGGACTCTCCTTCCAAAGGAAGACGATAGCCTCAATCAGCACTTGTTACCTTGACAGGTATCAAAATCTAACTTATCTCCTGTGAGCTAATGAAAGCAGTATGCTGGCATGGTGCCAATGATGTTCGAGTTGAGACGGTTCCTGATCCTAAGATTCTCAACCCCCGTGATGCCATTCTGAAGGTGACAGCCACTACCATTTGTGGTTCTGATTTACATATTTACGATGGCTATATTCCCTCCATGCAAGCAGGAGATATCATCGGTCATGAGTTTATGGGGGAAGTAGTCGAGATTGGTTCAGAAGTCAGGAAGCTGAAAATAGGCGATCGCGTCGTTGTCTCTTCGATCATTGGCTGCGGTCAGTGTCGCTATTGCCAGCATCAAAAGTGGTCACTCTGTGATAACTCCAACCCCAATAGCTGGATGCAAGAACCGTTGTTTGGTTTTGGCACTGCGGGTATTTTTGGCTATTCTCACTTGTTTGGCGGTTATGCAGGCGCGCAGGCAGAATATGTGCGTGTTCCCTTTGCTGATCATGGCGCAATTCCCGTTCCTAAAGAACTTAGCGATGAACAGTTGTTGCCAATCTCCGATGCCTTCCCGACAGGTTTTATGGGAGCAGACTTGTGTAACATCCAGCCAGGAGATATCGTCGCCGTTTGGGGATGTGGGCCAGTAGGCCTATTCACGATGCGTAGCGCTTACATGTTGGGAGCGGAAAGAGTGATTGCGATCGATCGCATCCCTGAGCGACTGAAAATGGCACAAGAGTTCGGCAAAGCCGAAGTGATTAATTACGAAGAAGTAGACGCAGGGGAAGCACTCAAGGAAATGACGGGCGGTCGCGGCCCTGATGCCTGTGTTGATGCTGTTGGCATGGAAGCTCACGGCATGGGTTTAGAAGGATTCTATGACAAAGCCAAGCAGTCTGTGCGACTGGAAACCGATCGCCCCCACGTATTGCGGCAAATGATTGTGTCCTGTGCCAAAGGCGGCACCCTGTCGATCATGGGAGTTTATGCAGGCTTCCTTGACAAGATGCCAATGGGTGCTGCGATGAACAAAGGGCTAACCTTCCGTATGGGACAGATGTTTGGACAAAAGTATATTCCCATGCTGGTTGATCGCGTTCAGAAGGGAGAAATTGATCCTTCCGTTGTGTTTACTCATCATTTACCGCTAGAGGAAGCAAAGCAAGGCTACGAGATCTTCAAACATAAAAAAGATAACTGTATCAAAGTCTTGTTGAAACCATAACAACCTATAACATGCAAGAAAAATGCAGGTGGCATCGCTCACCTGCATTTTTCTTATCTTGCCCCTGCTATCCAGTCTCGCCCTGTGCCTTTAGCAATTACCTTATCACCAAAGGGATAACCTTTGTGAACCAGCCACCAGTAAACTGCCCAGTACACACTTAGCGATCGCTCTACTACCCAAAGTGGTGCAAAAAAGCAGATGTTAATTGGGAAAAATGGCTCGGCTCCGCTGCGTCCTTTAAACGCGATGAGGATAGAGGCGATCGCCACTCCCAGTCCATACCCCAACGCTGCTTTTGTACCCCAAAGCCACGCCAGCAGAATGCCAACGGGAATGAGTGCTAGAAATAGGGTCGTCTTAAATCGCATGACAAAATCTTCGTAAGCCTGACGGGGGCGCTGTTCCCACCATTTTTGCAGGGTTGGGGGGAGCTTTTGGATAAAGAAGTCTGTGGCGTAACCGATACTTGCTCCTTTTACGGCAAAGTGACGCACCATTTCCTCGTTGTCAAACAACACGTCTCCGTCGTAGTGACCCACTCGCAGCATCGTACTGCGTCTGAAACCACAGGTTCCGGGATAGTCGCCGGTTGGTAAGATGCCTCGATTGAGCAACATTCGGGCTGCTTCTAGCCTTCCCCACCAGGGTAGCGGTTTGAAATAGTTTTGGGGACGCACCAGTTCATACTGCTCAAGCAAGGCAACCATTCGAGCTACATTTTCGGGTGTGTAGCGAATGTCGTCGTCTCCGACAATGATGCGCTCACAGTCTGTCAGCGCAACCCCAGTGTGGATTCCATTCACCTTTCCATTCAGGTAAGGGTATTGCGGATCAACCGTAACATGGCGACATAGCTTACCCCATACCCGCTCATTTTCTGCAAAAACATCGGGAGGTGAACCATCAACAACTAATACTTCACAACCTGCCTCAGCTAACAGTTGAAAGTAGTTAGCAAAGTCCGCTAACTCCGCCATTGATACGCTTACCCTGCGAATTGGCAGGAGGTAAGTGCAACAGGGAATCATATTGGTACTCCTGGTTAATTGAATACTCCTAATTTTTTGCTCTGGAGGATTTTGCGATCGCCCGTTCTGCTCGTTCTGCGGCTCTCACAGAAGAAGCGATCGCTGCCACCGCTCGTCTACTCATTGCTCGCTGCTGGTCATATCCTAAAACTAGTTCCCAAGCCTGTTGAGGACATTGGTTTGCCACAGGTAGGACAACCTTATCCAACATTTGGTAACCATCTTCTGTATGAAGCCGTGTATGTAAATCCCAATAGTTAATTACAACCGATGGGAGCCTGAGACGCTGGGCAGCTACTTGATAGTGAGTAAATGCTGCTGGCACCGCAACCTCCAGATAGAGCAATCCACCTACATACTGGAGAAGATAATTTTTTTCTCGGGTCAGCAGAAAGGCTTGATTGTGCAGAGCAAACACTTCCCACGGAACCACATCAAAATAGGTTTCTGGTTCTGTATCCATACCAAGGGCGGCAAGCATCTTGTTGAAATAAGTAGAATATTGACGGTTTAAAGGGGCAAGGTAATTTTCTTGAAGAAATAACCTTGTGAATTCAGTTGGTATGGAGTGATCTTTACTGGTTGCGTTTAGAGTACGACAAAGATGACTGACTGCGGCTAATCCGTCTATAGAGGCGATCGCCAGCAAGCGTTGATAGCCAGCCTGAGTCATTTGAGTGCGAAAGAAACGATCATTTTCAGCCGAAATAGAATTTGAATCCGCTGCAATTCGCTCATTTAGTGTTTTTTCAACACTCACTTTTTTTAATGCATCAAGCTCAAACTGAGCTAATTCCCACCGTTGCCAAACCTTTTCAATCTGGTTCCGCAAACTGTGTAAGTAAGTGCTGCATTCGTGCGTAAGAAACTGTGAATGATCAGCGTTAAGACGACTAAGCTGAACGTTGATCTGATACAGAATTCTCTGTAAAAATCGATGAGCAAGGTGCGAACCTGGTGTTTTTCTATCTGCTCCTGACAATACAGAAGCAAATGCTTTTAGTATTGCTTCAGACACCGTATTTTGAAAAAACTCTACCTGTGAAGATAGAGATAGAACTTGATTAGGATTCTGCTTAAATAGACTGTCTAGATACTTTTCAGCTTGTGCATAGTTTGCAATATCTAATTGATTGCTGCGAGAATATCCTATTTTGGGAGCCTTAAGAGCGGAAACCATAATATTTTGCGGCTTTGCAAACATTCTCTTGAACATCCAGACGAGTAAAGTAACAGGATAGAGAGTGTTTACACGTTATGTTGATTACCCTTACACTGTACAGTTCACCTTTTTGTTTAATCTAGATCCAAAGGTGGTGTCTTACGCTTATCTATGTTAAGTATGCTTGTGTTCCCGCTCACAAGCTATCTCGAAACACTTTACTCTTATCACCTTAAAAGTCTCTAAGGAAAAGGGCTTCAAGCAAATTTTTAGGGCAGGTTAAAGACTGATTTTGCCGTCAATTTTAGAGAAGTTCCAGCATTAGCTAGCGTTTTGGTTATCGATCGCTGATGTTGTAAAAATACCCTAGCACAGTTGCGTCCTGGCATTCCCGAAACAGAGCCGCCCGGATGAGTTCCAGCACCCGTCAGAAATAAGCCTGCAATCGGCGTTGTGTAATTAGCCAGTTCTGGCAACGGACGGAAAAACATCATTTGATCGAAAGTCATATCCAAATGATAGTAGTTGCCCTTCAGCATTCCCAACCTTTCTTCTAGGTCTGGTGGACTTTCAATGTGACGCGCAATGATACTGCTCTTAACATTGGGAGCATATTCTGCTAGCTTGTCAAGGACGCGATCGGCGACCTGGTTCTTTAGCTCTTCTGTCCAGCCCGTACCTTTTATTCCCGTACCTGCCGCTCCAGCAATTTCGTAGGGCACGAAATATTCAATCCACAACGTGTGTTTACCGGGAGGAGCCATTGCGGGGTCAAGCATGGTTGGCACCACCACATACATCGAAGGATCTTCGAGCGGAATCTTACCGACATTTGGATCAGTGTGAGCAACTTCTACCTGACTAACTGAATCTGCAATTAAAACAGATCCAATCAAGTACTCATCCTGGTGATTGTGATGTTCAAAGCGAGGCGCTTCTGATAAAGCACAGTCAATTTTGAGAATGGCTTCATTGTGGTTGACAATACGACGAGAGAGGCGATCGCCCAACTGGGCATCAGCAGCTTTGACATCCGCCTCATCCATTAAATGTAAAAAGGTACGTTTTGCATCCAGACTAGAAATAACACCTTGCTTTGCCCGGTATTCCTGCCCGTTGGCAAGCCGCACCCCTACGGCTCGACCATCATCTACCAGAATTCGCTTAACCTGCTGGTCGGTCAAAATCGTACCGCCCAAGCTTTGCACCAGTCGAATCAACGCCTCTGTTAATGCCCCAGTTCCACCTCTAGGTCGTGCCATGCCAGGGTCATGCCGCAACGACATCATGATCGAGCCAATAGCCATGTTCTTTTGAGAAGGAGGAGTGCTGAGTTCAGCCGCTAGTCGAGCCAGAGGAGCTTTCAGGAACTCTGAATCAAAGTACTCATCAATTACATCCATTGGACTGGTGAACATGGTACGGACCAAATCCAACGTTTTGTTTGGTGAACCAACCAGCGAGAATACGTCTTTAATCTTGCCGATGTCATAGTTACTCAGAATGTTAACAATGGATTTGGGAGGTGCATTAAAAACAGGAGTCAACATCCCAATTACACGTTGCCAAAAGTCAGTAAATTCAGCATACTTCTGAGCATCACGAGCGCTATACCGTGCAATTTCAGCGCATGTTTTTTCAACTGAGCGGTGAGCCAGAAAGTATTTGCCGTCTGGATGCGGACAAAAAACAACCGGATCGCAGAACAGATACTCTAACCCGTATCGATGCAGCTCTAATTCTTGAACAACGGGGCCAAGATGGATAAAGATATGGTCGATCGCACAAGGATTAAACCGAAAACCAGGAGCCTCTTCTGGCAGTAGCTCTTCTGTGGTTGCTCCGCCGCCAGGAAACTCTCGTTTTTCCAGCAGCAGCACTCGATAACCTGCCTTCAGTAAGTAGGCCGCACAAATCAAACCGTTGTGACCTGCCCCAATGACAACAACATCAAATTCCATCTAAACCGTTTCCCTAACCTACTAACCGACGATGTCAATTTAATCGTGATTCCAAACGTAGGTTGTTGGAGCAATGCTGGACCTCTGACTGAAGAGGGAAGTTTGCAATTAGTAACAACTTTATGAGAATCTCAAAGATCTACGTCTTTGGAGAGTTGGTCAAATTCAACTTGCCTGTCGGAATGAAACTAAGCACCTTTGAAACTTGTGTTGAACGTAGACCAGGGAAGTCCAGTGGAGAAGAATCTTACCCATCGCCCCATCATTTTGGCGGGAATAGTCCTGGGTATTGGGCAAGCAGGATTTTTTGACGGCATTGTGTTGCATCAACTGCTGCAATGGCATCACATGTTTAGCAGTGTTGCCACTGATACAACCGTTTCGGGGTTAGAGTTAAATACACTTGGAGATGGGCTGTTTCATCTGGCAGATTGGCTGATTACACTGACAGGAATTTTTTTGCTTTGGCGGGCAGGTAGGCAGGGCAACGTAATTTTTTCCACGCAAACTTTTCTCGGTGCTTTTGTGCTGGGTTTTGGACTATTTAACGTAGTTGAAGGCATCCTCGACCATCAAGTTTTAGGAATCCATCATGTTAAGTCAGGTCCCCATGAGTTGGCTTGGGATATAGGCTTTCTAATCGTTAACGCTGTAATTTTGGCGATCGGTTGGTTAACTTTGCGGTCCGGCAAGCAGAATGCAGAAGCGACTGATTGACTGACAAATCTTCTGATGTAGGTTGAGTGCAGCAGAGCGGAACCCAACTCCTGCTTTAAAGCATGGTTAAAACAGTGGATTAAGCGTAGGTGGGCGAAGCAAAGATTGCTAGCAAATCGCCAGTATCAAGATACGCTAGAGGGAGTATTCTCAACTAATCTAACGTTGCATGATTGTATGCATTGGCGATGTCTTAACGCCTGATGAACTAAGCAAAATTACGTCAATGGTTGAAGCAGCTGAGTTTGTCGATGGCAAAACAACAGCAGGTTGGCACGCCAGCCTGGTCAAGCACAACACTCAACTTCCCAAAGATGCACCAGAACTGGATGATATTCGCAAGCTGATTAGCGCAGCGTTGCAGCGCAATCGGTTATTTCAAATGGCGGTACGTCCAAAGCGGATTCATCCAATGCTGATTAGCCGCTACCAAACTGGAATGGCTTATGGGGTTCACACTGACGATGCATTAATGAATTCTCAACAGCAGTTAATGCGATCGGATGTCTCCTTTACGCTGTTTCTTAACTCACCAGAAGAGTATCAGGGGGGTGAACTGGTAATCGACAGCACTCAAGGCGAACAACCCTACAAACTAGAGGCAGGTGCCATGATCGTTTATCCATCTTCTACACTTCATTGGGTTGAAACGGTCACGAGTGGAGTACGTTTGGCGGCAGTCAGTTGGGTGCAAAGCTTGATTCGTGACCCGCAGGAGCGAGAAATCTTGTTTGACCTGGATACGGCACGGCAGGCATTGTTCAAGCAACAGGGAAAAACGAGAGAGTTTGATTTGCTCTCTAAAACTCATGCGAATTTACTGAGAAAGTGGGTTGAGGTGTGACCTTTAGCTGAGTCATACGGGATAGGAGAAAAAAGAGACAAGGAAAAGCCTTTCCCTTTTTTCTCCTATCCTAAGTCTAGGAAAGTGGACTAAAGCGATCGCAAAAACTGAATCAAGGCAGCACGGTCTTCTGCTGACAGGGTGCGAAAAGACTCTTTTGCGGTAGCGGCTTCGCCCCCGTGCCAAAGAATAGCTTCTTCTAGGGTGCGGGCACGACCATCATGTAGATAACCCGAATAGGGTAATACAGTTTGCGTCAGTCCAACGCCCCATAAGGGTGGTGTTCGCCACTCATTTCCGTCGGCAAGAAAGTCGGGACGACCATCTGCTAACTCGCTTCCCATATCGTGTAACAACAGGTCGGTGTAGGCATGAATGGTTTGGTTCGCCAAAGCTGGAATTTCGTGTTCGCCTGTGTGTAGCTCAGCCACATGGCAGGAAGCGCAGTTCGCAGCAAACAGCCGTTCTCCTTGCTGCACCTGTGGACTGTCTAACAGAGTACGGGCAGGAACCGCGATTGTTTGCACGTAGACCGCAGCTGCTTCGAGGATGTCTTGGTTAATATCCTGGGTGTTATCTGTGTCTGGAAACAGGGGATTGGTGACCCCCATGTCATTAACATAGGCAGATGCGGACTGCTGTAGCAAGGTGGGTGTGTTTGCTTTCCAGCCAAATCGCCCCAATGCCTCGGCTTGCTGAACCACATCCCACACTCGATTTGGGCGACCAGAGATGCTGTCGCGATCGCCATCTTCAGGGTCTGCCAACTCTAAAATTTCGGATTCTGGAACCGCTTCTAATAGCCCTGCCCCAAAGACAGGTTGAGGAATTCGGTTGGAAATAGCGACCCCTTCTGGAAAAGGTGTGCCATCCCAGAGGGACAGTTGTATGTGGGGCGATCGCAATGAGTAAGCGGTGCCATCTCCATAAGTTCCCTGTTGCTCTTGCCAGTCCAACTGCACCACCGCTTCTGGTTCATATCCATACACGCCTTGTTCCTGCACCTGAGTACCAATTCCCAGGACGGGTAATATATTTTCTCCTGGTGCTTCGGTTTCCAAGGCATGGAAGGATCCGGATTCAGGGGGAGCGCCAGAATCCTCGGCTGGCTTTTCAACGGTTAGCTGGCTAAGGCGCACGACTCGCTGCCCTTTTTCTGGCATTCCTCGCCCATTTTTGATGTGGCATCCCGCACAGGATGTGCCGTTAAACAGAGGACCCAGACCCGGATTGACGTTGGCAGGTGCCGTCACAAACGCTGCCTCAAATGCCAGATCCCCCACAGCATGGCGGTCAAGCCAATAGGCATCCAGGTTGGGAGCAGGTTGTTCAAAGGCACGAGACGTGCGATTTTGGATGGTTGTTTCCCCTCCTGCCAAGGGGGGTGATATTTGGGACTGTGCTGGCAGGTGGAGCAGCGTAGAGAGGAAGATCCCGGCGATCGCAGCCACGAATCCCAGAATGAGATGGCGGTGAGGAAAGAGAATAGGGCGTACAGAGAAACTGAATCTCTGCTTGAAGTGGTGAGATGGCTCTCTGTTATTCCCCTGAATCGATTGTCTTACCATTGCTTCCCTATTTCCTCTCCTCTCATTTCTTACCGTGTAAACACATTACTTGTGATTGGCCTCAAACCTCTCATTTCGCCCCTAACTCCGCATTCTGAAGGACTTTTGAACCGCATCCATAAAGGATTTAAAGTGGCTCCAAGTACCTCAGAATGGGGATCTAAGGGGGCTGAAAGGACTTGTGTTTACACCCTATTCTCTATTTCTCACTGTTGCACCAGAGGTAAAACACGCTGTTCAAACGTTTCAAACAGTTCGATGACGCTGGTTTGAGCGGCTTCAATTTGTGGTCGGGCGCTGCGATCGCACAGGGTTTGCTCGATTGGTGCAGGAATTTCTGCTAATGCGGTTGATGCGGTTTCCATCTGCTGACGAATTTGGGCATCCAGGCTAGGATCAACTGCTACAACAAAATCGCTGAGGCTGCGACCATCCGTACCCGCTGCGGGAAATTCTCCTAGGTAAGCATTTTTGGCACTGAGCAAATTATTCTGAAAATCTTGCAGAGAGCTTTGGGCAAAGCGTCCCTCCAGCAGGAAGGGGTTTTGGGCTTCTAGCGCTTCGCCAATTTTGACGTTACCCAGTTCGTCCAAAATACCCATGATGCCTTGAACAATTTCTTCCCCAGCTGCCTGCACGGTGGGGTAAGCGCTGCTGCTTTCACCCGCGTTGACAAACTCACTACGATAAGCAGGATATCCGTCTACGCCTTCTGTCCAACTGCTCAACAGATCATTGGCGGTCTGGTCGAAAACGGGAGCGATCGCCCCCAAATACTCCAGTTCGCGAGGAGTAAATGCCTGCAAAGACTTATCACTTTCGGTGCCAAATAGCAAAAATCCGATGGCGTGGAAGCCCTTCTGACTAGTTTGCAAACCGTCGATGTACTCTGGCGTGAGTGTATCTGAGCTATTGAGAACAGCTTGCACATCTGCCTCGTTCAGCGGCCAGTCATCCAACTCTGCATCTAGTCCCAGGGATGCGGCTGGACCAAAGGCAAATGCTTCACTTTGCTCCCAAGGGGCGCGGGTCGCCAACCATGCTTGACGGGCAGCTTCTAGCGTTGTCTCATCAGGATTGCTGACAAATGCATCAATTGCGGTGGCTAAGTTACCCGAACGCTCTGTCAAAAGCTGGTAGTTGGGGATAATCAGTTGGTCAACAAAGTCTGTAATGATTTGGCGATCGCGAAATTGTCTTGCAGGCGGTAAAAATATCCTTGTTACACCCGTTGGTGTACCAGTAGCGCTGCTGCCTTCGCCACCTTCACCGCCTTCGCCGCCTTCGCCACCTTCGGTTTGTCCAGTGGGTGCAGCAGCTTCGCCGCCCTCCCCGCCTTCGGTTTGTCCAGTGGGCGCAGCAGCTTCGCCACCCTCACCGCCTTCGGTTTGTCCAGTAGGCACAGCAGCTTCACCGCCTTCGCCGCCTTCACCACCTTCGGTTTGTCCAGTGGGCGCAGCGGCTTCACCGCCTTCGCCACCCTCACCGCCTTCGGATTGTCCAGTAGGCGCAGCGGCTTCACCGCCTTCACCACCTTCACCGCCTTCGGATTGTCCGGTGGGTGCAGCAGCTTCGCCGCCTTCACCACCTTCGGTTTGTCCAGTGGGCGCAGCAGCTTCGCCACCTTCACCGCCCTCACCGCCTTCGGATTGTCCAGTGGGTGCAGCAGCTTCGCCACCTTCACCACCTTCACCACCTTCACCGCCCTCGCCACCTTGGACTTGCTCAGTTGGTGCGGGTTCTTCACCGCCTTCACCACCCCCTTCAACGGCTACAGCGGCGCAAGTATTGCTCTGGCTGATTAGCACAGGTGTTTCGCTCAGACTCTCTGAAACTTCAGCATTGGCAGGATCTGCAATGGTAAAGGCGATCGCCCCTGCATGAGCCAGGGCATAGGTACCAATTCCTGTCCAAATTTTTAGCCGTTTCCCCACAGTTTTCTCCTTGCTTTTTTGGAATAAAAATGCATTAATTCCCCAGCTTTTTACCTGGGACGTGTCATAAGCATGAAGTATTGTACCCCTAATTATTGAGATTTCTTCCCAATAAGAAATTAAATTCTTGCGCCAGTTCAGAAGTTTAGTCGCTTAAGCGAGAGCAACAGAAGTGAGAGATGCTTCAGAATCTAATCCTAAATCCGTCTCTGGAATAGCAGTAAATACTGTGCAAGCTCTATGAGTGATTACTTGAGCGGAATACAAAATGTGGCATACAGCAGCAGTGAGGTGTATCGCCGCTATATGCCACACAATTGAGAATCTCTATATTTAGGATGTAGGGTATCAGAACTCTAAAACAATTTCCTAAAACAGAAAATATCGCTGAGCCATTGGTAAAACAGTAGCGGGTTCACAGGTAAGCAACTCCCCATCAGCTCGAACTTCGTAAGTTTCGGGATCGACTTCCATCTGCGGTAGCGCATCGTTCAGTTTCATATCGCGTTTGGTGAGTTTGCGAATCCCGGAAACAGGAAGGGTTGCTTTTTGTAGCTTCAGGCGTTTTGGAATATCGTTGTCTAAACCCGTTTGAGAAATGAAGGTGAAAGATGTAGTGGCGATCGCCCCACCAAAACTACCAAACATTGGTCGCATGTGAACAGGCTGTGGCGTAGGAATGCTGGCATTGGCATCGCCCATTTGTGCCCAAGCAATCAATCCTCCTTTGATCACCATCTCTGGTTTTACACCAAAGAATGCCGGTCGCCACAGACACAAATCGGCAATTTTCCCTTCCTCAACGGAGCCAACATATTCAGCAATGCCATGAGTAATCGCAGGATTGATCGTGTATTTCGCCACGTAGCGCTTGGCACGGAAATTATCATTGCGATCGGAATCCTCAGCTAATGCACCCCGCTGCACTTTCATTTTGTGAGCCGTTTGCCAGGTGCGGATGACCACTTCTCCGATTCGACCCATTGCCTGCGAGTCAGAAGAAATCATGCTAAAAGCACCTAGATCATGCAAGATGTCTTCAGCCGCGATCGTTTCTCGTCGAATCCGCGACTCAGCAAACGCCACGTCTTCTGGAATGCCGCGATCGAGGTGGTGGCAAACCATCAGCATGTCCAGATGTTCCTCTAAGGTATTGAGGGTATAAGGGCGAGTCGGATTGGTGGAAGAGGGCAAGACATTTAACTCACCACAAACCTTAATGATATCTGGAGCATGTCCACCGCCTGCTCCTTCTGTATGGTAGGTGTGGATACAGCGATTTTTGAACGCAGCAACGGTATTTTCGACAAAGCCGGACTCATTTAAAGTATCGGTGTGGATCGCGACCTGAATGTCATACTCATCGGCAACGCTGAGACAGGTGTCGATTGTCGCGGGAGTGGTTCCCCAGTCTTCATGCAGCTTCAAGCCGATTGTGCCAGCGAGTACTTGCTCGGTTAATCCCTTGGGCTGAGAACTGTTGCCTTTGCCAAGCAGTCCAATGTTGACCGGGAACGCGTCGGCAGCTTGCATCATTCGATAAATGTTCCAGGGTCCAGGTGTGCAAGTTGTGGCCGCGCTGCCTGCGGCGGGTCCGGTGCCGCCACCGATCAAGGTCGTTACGCCAGAAGCGATCGCCACCTCAACTTGCTGGGGACAAATCATGTGAATGTGAGAATCGATTCCACCCGCAGTGAGAATTAACCCTTCTCCGGCGATCGCCTCTGTTCCAGGGCCAATGATGATATCGATATTGTCTTGGATGTAAGGATTTCCAGCTTTACCAATTTTGAAAATCCTGCCGTCTTTAATCCCGATGTCTGCTTTGACAATGCCCCACCAATCCAGGATTAGCGCATTTGTAATGACCGCATCTACCGCTCCATCTGTATTGGAAATGGGGGACTGCCCCATGCCATCCCGAATCACTTTACCGCCGCCAAACTTGACCTCATCACCATAGGTGGTGCGATCTTCTTCCACCTCAATGATTAACTCGGTATCCGCTAGACGGATGCGATCGCCTACCGTCGGTCCATAGGTTTCAGCGTAGGCACGGCGATCCATGCGGTAACTCATCGGGGCACTCCTTCACAGCACAACAAGAATGGCAACTCGCCCCAAGTACTATAGAGCAAGTCTGACTAGATATATAGTCAAACAGCCTACAGCAAATTGGGATACATCGCGTTGCTTGGTTGAGCGATCTTTGTCAGAAGACTTAGAGTTACCAGGCAGACGTAGGTTGGGTTGAGGAACGAAACCCAACAAGCGTAAAGATTGTGTTGGGTTTCGCTTTGCTTCACCCAACCTACAAATTTAGGTTAGACGTACTACTACAGTTAATGCTGCATGAGTTGAGCGAGGGTTTCTTTGACTCCAAGTTGATCAAAATTTTGTAAGTGTTTTGCAACCGTTTTGACGAAGTGAGACGACTGGGATAAGTCTCCAAAAATTTCAGTGAGTTCAAACAAAGAGTGAGGATCAGAGCCACCCGTGTTAGCCCGCTGGGTCAACACATCTGCCATTGCATCGTCAATGGGAATGGGGTTGCCCTGCTCATCCTGTCCTTTGAGATAGCGAAACCAGGCGGCGATCGCCAAACTCATGTATTCAACTGCTCCATTCTGGTTCAATGCATCTCGCACCGAACCTAAGAGAAACTTGGGAATCTTGGCGGAACTGTAGAGACACAAACGCGGTAGTTGGTCACGAATTTTTGGGTTGGCAAACCGCTCAATCAAAGTTTTCTTATAATCATCCAGGTCGATGCCAGGAACTGGCTGCAGGGTAGGCGTGACCTCGTTCATCAGGCGATCGACTGCTTGCCGAATCAGTGGATCAGCCATTACGTCATGCACATAGGTGTAACCGACCAATGTGCCGAGACAACCAATCAGCAGATGACTGGCATTCAACAGGCGAATTTTCATCATCTCGTAGGGATGAACATCGTCGGTCATTTGAACGCCAACACTTTCCCAATCAGGTCTTCCGGCACAAAAATTATCTTCGATTACCCACTGTAAAAACGGCTCCGCAACCACTGGAAACCCGTCTTCAATGCCAAACTGAGTTCTCACCATTTCAACGTCGGCAGGAGTCGTTGCAGGTGTAATGCGATCGACCATGTTGTTTGGAAAGGTGACATTCTCAGCAACCCAATGAGCTAATTCTGGGTCTTGCAACTGGGCAAAGGAAATCAGCATTTTTTGAGCAATTTTGCCGTTTCCCTGCAAGTTATCACAGGACAATACGGTGAATGGCTTGTATCCTGCTTGCAAACGTTGACTGAGGGCAGCGGTCAGAAAACCAAACACCCCAATAGGCTCATTCGGATACTGTACATCGTGCTGAATGGTGGGATGATTGACATCCAGTTCGCCCGTGCCTTCAATGTAGTAATATCCTGCTTCGGTAATGGTGAGTGAGACAATTCGGCATTTTGGATCAACCATTGCGTTAATCACGGCTTGCCGATCGTCCGGAGCAAACAGGTATTTTGTAATTGCACCAATGACGCGGGCGCGATCGCTCTCTGGTGATCGCTCCACCAATGTGTACAAGCAGTTCTGAGACTGAAGCGCATCCCGCATTTTCTTGTCATATTCCAGCAAGCCAATCCCACAAACTCCCCAGTGGCGATCGCTCGTTTGATGTAGATAGTTATCGAGATATAGCGCCTGATGAGCGCGATGGAATCCACCGACCCCAATGTGAACAATGCCATTTGTGACCTGATGGCGATCGTATTTAGGAATTTGAACGGTATCGGGTAAATGGGGTAGAGATTGCTCATTCAGCTTTGTTACTGCTGTGCGATGAGTATTCATATTGTTTACTTACACAGTTTTTCTATTTACGCGGTTTATTCAAACAGTGAGAGGACGTAATTCGGCTCTAGGAATAGTCATTCCCTGAGGGTCAAATAAATGACAGCGATCGCCATTCAGATAAATCGGCACCTGATCGTGTAGTTGCACCGGAGTATCTCCGTTCGTTTTCACGACCATCGTGTCGCCACCGGGCAAGTTGACGTAGGCAAAGGTTTCTCCTCCCAGCCGCTCAACCACTTTGACTTCTCCGTGAATGGTGGCATTGGTGCGATCGAACCGCAGGTGTTCAGGACGAATACCAAGCGTGGGGCGATCGCCCAGGGTTAGGTTTCTGGGCTGTACGGGAATAGAAATCGTTTCGCCACCCGGAAGTTTGACCGTTGTTGCAGAACTGTTGACATCTGTGACGGTTACCGTCAAGAAGTTCATGCGGGGTGAACCAATAAATCCAGCCACAAACAAGTTATGGGGATGGTGATACAGGTCTAAGGGTGAACCTACCTGCTCGATCACGCCACCCTGCAACACCACAATTTTGTCTGCCAGAGTCATTGCTTCTACCTGATCGTGAGTTACGTAGATCATGGTCGATTTCAAAGTGTCGTGCAGGCTAGCCAACTCAATTCGCATCTGTACCCGTAATGCCGCATCCAGGTTTGACAAGGGTTCATCAAACAAAAATACCTTTGGATTTCGCACCAGTGCCCGACCGATCGCCACCCGCTGCCGCTGTCCTCCAGACAATGCTCTGGGTTTGCGATTGAGCAACGGTTCCAACTGCAAGATTCGAGCAACGTCCTGTGCCCGTTCATGCCGTTTTGCCTTCGGAACACCTGCCAAGCGCAGGCTAAATGCCATATTCTCAGCAACGGTCATGTGTGGATACAGCGCATAGGTTTGAAACACCATTGCCAATCCCCGCTTATCGGGCGGCACATCATTCATGCGATCGCCATCAATCAGTAAGTCACCAGACGTAATTTCCTCTAACCCAGCAATCATCCGGAGCAGGGTTGATTTGCCGCATCCAGATGGACCTACAAACACTACAAACTCACCATCGTTGATATCGAGATCAACTCCTTTGATCACATCAACGTCGGTATATCGCTTGCGAATATCTCGTAACGTAACGGTTGACATAGAAGACTCCTATTGATGCATTGAACCAGAATCTATTTCACAGCCCCAA
Source organism: Leptolyngbya sp. FACHB-541 (assembly GCF_014695875.1). NCBI lineage: Bacteria > Bacillati > Cyanobacteriota > Cyanophyceae > Leptolyngbyales > Leptolyngbyaceae > Leptolyngbya > Leptolyngbya sp. FACHB-541. The sequence goes on along the minus strand of NZ_JACJPC010000098.1, from coordinate 31,836 downwards.
AAGTCAGACCCCGAACAAGCTGCCGTTGGCTGAGCCAGCCAAAAATCAGGATGGGAGCGATCGCCAGCGTCGAGGCAGCAGACAACTGTGCCCAAAACAAGCCCTGAGGACTGGAGAATGACGCGATAAAAGTGGTTAATGGAGCAGCATTAGTGGTGGTTAAATTCAAGCTCCAAAAAGCCTCATTCCAAGACAGAATGATGGCAAGTAGTGCAGTCGAGGCAATACCCGGCAACGACAGCGGCATCAACACATGAAACACTTCTTGCTTAGGGGATGCACCATCCATCCGTCCCGCTTCGAGAATATCTTTGGGAACGTCTTTAAAGAAGGTGTAGATCATCCAGACCACGATCGGTAAGTTGATCAAGGTGTAAATAATGGTTAATCCAATTCGTGTATCAAGCAAATTGGAGTCCCGGAATAACAGGTAGATCGGAACCAATACCCCCACAGGCGGCAGCATTTTTGTGGAGAGCATCCACAGCAATGTGCCTTTGGTGCGTTTCGTGGGAAAGAACGCCATTGCGTAAGCAGCAGGAATCGCCAGGATAAGCGCCAACAGCGTAGAGCCAACGGATATGACAATACTGTTCATGGCAAATGAGAAATAATCTGCCCGTTCCTGAATCGTGACGTAATTCTCAAAGGTCGGTCGAAAAAAGAGTTTGGGAGGAAGAGCGATCGCTTCAACTTCAGTTTTGAAGCTGGTGAGAACCATCCAGAAAATCGGGAAGAACAAAAGTGCGGCTGCCAGCCAGCCTAGAGCAGTTACGAATATGTAACGATAGCGTTTTGAGGATGCGGATGACATGAGTTGAATTCCCTCACTAAACGTCCAGATTACGAGCAACAAGACGCATTAAGAAGATCGCCACAATGTTCGCCAGGATGACGGCAATTAAACCTGCGGCTGACGCGCCACCGACATCAAATTCAAATAAGGCTCTGAGATAGATGAAATAGGCGAGGTTCGTTGTTGCTAGTCCAGGACCACCGGAGGTGGTGACGAAAATCTCGGCAAAAATGGTGAGAAAGAATATCATCTCAATCATCGCCAGAACTGCGATTGCCCGTCCCAAATGGGGCAAGGTGATAAACCGAAAAATTGCCGTTGACTTTGCCCCATCCATGCGAGCAGCTTCTACCTGTTCGTGATCCAAAGATTGAATTGCTGTGAGTAGAATCAACAGGGCAAACGGCAACCACTCCCACGACACGATCAAAATCACCGACAGCATGGGATATTGAGCAAACCAGTCAATCGACCCCAAGCCTAGCGATCGCGTCACAAAGGCAAACAGTCCGTTGACCGGATGCATCAGCATATTTTTCCAGATCAAGGCACTCACCGTCGGCATCACAAAGAAAGGGGCGATCGCCAACAGTCGGGCAATGCTGCGTCCCCAAAATTCTTCGTTGAATAGAACGGCTAAAAGAGTTCCCAGGGCGATCGTAATGACCAGGACAGAACCCACCAGTACCAGCGTATTGAAGATCGAGATCCACAGTGACGAAGTGGAAAGCAACGAAATGTAGTTGTTTAGCCCTACGAAACCAGTATTTGCTGGGTTAAGTAGGTTGTACCGCTGAAGTGAAAACCACAGCGTCATCAACAGCGGCACAATCATCCAGATCAGCAAAACCAAGACAGAAGGTGCAACCAGCGGCAGCGTTGCTACCTGCCGTTTAGAGGTCTTTGTATTGTGAGGCTTAACTGCCAATGTAGAGGACATAGCTTTTAAGAGTTAATGTGGGAATCCTGTAGGGTGCGTTAGGCAACGCCGTAACGCATTGTTGTAATTGAAGGCACGTACCTATTGCGATCGCCTTACATCAGGCGTGATTTGAGCTAATCGAGGTGCGTTACGCTGAACGCTAACGCACCCTACCCGATAACGAGAACTAAGCTACGAGATGTAACCTGCTCGTTTCATCGTTTCTACTGCATTAGCTTGAGCTTGCTGCAACGCTTGATCCACTGAAACTTGCCCCGTTAGTGCTGCTGCAAGGGTCTGTCCGACCTGGGTTCCGAGCGCCTGGAATTCAGGAATCGCAACAAACTGCACTCCTTTGTAAGGCACCGGGTCGGCGGTTGGTTTGCTAGGGTCAGCAGACTCGATCGAGGTCAACACAATATCAGCAAACGGAGCCGCTTCTTTATACTCTGCCTGCTCATAAGTTGAGCGTCGAGTTCCGGGAGGTGCAGCAACCCAGCCCCGCTCTTGAGCCACTAGTTGCACATAAGGTTTAGAGGTTGCCCATTGGATGAAGGTCTGAGCCGCTTCAGGCGATCGTGTCGAAGCAGGAACCGCCAGCGACCATGCCCACAGCCAGTTAGAACCGTTGGGATAGCTTGCAACAGGCGCACGAGCAAAAGCAACAGTATCAGCTACCTGAGATTCATCTGGATCGGCAAGTTTACCCGCAGCAACGGTTGCATCAATCCACATCCCACAATTGCCGGTCGAGAACAGAGCCAAGTTTTCATTAAACCCATTAGAACTGACTCCCGGCGGTCCATACTGGTTAAGAATATCAACGTAGTACGTTAACGCTTCTCTCCACTGTGGGCTATCCAAAGTAGGCTGCCAGTTCGTATCAAACCATTTGCCACCAAAGGTATTTACCATTGTGGTGAAGAACGCCGTATTCTCACCCCAACCGGGCTTACCGCGCAAACAAATACCATACACGCCATTATCAGGATCATGTACCGCTCCTGCCCATTCTCTCACCTGCTCATAGGTCGGCTGATCGGGCACCGTGATACCTGCTTCATCAAACAAGTCTTTGCGGTAGTAAAGCATTGAACTTTCCGCATAAAAAGGCAGCGCATAGAGCTTGTCTTCATAGGAAAGTGCATCGCGTACAGGAGACAGAATGTCTTCTACGTCATACTCTGCGGGCAAATTCTCAAACGGAAGTAACCAGCCCTGCTCTGCCCAAATGGGTGTTTCGTAAGTGCCAATAGTGAGTACGTCAAACTGACCACCCCGGTTGGCAATGTCGTTGGTGACGCGCTGACGCAGCACGTTTTCCTCTAACACAACCCATTTCAAGCTGATATTAGGATTCTCTTCCTCAAACTGTTTTGAAAGATCTTGCATGACCACCATGTCGCTGTTGTTGACTGTGGCGATCGTCAAAGTTGTATTCTCATTTGCCTGCGAACCCGATGCCCCTTCAGAATCCTGTGAACTGGGCGAACAGGCATGGATTTGGACTAGCAGAATTCCTATCAGGAATGCCGCAATCATTTTAGCGAAGCGAAATTGACGCATCGCACGACTCCTTTTTTATTAAAAATCTAATCACGACAAACTGTGCATGAAACGCTCGCACAACCGAATCTAAATTGGCAGCATTGAGTTGAACGTGGAGGGGCTTTCTTTGTTACAGAAGTTGATATTCTGCTCCAATGCTGAGCATTTGCTCAATAATTGAAATCATATCCGTCTCTCGAAGATTACTGAGAAAGAAAGCAACATTTGCAATATTTATTCACAAGGAATTAAAAGATGACGACTCAAGCAACCTATAACTTTTCAGGTAAAGCCATTCTGATCACAGGTGGTGCTGGAGACATCGGGCGGGCAACAGCCCATCGCTTTGCAGCAAATGGGGCAGGTGTGGTACTGGTCGATTTGAATGAGGCAAAGCTGGCAGATGTGGCACAGGAATTATCAAGCTTTGATGTTCCCGCTGTCACATTGCGCTGTGATGTAACGAGTTCTAGCGATGTGACCCAAGCCTTTACCAAAGCGGCAGCACAATTGAAACAGAGCGATCGCCAAGTTGATTATGTGTTCAACAATGCAGGGTATCAGGGAGTATTCGCCACAACAGATGAATATCCCGAAGATGACTTCCAAAAGGTGATAGAGATTAACGTTCTTGGGGTCTTTCATGTGCTGAAGGCGGCAGCACGACAGATGCGCCAATCAGGAGGGGGAGCGATCGTCAACATGACGAGTCATGCAGGGGTTTCTGGTCCCCCTAATATGTTGGCCTATGGCACTTCTAAATTTGCAGTCGTGGGGATGACGCAAACGGCTGCAAAGGATTTGGCTCCCTATGGAATTCGGGTGAATTCGCTTGCTCCCGCCTTGATTGGACCTGGGGCAATGTGGACACGACAGACCGAACTACAGGCAGCGGTAGGATCTCAGTACTTTGATGTTGACCCCAAAGTAGTTGAGCAGCAGATGATTAACTCTGTTCCATTGCGACGTTTGGGGCATTTGGAGGAAGTCGCCAATGGGGTTGCTTTTTTGATGAGCGATGAGTCGAGCTATATTACAGGATTCAACTTGGAGGTAACAGGGGGAATATAGGCGATCGCCTCTTGAGCAAAAGCTTCATACTTGTTGATATGCCCAGAACGTAAATCTCTCATTCAGTAGATGTTCTCTCTAAATTGCTTTAGAAACGTCATAATTTTGGGCATAGACGATATTTTGACGGTGAAAGTGATTGTCTTCTTAGCCCTCCTTTCGATCAACGGCATATGAGAGAACCCTGGACAGAACGGCGCGATCGCAAACTTGACCTGGCAGCTCATGCGGCCTGGCTCTACTACATTGCCGGAAACACTCAAGAAGAGATCGCGACAAAACTCAATGTGTCGCGCCAAGCTGCACAGCGATTGGTTGCCCTGGCGGTGAGTGAGAAGCTGATTAAGTTTCGGCTCGATCATCCCTTGAGTGAGTGCATTGCGCTAGCGGAGTCTCTGCGCGATAAGTTTGGGTTGGCGCTGTGTGAAGTTGTACCCACTGATGCAGCTAATCAGGATAACCTGACGGGAATTGGAGTGTGTGCAGCCACTCATCTGGAATCTTATTTGGTCAACAAAACGCCGACGGTGATTGCCTTTTCGTCAGGTCGGACGTTGCGGGCAATGGTCGATCAAATCTCGTCTATGTACCAGCCCCAACACAAAATTGTCTCTATCATTGGCAACATGTCCCAATATGGGCGAGCAGGACGCTATGAAGTCGTGATTCACTTAGCCGATCGCGTCGGTTCTCAGGTTTACCCCGTTCCAACTCCGGTCGTGGCTACCAGCGTTGAAGAACGAGATCTACTGCAAACGCAGCGATCGTTTATTGCGGTCAAAACATTGGTAGAGCAGGCAAAAGCGACCTATGTTGGTATTGGTCAGATTGCCTGGAATGGACCGCTGCACAATGATGGGTTCATTAATGACAACGAACTCACTGAGCTGATTGAACTGGGCGCTACAGGTGAGATTGCCGGATGGGCATATGACCAGCACGGCATTTTGCTGAAACAGGGAACAAACAACCGGGTGGCTGGCGTTCCGCTGGAACAACCGGCAAAGCGGCTAACAATCGGTTTAGCGAATGGCGCTAAAAAAGCCGATGCAATCTTAGCGGCTTTGCGCGGTAAATTGATCACCGGATTGATTACTGACGAAGCCGCCGCTGAAGCAATTCTTAGCAAAATTTGAGCGTGGGAAATATCTCTCGTCGCTCTTTCGTTCCTAGCTGGAAGCCAGGAATGTAGTTCTAGAGGCTCTGCCTCCTACAGCTAGAGGAGGCAGAGCCTCCAGCTTGGCATTTTCAGGTAAAGCCTGGAAACGAGGCAAAGACCGATCGCCATTGCTAACTAACCTCGTTTCATACAGTCGCTTTCCTTGCAGCGGGTTTCGCTTGTGTAAACCATAAATTTCTGTAAGGGCAGTTCGCGTGCCGTTACCTACGGGACTTAACCATTTGATCATTGCTGTAGGTTAGGAAGAGCGATCGCACCTTCTTAAGAGCATCATCGGTTGCAGGAAGAGCCACATTCAGTAGTAGTATGTCGAACTTAAGATGTTGGGTTTCGCTCTGCTCCACCCAACCTACAAATAGCAGAACCGTAGGTTGGGTGAAGCGCAGCGGAACCCAACGTTTTAGACTTGCTGCACTACTACGAATTCTGCCTGTTATTTAATTTTCATTCCTTAGCGGATAGCTTTAAGGGCTTTGTACAAAGATCGATGCTGCTTAAGTGCTGTGTCATAAACAGAATTTTGTTCAGGTTGAACTCTTGCGCTGCTACCAGGAATGAGTTTAAACACACTTTCTAAATCGGCATAGGCTCCAGCTCCTACCATTGCCAGTAGAGCGGCTCCATAGGCGGCTCCTTCTTCGGTTTGAGGCATGACCAGTTCTGTTCCGAGAACATCAGCCAGAATTTTGACCCACACTGGCGATCGCCCCCCACCTCCAGTAACCGTAAGTTGATGCACAGTTGCGATCGCATTCACGATTTCCAATGCCTCGCGCAAACCCAGCGCTACACCTTCTAACACTGCCCTGACTAAATCTGCCTGTGTATGGGCGAGAGATAGGTTTGCCCAGGCTCCACGGGCATCCGGGTCAAGATAAGGACTGCGTTCTCCAGATAGGTGTGGCAAAAACAAAACGCCATTTGCCCCAGGAGGCGATTGATCCGCTAACGTCATCAAATCTTTGAAGTCTACTTTGGGAGCAAACGTGTCACGATACCAGCGCAACGCACCTCCGGCGGCTAAAGTAACTCCCAATAAATGATAGCCACCATCTGCATGACAAAACAGATGCACACGTCCCTCTGGGTCTGGCGTGGGGCGATCGCACGGAACAAAAATTACCCCTGACGTGCCAATACTTAATCCCCCTCGGTTCAAGTTGTTGGATGAGATACCCAGCCCGATCGCAGCAGCGGGATTGTCGCCTCCACCTGCAATAACGGGTAAGCCAGCGGGAAGTCCTATTTGACTGGCAATATCAGGTTTTAAGCGACCTGCGATCGCTGTAGACGCAATGACCTGGGGAAACAAGTTTGGTGAAATCTGAAGTGCATCGAGTAAATCAGTATCCCACTGGCGTTTTGCCAGGTTTAAACAGCCGATACCCGATGCATCAGATGGCTCCGTCACCGATTCTCCAGTTAGTACATAGCCCAGATAATCTTTAGGCAGCAAAATCTGTTGTACCTGAGCATAGGCTTGTGGCTCTTCTGTCCGCAGCCACACTAATTTAGGAAGCTGAAACCCAGTAATGGCAGGATTGCCAGTGCGTTGAATTAATTTCTGTCGAGGAATGATATGTTCAATCTCTTCTACTGCCTTGCCGGTACGCTGGTCATTCCATAAAATTGCCGGACGAATCACATTTCCTGCTGCATCGAGAGGAACCATGCCGTGCATCTGACCGGATAGCCCCAGGGCAATGATTCGATGACTTTCTAGCTGTTGAGCCAGAGTGGACAAGGCAGTTAGGCTGACCGTTACCCAGTCGGATGGATGTTGCTCTGTCCAACCTGGTTTTGGGGTAAGCAATGGATAGCTGCCTACTGCCTGCGCGACTAACCTCCCCTGCAGATCGACGGCGATCGCCCGTACACCCCCTGTCCCTAAATCCAGTCCGATGACGATATCACCCATCTTTTTGTCCTAATTTATGGCTTCTATCAATCTCCCCCACACGTCCATGCTATCAGCGTTCTAATGTCCAACCCAACGCAGTAGCAACTTGACCAGCCAGTTCGAGCGGGTTAAAGGGTTTGGCGATCGCCGCAGTCAGCCCCATTTGTATATAGCGACGACGGTCAGAAGATTGAATCTTTGCCGTCAATAAAATTACGGGAATCGCTTTTGTGGCTGGATTTTCCTGAAGTTTCTGAAAGGTTGCAATGCCATCCATATCAGGCATCATCACATCCAGCAGAATGGCATCCGGTTGCTCCGTTTCGGCTTGATGCAAGCACTCCTGCCCAGAGCTGGCAATTAACACTTCCCAACCCGCTACAGTTTCCAGGCATACCTGCGCCACTTCCTGAATATACTGCTCGTTATCCACCACCAAAATCCGTTTTGCTGTCATCATTTCCTCCGAGTCACTGATTCAGGTCTGCTATTCATAAGGGTGAATCGGAGGGGTGAATTGGAAGGGTGAAATAGAAAGTACTGCCCTCACCCAAAACACTTTCAACCCAGATTTGACCGTTGTGCTGTTGCACAATGCTGCGACAGATGGCTAGTCCCAAGCCGGTGCCTTCATGATTGCGCGAGTCGGAGGAGTCTACCTGCTGAAAGCGCTCAAAGATGCTCTCCAGTTTATCTAAAGGAATGCCGCGCCCCTGATCTTTGACGGTAAACAAAACCAGTTCTTGCTGCTGTTGAACGGTTAACCAAACTGTATTTCCAGTTAGAGAAAATTTAATTGCATTGCTGAGTAAATTGGTGAGGGTTTGCACAATCCGGTCGGGGTCAGCCCAAAGTGGGATCGATAAACTGGCAACAGACAACGTTACTTCACCTTTATCAGCCAGGGCTTGTACCACATTCACGGCTTCTGTAATGAGGTCATCAACATTGCAGCATTGTTTCTCCATTTGCACTTGTCCAGATTCAATGCGCTCAATGTCGAGAATGTCATTGATCAAACGCACCAGGCGATCGGTGCTGTCTACTGCAATGTGCAACATTCGTTTGCCCTGCTGTGAGTCTGCCTTGAGTAGTCCACTGGCAAGCATTCCTAGCGAACCATGAATGGAGGTTAGAGGGGTGCGGAGTTCATGACTCACCACAGAAACAAACTCATTTTTCATCCGATCGATTAGTTTGCGATCGGTAACATCTTGCAGAAACACGGTATAGGATACTTCTCTATCTAAGTTCAGCTTAGAGATAGAGGCTTCTGCTGGAAATTCGCTACCGTCTTTATGGCGACCAAAAATTTCGCGCCGTTCTCCCATGCGGCGAGATTGCACCTCAGAGTGCCCGAAGTCAGCTACATGGTGTCGGTGTATTTGAGCAGTGCCTAAGGGTAATAGGATGTCGAGCGGTTGCCCGATTACCTCCGCTGCGGAATAGCCAAAGATTCTTTCTGCTCCCTGGTTAAATAAAGTAATATGCTGGTTGCGATCGATGGAAATGATGGCATCTTCTGCAATATCCAGAATTCCAGCAAACCGAGCCTGAGAAACCTCCAGAGCTTCTTGAATGCGCTTCCGTTCTTCTAGTTCTGATTGCAATCGTCTGTTGACCTGGAGTAGCTCTGCGGTGCGTTCTGCAACTCTCAGTTCTAAATTATTTTTTTCAATTTGTAAGGCTGCTTCAGCTTGTTTGCGAGGGCTGATATCCCTAATAGTACCTATCATTCGCACAGGTTCACCTGTTTCACTATAAAAAAATTTGCCTCTGCCCTCAATCCAGTGAGTACTGCCATCGGGCCAGATGACTCGATAAGTTTGGTTATAGTCGATTTGTTCTTGACGGGCCCGATCCACTGCTTCCATTAAACTCTCACGGTCTTCTGGATGGAGACAGGCATCAAAGGTTTCATAAGTCCCATCAAACGTACCGGGAGCTAAACCTAACAAGCGTTCATGTTCTTCAGACCAGATCAGTTGGTGAGTTAACAGGTTCCAGTCCCAGGTACCCATTTGAACGGCTTCTAAGGCTAACCGCAACCGTTGTTCACTCACTTTTAGGGCTTCTTCTGCCTGTTGGCGATCGCCCATTTCCCGTTCAAGGTCTTGATTGATGGCTGCCAAACTCGGAAAAACCAGTGCTTTAGGAAGTAAAAAGATGAGACAAATTGCTGTATAAAGCGAGACTGCCGCCGTAATTGCTTTGAGCGCCCCTGATAACCAGTAGGTTGGATGCCAGAGTGTCCATACCTCCATTAAATGGGTCGTACCACAGGCAACAATGAAGCTGCTAAAGAGCAAAAAGATCCAGTTAAAGGGTAAGTCTTTGCGTTTGCCAACAAAGTAGATTAGGGCTAGAGGAATTGAATAGTAGGCGATCGCAATTAAAGTATCTGATACAACATGAAGCCAAACTAACTCTGGCTTCCAAAGGTAACAATGCCCGTGGAGAATAAATCCCTCAGCAGTAAAAACTTGCATTAACTCCTGCATAATACCTCTCGAAAGAAGGCTAAATTATAGCCATTGGTGTAGTCTAAGCTACACTCCGGTGATGTGACCATTACCAGTCGTCTTTGCTCATAGAAGTGCTGAATTTGCAGCTTGATACAGTGTGTTTAAACTGTCTCCATTTTCGGGATATTGAGCTACTCCTGCACTAAATGTCAGCCGAGAAGTATCGAGCGATTGGGCTGCCCGTTTAGACGTATTAGAGTTAGGTGTATTAGAGTTAGGCATACCAGAATCTGCAAAAGACTCTTTCCGCAAGGCGTTTAGCAGATTCTTTAACCGCTGTGTACCGTCTTGCTTGTCTATGCCATACACTCCAATCACGAACTCTTTCTCACTCCAACGAGCCACTACATCTTCTGGCTCAAATGAGCGGCGCAACAGTTCTCCAGTTTGGCGTAGTATTTCATTTGCCGGGGAGTGACTTGTCAGGGAGTGATGGGGGCGATCGCCAGCCTGCTCAAATTGCTCTAAACCTAGAACAAATAGGCATAGAGGTTGATTATGCCGCTTTGCCAACCGGAGTAACTTATCTAGATCTTGAGCTGCCTTTTGCCGAGTTGAAACCTGAGTGAGTGGGTCAGTTTCAGCTAAGTTTTGCAAGAACCGGATTCGTTCTAGACGATTGATGATGCGCGTGACGAGTTCTGGCCCGACAATCGGTTTACTGACAAAGTCATCGGCACCGACCGAAAAGACCTGGTTTACAGTGTCAGCATCGGTATGCGCGGTGAGAAACAGAATCGGTAAGCTGCTCCAGCGGGAGTCATTTCGGACGATTTGGCAGAGGTCAATGCCGTTAATTTGCGGCATTTCAATATCTAGAATCAGCAGGCGAGGGGAGGTGGCTTCCAAGGTTTCCCAAAACTGGCGTGGATCGGCAAGGGTTGTGATGTTGAGTCCCCAGGGTTCTAGCAGCGATCGCACAATTGCCAACAGCTTTGGATCATCATCAACCACCATCACGCCCGCTTTTGCTTGATCTGCCTGATGTAGAACCTGGTTGATCGACTCCAGCACTTGTGAAAGCGGCAGCGATTTTTGCAAAAAGGTGCGTCCTCCCAATCGTGCTACCTCCAAGCGCTCCGTTAACTCATTATGTTCGGTGAAAATGATCGCCGGAATGGGAGGAACCTGTTTATTTAAATCAGCCAACAAAGTGAGGCTTTCTGCCATCGTTGGAGAAATGGCTGGATCTAGGAGCACGATATCGGGCGGTTGTAGATGAATCTTATCTCTAGCACGGGTTAAGTTCGCTGCAACTTCGGCATGAAATCCCCAGGCTGGCGCTTCAGCAATAAGTCGATTGGCTAGGGGGCGATCGCGATCCACAATCAACAGCAATGGATGCTCGTCTTCGATTGGGGTTTGGGTTGTATCTTCAGTTGTGGAACGCTCAACCTCCTGCCGCAGCAAGCTGACCCACTCTTGCAGATAGGTGACTTCATCCTGGCTCAAGGGCGATTCGGTTTTGAGCGTTTGTTCAATCCATCGGGCTAGTTGCGACCCCTCGGACAAGCCAAATGTGCCTAAAGAACCTGCTAACGTATGAGCTTCCTGCTTGGCTTGTTGCCATAATTCTGAGTCTAATTGCTGCTGCTGTAGCGCGGAAATGGCTGTTTCTAATACCCCAACCTGCTCACCCACCCGCTCCTTAAACCGATACCAGACTTTGCTGACCAGTGCCAGAGTTTGCTGTTGAGTCGGCTGACTAATTTGAGCGAGTGAATTTTGGATAGAGGAATGGAGTGTTTCTGTGTCTCGCTGCTCTTTTGAGTCTGGGTGGCTTTTTTCGACTTGCTGTTTTCCAAGTTTCAGGCGATAGCCGATGCCATAAACTGTTTCGATCAAATCGGGCGGGGCACCTTTTGCTTTTAACTTTTGTCGCAGTCCTTTAATGTGAGTCCTAACGGCTTCGTCACTGGGAATTTCTCCAAATGACCAGAGATTTTCCAAAATTGCCCCACAGCTAAATACACGGCGGCTGTTTCGCAAAAATAGCTCTAGCAGTGCGTATTCTTTAGCTGTGAGCGATACTGGTTTGTCACGATATGTTACCTCACAACTTTTGGGGTCAAGCTGCAAGTCTCCCCACTCCAACACTGATTGGGCGATTCCCTGGTTGCGACGCAGCAAGGCTCGAATTCGGGCGGCTAATTCTTCTGGGTCAAAGGGTTTTACGACGTAATCGTCTGCGCCTGCATCTAAGCCGATCGCCTTGTCTTGGCTACTATTTCGAGCCGTTAGCAGGAGAATAGGCATTTGATGTCCGTGCGATCGCAACTGTTGACATAGGCTAATCCCATCTTGTTTAGGCAGCGTCACGTCTAGCAAAATCAGGTCATAGGCAAAGGCTTCTGTTAAATCCCAGGCTGCTTCACTTGTTGCGACTGTTTCGACCGTATAGTTTTGGTTGGCAAGTGTTGCGACTAGTGCTTCGGCTGTGAGTTTGTCATCTTCTACTACTAAAATCTTCATGAATTTAAAGCGCAACTTTAAAGCGGCGATCGCCCTAGCAACAAAATAGCAAGAATTTCCTAGACTGTTTGAGAACATTGCCTGTATCCTGCTGATTACCGATTTTTGAGCAAGATAGGTAGAAGCATGATGTCAGATATTAGTCGTCGCCGAATCCTGACTACGGGAGCAATTGGGGTAGCTGGATTTGCAGCGGCGATCGCCACTCAAACCGCTCAAGCCAACACCCAAAATCCGCCAGAGCCGCAGGCAAGTGTGAATCCTAATGGTCGCTTTGCGGGTAAAATCGTCCTGATTACAGGAGCCACATCTGGAATTGGAGAAGCCACCGCTCGCGCCTTTGCTGCTGAAAGTGCTACCGTTCACTTTTGTGGTCGGCGCGAAACCTTAGGAGAGCAGGTGGCTCAAAGTATCCGGGATGGCGGCGGTAAGGCTACTTATCAACGAGCTGACGTGCGGGTTGAAGAGGATGTGAAATCTTTTGTTGATACCTGTGTGGAGCAATACGGAAAGATTGATATCGCCTTCAACAATGCTGGAATTGAAAGTTCTCCCAGCACCATTGCCGATCGCCCCCTAGCTGATTGGATGGATGTCATGATGACTAATGCCACAGGCGTTTTCCTATCTATGAAGTATGAAATTCCCTACATGTTGCGTCAGGGGGGTGGAGTGATTGTCAATAATGCATCTGTTTCTAGCCATGTCGGCTTTGCCACAATCGCCCCTTACAGTGCCAGTAAACACGCTGTACTCTCACTCACGAAAGTGGCAGCGCTAGAATATGCAGATCAAAACATTCGCATCAATTCAATTGCACCAGGTGCAGTCGATACCCCCATGCTACGACGTGCTCTAGCTGCATGGAATACTGACTTTGAAACTGTTTCACAAGACTATCCGATTAAGCGAATTGTTATGCCTGAGGAGATTGCGAGAAGCGTTATGTTTCTTAGTTCTGATGATGCAAGCTGCATCACAGGTACAGATTTAGATGCAACAGGCGGTTATCTCACAAAATAACTTACGCAGAACATAACAATGGCTAATGGACAAACCCGCAAAGATTTTCTGAAATTTGGAGCCGTTTCTGCTGTTTCATTATTTCTGGGAAGCCAGAGTTCTTCTAGAGAGGCGATCGCTCAAACTCCATCAACCGATCATCCTAATGTGGCGATCGTGCAGCGCTATTATCAAGCTTATGGGCGCGGCGATTTAGCAACAGTTCGAGAAATTTTTGCTCCAGATATTACATGGATTATTCCAGGTCATCACCCTCTAGCTGGAACCAAGCGCGGAGTAGATGAAGTACTTGCTTTTTTTGATCAGCTTGCCAAAGCACAGTTTAAAGCAGAGGTACTTTTTCTTGGAGGTAACGATAATTATGTTGTAGATGTACATCGCGGTTGGAGTAATTTGGAGCAAGACGAAAACATTGATGAGCTGTGGTCGCTGCTATTCCGGATTGAAAATAGCCGCATTGCAGAAGCCATTAATTTTCCTGGAAACCAACACGTGGCTGACGCATTTTTCTGGAAGACCTATGCTCTGAAGCCCATCCCAGACCGATTAGTGTAGTAGAGGATCTTTTTTGTGCAATACACCACACTTGGAAAAACAGGTTTAGTTGTTTCACGCCTTTCCTTTGGCGCAATGACTTTTGGCGAAGGTCAACTTGTGCCTGGAGTGACCAATGATATTGACCAGATGGCAGCAGATCAAATGATCGGACGAGTTCTGGAGGCTGGAATTAACCTGTTTGATACGGCGGATGCTTACACCAATGGCCAATCTGAAGTTATCCTCGGCAAAGCCCTGGCAAATCACCGAGATGAGGTAATCATTGCCACTAAAGCGGGCTTTCGAGTAGGTAACGCGATTACTGATACAGGTTCTTCCTATCGTCACATCATGGTGGCAGCCGAAGCCAGCCTAAAACGGCTAAACACAGACTATATTGACCTCTACCAGCTTCACATTCCTGACCCGATTACCCCCTTAGAGGAAACCTTACGCGCTCTAGAGGACTTGGTGCGGCAGGGTAAGGTGCGCTATATCGGCTACTCCAACTTCCCATCGTGGAAAGCGGCCAAGATGGTAGGAATTCAGAAACAGTACAACTATGCTCCATTTGTTGTGGCTCAAATGTATTACTCACTGTTGGGGCGTGACTTGGAGCATGAAGTGGTTCCCTTTGTGGAAGATGCGGGAATTGGTGTGTTGGTCTGGAGTCCCTTAGCAGGTGGCTTTTTGAGCGGTAAGTACACTCGCGAAAATCCAAACCCAGAGGGGGCAAGGTTAAATGAGTTTAAACTTCCCCCGATTGATGTGGAACAGGGCTATGACGTGGTGGACGTGACTCGCCAAATTGCTCAGGAACATGGGGCTTCCCCGGCACAGGTGGCGATCGCCTGGATTCTCACTAAACCCTTTATCTCTTCAGTTATCGTTGGCGCCAACAAAATGCACCAGCTTGAGGACAATCTGAAAGCCGCAGATCTGCCCCTCTCCGCCACAGAGATTGAGCAGCTTGATCAGCTAACCGCTCCTCGTCCTGTTTATCCAGGATGGATGCAGCCATTAGGATGGGATGCCAAGGTGAAATCGGCTTTGGATGGTTCAGATAGTCATTAACCTAAATTTCATACCAAATCTGTCTGTAGAGTAGCGACATCGGTAGGGGCGAAGCATTCGGTTACAATCCTTGCAACTGAAGCACAATTCTTTTGCCGAATGCTTCGCCCCTTGTATGTAAGCGCAAGTATCAGTGAGACTGCTGATAGACCCGGTCAGGAGTGAAGTACTCTGATTCGCCCCTAAGGATAACCAAGCCCGTTGGTAGATTAGACCTCAGCCTGACGGTGCGCTTTGTTTCTTCTCCAGCGGAGTCTGAACGAGTATCACAGAGTGGTATCAACTCGACCACTACCCTGCATGACAAGGACAGAACCGCCATTGGAGTGGGCTTTTCTACGTCAAAGGAGTAGGTCAGATGGAGTGCAGCTATCTCGGTCTCGATATTGGTAAAACCAAAATTCATGCCGCTTTACTAGTGGGAGTGCGATCTGCCAAACGCAAAGTAGTTGCCAATGATGAGCGTGGACATCAAGAACTGGTCGAGTGGCTCAAACGGCAAAGGGTGGAGCAGTTGCACGCTTGTCTGGAAGCAACCAGTACTTATGGTCATGCGATTGCCCACTGCTTGCACGCCTGTGGCTATCGGGTGAGTATTGCCAATCCCAAAGCGGTGCAAGCGTATGGTCAAAGCCGCATGAGTCGCACGAAAACCGATGCGGTTGATGCCGTTCTGATTGCTCAGTACTGTCGTGACCTCAAGCCCCATGCTTGGACACCCCCGCACCAGAGGTGGAACAGTTGCAACAGATGGCACGGCGTTTACAAGCCCTCGACGGGATGATCGCTCAAGAGAAGAACCGTTTGGAAACCGTCTCTCAAGACTTGAGAGCGGACATCGAGTGTCATATTGCTTTCATGGCACAGCAACAGGACAAGCTGCGCCAACAGATGCAACAGCACATTGACCAGCATCCTCACCTCAAGGGGCAACAACAGTTGCTCGATTCGATTCCAGGCATTGGCAAAGATACCGCCGCTCGCCTGTTAGGGGAATTGGGCAATTGGCAAACCTTTGCTTCAGCTCGGCAACTGGCTGCTCATGCAGGCGTCACCCCGCAAGAGAAAACCTCGGGAACTTCGGTTCATGGCAAGCCTCGATTATCCAAGTTAGGCAATACACGGTTGCGAAAGCTGCTGTTCTTCCCAGCACTCACCCTATTGCGCTGGAATGATTCGATTCAACATTGGCGGGACTCCTTACTCAAACGCGGCAAAACCAAAAAGCAGGTCGTCGGCGCAGTCATGCACAAGGTTATTCGTTGGATCTTTGCTGTCTTGCATTCTCACAAGCCGTTTGACCCCAACCTTGCATTCCCCGTTCAACCTGCTTGACTTCAACCCATATCCACAGTATCTACACAAAGATAGTGTCTCTTTACGAAACAGATTCCGTATTAGAATCGGGTCTCATATTCCAAAATGACTCGGCTGTCGTCATCCAAGTTAGTAGAACCGCGCAGCAAGAATTCGTCGCTTAGTCGATAGCGCAGACCAAACTGAGTGGGTTCCTGAGCAGTGAGGATTCGCAGCACTGAGGCAGAGAGGTCGCCGGTGATGTTGACTCCTAGCTCGGCAGCAAGACCAAAGGTTGATTCATTTTCTTCAGAAGTGAGTGTTGTAGGGAAGAGACGGAAGTCACTCAGTCCCAATGCGTCGCTAACCAAGTTTTGTACGTTGGTGAGCAGGGCGGAACCGGCCAGGTTGGCGATCGCCAAAGTCGTATCTCCTCGGCCCAGCGTATCAACAAAGCCGCCACCGATCAGGGCAATGATTTCGTTCTCACTGCGGGAGGGGCTGCTGGTTAGCTCCAGGTTGTCAAACAGTTGGCTGGCAGGGCCAACAACCGAGGCTTCAATTTGTACCGTTTCTACTGCACCAAAGGTGGTAACTGAGCTAGTATCGGCAATCTCGGAGCTGACAAAGGGGGAGGTGGTGGTGATGGGGGTTCGGGTAACTTCTGGGACAGAAGCCACCAGTCGCACATCCAGGAATGGGTCGAGCCCCCGGCTGGGTTCAAAGGTTGCCGTCTGCTCATAGCCTCGTGCCAGGTTGAACTGAGTGGTAAACAGGTTGACCTGACCGCTTCGCAGGTTAATCGTGCCGTCGGGCCGCAGGTCATCCAGGGTGCCGTCGATGTTTAGCTCTCCGGTGGCGACAAAGTTGAGCAGCGGTTCGCGGGTGATGAGCAGGCGATCGCCTAGCACAATTCGCAGGTCATCTAGACGGGGAGGGGAGGTAAAGCCTTCTTCAGCAGGTTCTTCTGTGACGACAGGGGGTGCGGCAGTCTCTTGATCACTGCCTGCCAGAGAGACGCGACCGTTTGCCAGCCGAATTTCACCGCCAATGACCGGGGCGATCGCCGAACCCCTCACCGTTACTTGACCATCTACGCCACCGTTATAAAGTCCTTTGAAATTAAGCGCCAGTTGGTCAAGCGTCACCACTAGCGGATTGGCTGGAGTGGTTGTTCCCGGTATAAGTTCTGTATCAAACGGATTGAAAATAGGAATGATCCCCTGAGCCGTCACCTGACCGTTGCTCAACTGCCCCTGAAGCGAGGCAACCTGAATGCGGCTACCGTTAAACTCTACCCTGCCTCTAACGTCAGTGAGTGGGTCAGGCAGCGCTCTAGCCGAAAAAGTCGCGCCATCAAACTCAGCAATGCCAGTGGCGATCGGCTCTTTCAAGGTGCCGTCTACTTCCAGGCTGACAAAGCCTTCCCCACCTTCCCAGGCGACCTGGTCGGTAAACAGATTCAACAGCGCCAGTCCTTCATCTCGCACATCGACATCTAGCCGGATGCTCTTGTCGTCTGATTCTACGTCCATGAACGGCAGTGCATAGGGAATGCTGCCTGCGATCGTCAAAGGTTCTGGCTCTGACACCACCACTCGACCGTCAAAGTTAAGCCGTGCATCGTTGTAGCCAAATACCGTTCGCGCTTCTTGCACAGGCGTGTCGTTGATGCTGCCTTCATTCAGGCTAAATTCGCCCAGCACTTGAGGGTTGCCCAAACTGCCAGCCAGCGTTGCGGTTGCATCCAGCCCGCCCTCCACGTCAACGGGAACTTCGAACAAATCGCGCAGTGCCGCAACTGGAATATTCTCAGCCCGCAACTGACCGGACTGCTGTTCGCCGCCGACCTGTCCTGAGAAGGCTAGCAGCGCTTCATCGGATTCTAATCGCAGGGGCAATAGGGTGAGAACGCCTTCCGCAAAGGTGCCATCGACAATGACGCGATCGATGTCGTAGTTTTCCCAGGTCCAGCCTTCGCCCAATAGGTTAAAGTCCAGCGCTACGCCTGTTTGGGGTGAGCCGGAAAGATTGAGCTCAGCTGTAAAGGTGCCTTCCAGTTCTGAGAGGTCAGGCAAGATTGAGGCTTCTTCCCGCTGCTCAATTTGCTGATCCCGCAGGGCCACAATTTCTGAAAATCGGCGCAGTTGGGTAATCAGCGGTTCATCTGGAACGCTAATCGGAATCGGTGCAACGGCGGAGGCATTGCCATAGGTGGGTGGCGCGATGCCCCTGGAAAAGTCCGCCAGTTCAAAGATTTGCAGAGTTTCGAGAATGTCCTGGACCGTGCCCTGGTCGGCAATAATCTGCCCCTCAAACTGGGAACCGGCATTCTGGTCAACATTGCCCGTAATCAGGTAACGACTGCCACCGCGCAGCAGTTCACCACCCGTCAGGCTGGCCACCCCGTTGGCGTAGCGAATTCGTCCGGCAAAGGAATCGGCTCTGAGATAGCCCAAAGCCGGACGGGCGATCGCCACTTCACCCATAGTCGCATAAGTATTCAGGTTAATATCCAGATTGCCCGTCAGTTCGCCACCCACTTCTCCTAGCCCAACAGTGGCGGCTGGTGTGAGGTTAAGAATTTCTAGCGGGAATCTTTCCAGGTTTGCCAGGAGGCGATCGCCTTCTCGTCTACCCTGGGCGATCGCCTGATCGCGCTGCACAAAGAAGGAGATTGGGCGATTGTTGCCATCTAGCGCTACTGCAATCCGATCCTGGTTGCCCCTGAGGTCGAGCCGTAACCCTTGCCCTCCGGCATAGCGAACATCGCCAGAGAGAACCGGATCAAAGGCGACGCCATTCAGCACGAAATTATTCAGCCCGGTTCTTCCGACCACGTTGAGCGCAGCGGGAGTGCCCGTGATGCGTCCGGCAAAGTCAGCCAGTCCTGCAACCTGGATGTTTTGCGGAGTTTGTACAGGTAATGCCGCCAGGTTGTAGTCCTGAAGCTGCACGTTCAGGTCGATGTTAGAGACCGCAGGCGCACCTGCACTCTGGAGCCGTGCAGCAATAAAGCCATTGGCGCTAAAGCCAGGACCGGTTGCCTGACGAATCTGTAGCCGTTCTCCATTCCAGGCGATCGCACTGGTAATGGGACGATTGAGCGGGCCGAGTCCTTCCGAAAAGTTGACCTGACCCTCTGCCCGAACGCCTGCCGGATTTAGGGCATCCAGGCTGCCCGACAGCGTCAAGTTGCCGCTAAATAGCCCCTGCAACTGGTCAGAGAACTGGCTCAGCCGAATTCCTGCCCCTCTCACCGCCGCCTGCCAGCGCCCCTCAGAAACGGAGCCAGTGCCTGTAACCGTCCCGCCTGCTACTTGAAGGACGGTATCGCGAAACTGAAGTCCGCCACCCGCATACAAAATTTCGCCCTGACCGGGATAGGTTGCACCAGGGGCACGCCAATCGATCACTGCCTGAAAATCTCCTAGCGGTCCAAACACCTGCACATCAGCGCCAACTGACCCAACCGTAAAGTTCGAAGAAGTCGCGCCATAGGAACGAGCGAGTGCATCTCCCGGCAAATCTCTGCCTTCAAAATCAAACACCAGTCCGCCATTGTCGCCAAAGGCAATTTCGCCATTGCCGCTGACCGAGCCGCCATCGGCAGGAGTCGCTTGAATTTGGGTGAAGGTCAGTGCTTGAGGGGTGACGCTAAATTCGGCACGGACTGCTGATAGGTCAACTCGATCAACCCTGGCAACTGTCCGGTTGACTGCAACGCCATTCAGTTGCGGCTTGTCAATCGGTCCGACGAGGTTAAGGTCAGCTCTGAAATTGCCTGAAGTGGCGATCGGAAACTCCAAATCGAAGGTTTCCAGTACGTCCTTAGCGCTAGCTGACTCTACCTGAGCGGTAATGTCATAGCCCTCCTGGGTGTGCAAGCTGCCGCCGACTCGCGCCGGAATTTGCCCATACAGCGTTTCAATGTCCTCCAGCGCCACTCGCTGTCCCTCAAACCGCAGTCCCCCGTCCGCTTCGCTGAATTGGTTGGGAACGCCGGGGATCTCCATCGCCACGTCGCGAAATCGAGCTGCCCCAAATAACTCAATCGGTTGGTCTGCGCGAAACTGAACTTCTAAATTGCCGCCCAGTCGTCCTGCCCGAAACCGCAAGGGCAAGGGCAAGAGCGCCCCAACATCGGTGGCTAATAGCTCCTGACCCTGCACCACTAGATTGGTTGCCTGATCTGGCACCAGCGTTTCACCATCAAGCTGGAGTGTGCCGCCGGAGGCAATTTGTCCGGTTAGCTCATAGGCAATGCGATCGTTGTTGTCGTAAAAGCTGGCAACCCCGTTCAGATTCTCAACCGTTATCAAAGTTGGAGTGGTAACCGCTTCTTCCGCAGCCTGCTCATCTCTGGCAGTATCACGTGTTGCAGCGTCGTCATCCGAACCCTCGGCGGCTTCAACTTCTTCTTCGATTTCTGGTTCAACAATTTCAGGCTCAGGCGCTAGCACCAGCTTGGCGTTTTGCCAGCGAATCGTTTCTAGCTCGGTTTTGAGTCCCCCTTCACCTTCCTGGGTGCGAATCTGGGTGCCAATCCAGCGTCCATCCGGTGCAGAATCCACATAGACATCAGGACGGATCAGGGTAATGTTCAGCCCTAGCCTGCGGTCTAACAGCACGGGAAGCAGGCTAAAGCCGACATCGACTGCCTCTACCGAAATCTGATCTGCATCAGTTTCGGTAGGGGGCATAGAGGACGGGCCAAAGCGAATTCCGTTGAACGAAACGCTCTCGACCTCTCCTAAATCGACCGGACGATTGAGCGTCTGGGTGAGATTTTGCTCGACCAGGGGAGACAGTCGCTCTTGAATAAAAATCCAGACCCACCATGCCCCGACTGCCCCACCGACAACGGCAATGCTGCTGAACAATAAGGTCGTGCGAAACAAGAACCTCCTCAAACGACGATTTCTTCTAGGTGGAGTCGGTTCTGGAGTGGGTTGTGGAGTGGGTTCAGGTTCATGACCTGAATTCGGCGAATTCGTCATGTCGTTCTTGGGGGATGACCAGGTGTCTAAGACTCAAGGGTTGATGGCGAAAAAGGCTGCATCGCTGACGGGCAAACGGGCAATAAAACCTAGTGCTGAGAAATACAGGGGAACTTTACAGACTCAACCAGAATGCTGCCAAAGACAGAATAACGGAGGAGTCAACTATTTCCACAGATCGGGTTGTACTTTTTCAGGAAGTTATTCGCGTCGTTCGGAATGAAGCTGCACCGAGTTGAAGCATCCCTGCTTGAAGTCATGCAGTCTTGGTAGAGGGCTTGAGAGGAGCTGAGAGGTAAACAAGGTCCTCTGTAAGGGCGTAGCATTCGGCAGGTCAACTCTAGAGAGCCGGGATTTCTTGCCCGAATGTCTATGACCCCTACGTATTCTTGGGCTCAAGGTTGGACTTCTTAAACGTTCCTTGAAAGAGTGGATCTAATAGGTATCGCCAAATTAAGTTGCATTTTGGGGAAGAGAAGTTGTTTTTCTGTATCTCAGAATTGCGGGTTGAAGAACCTGCGTAGGCTGGGTTGAAGAATGAAACCCAAGGCTCCAGGGATGTTGGGTTTTGCAAAACTCCACCCAACCTACAAATTTCTGAATCTAATCTGAGGGGCGATCGCTCAATCAGTCACGATTTACGGTAGATTAAGCCAGCAGTACGAACATTGAGACAAGCATCTTAGACGTTGAGACGTGTATCTTAACAGGTCTGCAAGTCCTAATTTGCTACGTTTCTAAACCAGAAACAACTGATCCCCACTTGATGGACGAACATAGATAAACGAATGAAATCTTGGCTCAGAAGTTTCAAATTCAGTTAGTTCTAACCAAGCTTAAAGATCTATGCAAGTTTTTGTGTTACTTTACAACGCCGGAACAGAAAACGAAGGCATCCACACGCTAAAGATTGGCGATCGCAATGTCGTTCTCATGTTTGAGACGGAGGACGATGCCACCCGCTACGCCATGATGCTAGAGGCGCAGGACTTTGGCAGTCCCGATGTGGAAGGTCTAGAGGCTGAAGAAGTCGAAGAGTTTTGCCAGAGCGCTGGGTACGAATCTAAACTGGTGCCCGACGGCTCGCTCGCCGTTCCCCCCGAAACCAATGTAGACAGCCCCGACTGGCGACCTGAGGCGGCTCCTCCCGAACTCTCTGAGCCGGGGACGAGCGCTTCTGAGAAGCCAGAATTCTCTAATTCTGAACTAGACCGAATTCGCCGTCAGCTAGAAGGACTGCTGTAATTCATGCAGGAATCTGTGCCGGACATTGAACCGACCCACGAGCGGGGGCACTTGCTGACCGAGCAAAGCAACCCTAATAGCCAAAATCTTGACCAGCTTAGCAGCCTGGAGCTAGTCGACCTGTTTAACCGGGAAGATGCTCAGGTAATTGAGGCGATCGCCGCTGCCCGTGAACCCCTCGCTGCCGCCATTGACCGCACTGCCGAAGCTTTGCGTCATGGTGGACGGCTGTTTTACATCGGCGCAGGCACCAGCGGGCGATTGGGTGTACTGGATGCCGCAGAGTGCCCGCCCACCTTTTGCACCCCCCCCGAGCTAGTGCAAGGAATCATTGCGGGCGGTGCAGGGGCACTCGTCCGCAGTTCTGAAGGGCTAGAAGATCTTGCGGAAGATGGAGCAGCGGCGATCGCCCATCACCAAATTCACGACCTGGATGTCGTTGTCGGCATCACCGCTGGCGGCACCACCCCTTATGTGCATGGCGCACTGCAAGCCGCCCGTCAGCGCGGAGCCACCACCATCTTCATCGCCTGTGTGCCCGCTGAGCAAGTCAGCGCTGAGGTAGACATCGACATTCGCCTGCTGGTCGGCGCTGAAATTTTGGCTGGCTCCACTCGCCTCAAAGCCGGAACCGTCACCAAACTCGCCCTCAATACCCTCTCCACCGGAGTCATGGTGAAACTGGGCAAAGTCTACGGCAATCGCATGGTCGATGTCGCCGTTACCAATCGCAAACTGCACGACCGGGCGCTGAGGATGTTGCAAGACCTGACGGGCTTGAGCCGCGAAGCTGCCGCCGTCCTGCTAGAGAAAAGCGATCGCCGGGTCAAGCTAGCCCTGCTGATGCACTGGGCAGGAGTTAGCGCGGAAGAGGGCGATCGTCTCCTGTCAACCCACCAGGGCAACTTGCGTCAGGCTCTACAAAGTAAGACGGCTTAGGTTCCTGTCCCCTTGAATAGGTTATGGAAATCAAGAAAACCATGCGCCTAAGTTAACCCCCCGTAGGGGCTTAGCATTCGGTAGACATCCCCTGCGATCGCCCCCAAATTTCTGCCCGAATGCTACGCCCTCACAGAAAATACTCGCTACTGCACAATCCCCCTCCTAGCCCCCCTGCTGAGATAGCGAAAGTTTCACGGGCATTAGCGTCCTGACCTTCAGGTTTATGGCGATCGCCATCTTCTAGCGAACCGCCTCACACCAAACTTGCACCAACTAATCCTCAACTCCTGCTGCCGAATCGTTGCCGACCATCGCCGAACCATTCCCGACTGCTGCCGAATCGTTCCTGATTGCAGTTTCTTTGTGTACGGGCGAAGCGTTCGGCAGGGAAATTGTGATTGAGTTGCAAGCTTTGTGTCCGGACGCTTCGCCCCTACCCCCGATCGCCCCGGTGAGACTAGCGTGAGGAGCGATCGCGCAACACCAGCACCATAAAAACAATCCCAGTTAAAGCGACAGAAACCGCTAGAGCAGTCAGCAGAGAAAGCGACGGTAAGGCATCCATGAGACAATCGTTCCCCTAAGTACAGCACTTGCATTCTAAAGCCCAAGTCCTCAAACTCACTTGTGGCATCGCTGAACGTAGATATCACTCACCAAGTATTCATTCCAACTGTAGGGGCGTTTCGCGAAACGCCCCTACAAGATCCATGCATCAAATCAGCAATGCCTGCTCGTCCTACCTTTAAGCTCGTAGCATCTGCGCCTCAATCGCCTCCCATACTGCCGTAGATACCCGAACGGCAGACTGCCTGCACTCCACCAGGAGAAGATTAGCATTCAGGTAGGTGGTGAGTGTCTCTACCTCTGCTTCGGACAAATTGACTAGCTCTGGATTGAGATGTAGAGCATCGAACCAGAGCTTCTGAATGTCTTTAGCCAAGTTAAGGGCTTCTTCTCCGGACAGCTTTCGGTTTGAGAACCGCGCTCTCAAAACCTCTAATTTAGCGACTAAGCTTTTAAAGTTCACATTCTTGAAGATTTTGGCGAGGTTGAGGGCGCGGGCGAGGTCGAGGTCGAGGGTACGGGCGAGGTTGAGGTCGAGGTTGAGGTCGCGGTCGAGGTTGAGGTCGTGGTCAAGGTCGAGGGCGAGGGCGCGGTCGAGGTTGAGGGCGAGGGCGAAGGCGAGGTTGAGGGCGCGGGCGCGGGCGAGTCCGAGGGCGCGGGCGCGGGCGCGGGCGCGAGTGAAATAAATTGCAGCAGCACGTTTAGCAACAGGGTCATAATTTCCTTCTGAACCAGTTGTTATCCAGTCAGCCCAACGCAGTAACTCTTGCAGCTTCGGGGTGAGGTAAGTTTGAGCCTGTTGCTGCATTTTCACCAGTAAGTCATCTGCTTTTTTCAATCCAGCTAGCAGCAGAAATACTTCTCGCCAGCGCTCATCACTCAAATAATCGACCACCAGTTGTTCAACCTGGCGATGGTCTTCCACAATATGTTGAGCCGTCAAAAACTCCTGAAGTGTCAGATGCGAAAACGAGTAAATTCCCTCTGCTCGCTCTACCAGCACCCCATGCTGAACCTCAATTGACCTGAGTACCGCTGCCCCATCAATAAACTTCTCATCCGGCAACATGTCCTTGAGCGATCGCTCAATCTGCTCCACCACTTCCCGCTTCGAGAGAAACAAACGGTCTTCCTTAAACGCTTCGTAAGCGATCTCCGACAGCATCAACTTCTTGCGCTTAGTGTCTAACCCTTTGTAAAAACTGTCTCGCGGCAGTTCCTTCTCAGCCGCCCATTCCTCTAGCAGCACCCGCAGCGCTCGTTCATAGAGAGTGGCGCGATTCGTTGGAAACTGTCCTGCCCGTTGATACAGCAGACAGGCTAGAGTCAGCAGCAGCGGCGTATGTGTTAGCTCCTTTGCGGCGGCATACTCAGCACTGGTTAACTTCTCCCAGCATTCCTGCCCTAGCTTTGGCTGACTGTGAAACCAGTTGGCGATAAAAGCTTGAATCTGGTCATCATCAAAGTCTGCGATCGCCACATCCGTAAACCGCCGAAAGTTGTGACGATAAGCCGCAACCCGGCACGACGCAATGAAACGGTTTTTGTCATGAAGGTCTACAAAATCCTGAATTTTCGTGATCGCATCACTCATGCGATCAGTGGGCACTTCGTCTAACCCATCCAGCAGAATCAGCAGCCTGCCCTGCTCTAGCATGGTGTTGGTAAACCGTTCGTGATCGGGGAATCCGCAGGTGGCGAACTCGTGGGCGATCGCACTCCGAATATCAATCTCCCCAGCCCGAAATAGCTTCAATTCCACAAAGACGGGCAGACATGGGTGATGAAATCCTTCTCTCCGCCTTCCCTTCAGGGCTTCCAGTCCCATTTTTCTAAGGAAAGTCGATTTCCCCATCCCCGGACCACCCAACACCATCAAATATTGCTTCTGATTCGCAATGGTTAACCCTGGCTGCTTTGATGGTTCTCTAAACCCAAACTGTCGCCGCTTGCTTTCCCGATACGCCTGCTCCAAACCTTCAATCGATTCATATCCCTGCAGCGTCGCATTATCCAAACACTGCACCGCGACATAAACCGACTCCAGCGGAATTGGCTCCCGCATTCCCAACACCTTTAAGATGCCGTGTCGCTCAGTGTAGCTGCGGACGTATTGCTGCGAAGCTCTAAAAATTAACTGCTTGGCAGGTTTATCAATCGGGATGTTTGCCATTTCCCATCCCGCTTTGATCACCAGTCCTGTCAGACCTTTGGCAGCTTCCAGCAAGAAGGGTTCAAGTCCTGTCATGAAGGCACCTGTGGAGTAAGCAACCAGCCATTTTTAGGCACAGCTTAGCAAATAGAGAATTTGTAGGTTGGGTGAAGCAAAGCGGAACCCAACACAACCTTTGCACTTGTTGGGTTTCGTTCCTCTACCCAACCTACACTGCTACACGACCCATGTAAAAACGGCTGTGAGGGAAGAAGGGGGAATTTGTAGTAGAACCGTAGATTGGGTGGAGCAGAGCGTAACCCAACACCTTAAGCTTGCTGTAACAGTAGGATGCGTCTAATCCCCACCCCCGTTGCCCCAAAATCTCAAGTTTTGTAAACCGTTTACTGCAAAACAACCCTCAGCATTCAGCCTCTAATCCCAACCGAAAGCTTTGTTAACACAGTGGTTACAGCAATCTTCCACTGCTGACCAAGATCGCTTATCCTAGCTCCATCCGTTGAACTACGGTGGGTGGCTTGCTAGGTTTAGGGTAAGGCAAGCGTGACATCTCCATTGGCTTGTCCTGCTTTGGCTCTGTCTTATAGAACAGAGAAAATTTAACGATGGTCACTGTTTTAATTCTGTTAATTGCTTTAGGGGTATTGGGTTGGGGCTTCTACCGAGCTAGGCCGTTTGGCAAGCTGGGTATTTTGGCGTGGCTTCAGTCCGTAGTGCTGATGGCTCCCTGGCTGGTGTTTTTTGGTCTGTTTGCAGCAGGAATTTACCTGAATTTGGCGGGTGTGCTGCTGCTGCTTGTGGTTTCTATTGGGCTGTACATTTTTCTAGGAGGTCGGTTGAGGGAAGCGGGGCAAGATCTCGCTGCCTTAAAAAAGTTTTCTGCCGTTACAGATGCCCCACCCTCCAGTGAGGAAGATCTAGCTACGACAGGGGCTAACCCCGATAATGCAGAAGCTGATGCTGCACCTGTAGAGAAAAAGGTAGAACCCGTCGCCGCTGTGCGTGAAGATGCCATGGCGATTCCGGCGGATGACCTCAAAGCCATTCAGGGGATCTTTGGTTCGGATACGTTCTTTGCGACCGAGACGATCCCCTACCAGAATGGAGCGATCTTTAAGGGCAATCTGCGTGGTGAAGTGGAGTCGAGCTATAGTCACCTATCGGCAGTTTTGAAGGAAAGAGTGAGCGATCGCTACCGTCTATTCTTTGTCGAAGGCCCTGACGGTAAGCCAGTCGTCGTTATCCTGCCCAGCACTAACGATCCCAAGCCAACCACCTTGGTGCAGTGGAACATTGCATTGATTCTGCTATTGGCAACGATCGCCACCAGTTTAGAAACGGCTGGTTTGCTGCTGGGCTTTGACCTGTCGATGGAACTAGGTCGAGTTCGAGAAGTTTTACCGATTGCCAGCGGCATTCTCATAGTCCTGGCAGCTAACGAAATTGGGCGGCGAATCAGCGCTCGTTACCATCAGGCACGAATCAGCCCTCCCTATTTCATCCCCACCTGGCAAATTGGCTCCTTTGGAGCGCTCACCCGATTTGAGTCAAACTTGCCAAACCGCAGCGTGCTATTTGACATAGCCTTTGTCGGACCGGCCGCCGCTGGAATAATTTCGCTCGGTATGCTAATCATCGGGTTATTATTATCCCATCAGGGGAGTCAGTTCCAAATTCCAGCAGAGTTTTTTCAAGGTTCGATTTTAGTTGGGACGCTGGCACGGGTTGTGTTAGGATCTGCTCTTCAACAGCCCCTGGTAGACATTCATCCACTCACTGTGATCGGCTGGCTAGGGTTAGTCATCACAGCTATCAACCTGATGCCTGCTGGACAGTTGGACGGTGGAAGGATTGTTCTTTCTATCTATGGTCGTAAAGTTGCCAGACG
This sequence comes from Leptolyngbya sp. FACHB-541, assembly GCF_014695875.1. Classification (NCBI taxonomy): domain Bacteria; kingdom Bacillati; phylum Cyanobacteriota; class Cyanophyceae; order Leptolyngbyales; family Leptolyngbyaceae; genus Leptolyngbya; species Leptolyngbya sp. FACHB-541. The sequence goes on along the minus strand of NZ_JACJPC010000098.1, from coordinate 3,677 downwards.
CACTACAATCGCGACTTTGATTGTACTGGGTTTGGCATCTTTGGTTAATCCGTTAGCGCTCTATTGGGCGGTTGTACTTCTATTTCTACAACGCGACCTGGAGCGTCCCAGTCTCAATGAACTTTCTGAGCCAGATGATGCGAGGGCAGCTTTAGGATTACTAGTTCTGTTTTTAATGGCAGCGACTTTACTCCCTATCACCCCCAGTCTGGCGGGTCGTCTCGGAATTGGAGGTTAGGAATGGCAGCGATTCCTCCTGTTATGCTGGTCTTGGATATTAGTACGCTTTCGTCGGCTACTCCACGGGAGTGGATAGAGTTTTCGCGGGTAGGGACTTGTTGTATTCCTCAAGTAATTTATGAGGAAATGCGACTTTTGTTTGATCGCTCTCCTGATCCTGATCTAGAGAGAATTTCACGGGAATTTAACCGCTTTTATCCCCATAGCGGCTGGAAGATTACAGATGTAGTGGGGCATCACGCGGCACTCAAAACGAATACGTCCCATGCTTTAACAAAACGGGCCAGGGTGTCTCTGGCCGTTGCAAAGTGTGCGTATGGGCTGGCGCAAGAGTTTCCGCAAAATCTGATTGTGCTGGTTGCAAGCGATCGCGAGTTGCAGCAAAAAGTCTATGACATGCAGGTTGATAATCTTTGTGCCATTCCTGGCTCAGGGCTGATCCAGTGGAGCCGTAGCGGACAGCGACCGATCGCCGTCATTCAAAAAATCCAGCAGCTACGGGCAAAGGTGGGTACCAAGACAGCTGTTGGCTCCACTAAACCTGTTACTAGCTCCAAAACTGCCACAACTGGAATTAAAAAGACTTCCATTCCAGCAGCTTCGCCTACCCACAACACCAGCATCACGCCCAAAAGAGCTCTAATGCGCCCCTCTTTAGGGATCTCAGGTCTGGTGTCTCAACTGATTGCGATCGGGTTTACCTTGGGAGCACTGGCAGTTGTCGCTTGGATTGTTTGGACACTATTTTTAGGCAAAGAATTCAATCCACAGCAGATTATTCCTTTCTCCAATTCCTCAGAGCAAACTACAGGAACATTCAGCTAGAAGTAGCGATTGTCTTGGGAGTCAAGAGGAAAGCAGGAAAAAGTTCTAATCTGTAGACGTTCATGGCAAGATGACGGGTTTAGCGACCCGTTATCTTGTCGTAAGTTGGTGATGCAGCGGGCTGAGCCGGAGATGGCCAGGTTTTGTTGTCTCGGATCATGGCATTTGTAGAGCGAAGGAATAAGTGCCAAAACTGAAGGAAGGAAGGTCATAACCGCTCTTCGGCTCAAAATTTTGCAGGATAAGGTCTTAAGGTTTTTTAGCCATCAATTTTTAGAGAAAACCTAACCGAAGGATGATGTGTCATTTTGTCAGAGCAGTGCTGCCCTCAACGCCGCGTTCGCCTATCGTTCATAAAGTAATCCTATGAGTAGAAATTCTATTGAGAGCAGATTGCTTTGTTAGGGAGAGCGATCGCTATTTGGGTCTAGTTGAGCAGACTCCAGTAGAGCCGATTTGACAGAGGGTAGCGATCGCGCCCAAAGGAGCCATTCATTTCGTCGCCCAGCAAATTCAGTTAAAATCAGTTCCAGATTGGCAATCTGTCGCGGGTGAGCTGGAGCTGTGAGTTTCGCTGCTTCAGTTCGCCCAATTGTTTAGAACAGGCGATGGAACGGAGCAATATGAATTAGCAATGCCCCAGTTCATTCATCACGTTGTCGATCGCTTGCAAGCGATTGACGGGTTTGCGGCGTTTAGCGCGAAGCGCAACTGCGAAGCAACCACTCTGAAAGGTTCAAGGGCAAGGTGAACGTTCAGGCTAACACCATAAGAATCTGATAAAGCGTTGTAAGAACCTGAAAGAAGTTGAGTATTGGAACTCATTACACTATCAGGTAAATAGGACGTAGATAGCAGCTTCAGGAGTGAACCACTGTAGCTGCCTTTTCCACAATTCTTGTTAAAGATTCTGGAGTACATTTATCATGCTCTTTAGAGCGATTTTCGCTGTGATAACCGCAGTACTGATTATTGCAACTTCATCCATTTCCTCAGGAAGTGCTACAGGTGAAACTGCAAAGACTCAAGTACCCGGGGTTTACTCGTTTAGGTTAGGAGAATTCACGATTACAGCACTGAGCGATGGTACAGTATCGCAAGATCTCAATCAGGTGCTAACAAACGCAAACTCGGCAGAGGTTGAGCAGCTCCTCCATCGCAACTTCCTGACAAACCCTGTTGAAGCCTCAATTAATACGTTTCTAATTGATACCGGAGATAAGCAGGTATTGATAGATACAGGGGTTGGACAATTGCTTGGCGGGCAAGGTGGCAAACTGCAACTGTCGCTAGAGGCAGCAGGCTACACACCCGATGAGATCGACATGATTCTTCTGACTCATATTCATTCCGATCACAGTGGCGGTTTGGTCGAAAACGGGCAACTCATGTTTCCAACTGCCACTGTTTATGTGGGCAAGCCTGATGTTGATTTATGGCTTGATCCTGCTAATGCGGAGCGATTGCCCCTCGATCGCAGATATTTTGATGAAGCCGTCACAACGGTAAAACCCTACCTTGATGCAGGCAAGCTGGAAATGTTTTCTGGCGAGACAACTATCTTACCAGGAATTACTGCGTTGCCAACCCCCGGACACACCCCCGGACACAGCTTTTATGTCGTGGAAAGTGGGGGCGAGAGCATTGAGTTTTGTGGCGATATTCTTCATTTCGGTTCGATCCAATTTCCAAATCCTGAAATTACTGTTGCCTACGATGTCGATGCCAATGCTGCAGCAGAGCAACGAGCTAGACAGTTTAGCCGTTTAGCAGAATCACGCCGTCTAATCGCTACGGCACATTTGCCCTTTCCAGGCGTGGGGCACATCCGCGCAGAAGATCAGGGTTATGCCTGGGTGCCTGTGGATTATCGCTGGCGCGATTAACGACTTTGATTACAGAAATTACTGTTCCTCCGCAACCAGGGATCTATACCTTACGTTCTAACACCGTGAGAATTGCCGCACGCGATCGCGCCACTGTTATTAAGCCTTCTCTAGCGGAGGGGCACTGACTGCCTCTATTAGCCCTGATTCTAATGGGGGCGATCGCTATTTATACCAATTCTTCAAAGTAAGGCTACAGATGGTACAAAGCTTTTGATGGGTTCAAAGACGAAGGATGGCAGGGGTATACAAGCTAGAGATTAGTGAGAGTGAGGAAGACCTCAAAGGGTTACTGAGAGAGCAGAAAACTGCATCAGGCAAAGAACGGATACAACTGCTGTATCTGCTCAAAAGTAGGCAAGCTGCAACGGTACAGCAAGCAGCGCAATTGCTTGGGCGCAACCGAGTCAGTGTTCAGAAGTGGTTACGGCGCTATCGAGCAGGAGGACTCAGCGAGATGCTGGAGAAAAAGGAACCCTGCGGTCGCCCCCGTGCGATTCCAGCCTGGGCAGAAGCGAGTCTGAAAAAGCGGTTGCAAGAGCCTGAGGGGTTTGATGGCTACGGAGCAATTTGTGATTGGTTCGAGACACAGTTGGGGGTTGAGGCGAAGTACAAAACGGTGCATAAACTGGTGTACTACCGTCTCCAGGCATCTCCTAAAGTTCCTCGTCCGGTGAGTGTAGAACAGTCGTGTGAGCGGATGGAAGCATATAAAAAAACTTGAGC
>NZ_JACJPC010000097.1:0-20685 GCF_014695875.1 Leptolyngbya sp. FACHB-541 | reverse complement strand
CACCGCACATTGAGCAGGATGACTTCGGGCAAAAAGTGCCGCCACTTGAATAGAGAAGCAGTAGACATTGAAGAGGAAGAAGGCAAAGCTGGGCTTACCTACCTTACCATTGAACCCATTTTTGCGACACAACCGGAAGAAGCGAACTCGAATGTGTTGATTGAGACATCGAGCGTTAGCTCATTTGCGTCAAAATTAATCGTCTGTTCGCTCAGATGGAGTAATTAATTGCCACTCCAACACAAGCGTCCCATCCGTGTGACGGCTGTAAACGAGGCGATCACACTGCTGATTTTGATTGCAGTGAACACCCAACGAACCGTTGTGATTGGGAGTGCTGTATAAGCACATCCAGTTGCCGTTTTCTAAGGAGTGGTAGGTTCCACCCAAGGATTCACAGCCTTGTTGGATATCAGATGCAATTGCAGTTGGGATGGCGATCGTTGAGGTTGATGCAACGATCGCTGAAACAGTCAAGATGCTGGTCAGAATTGAATTAAGTTGGGTCAGCATATCTGTCCTCTTTGGCTAACTTGTCAGGGGTGATGCAGTTCTCTTGCTGCATCTGAAATTAAGTTAGCGATCGAGACGTTGCCAAAGTGTTCCTAAAGCGTTCCAAACTCCAAAAGCTGATCTAGAGCTTAAATGTATAAAAAATCAAATTTCCTGTAGGGTTATAACATTGCTATTCTCTTACAGGGAAATGGCTACAACTCAAGCAACATGGCAAACGATTGTCCTCCTACTCGATTGATCACCTCGCTGTTTGGAGTTTTTTTAAATCCAAGCTTAGTGTAAAACTGAATGGCTGGGGCATTGTTAGCCCGCACCGTCAGGTAAATAGCAGAATATTTTTCAGTGGCGTATTGCACCAATGCTTCCATCAGTTGTGTGCCCGCTCCCATGTGCCTGAAGGATTTAGCAGTGGCGATCGCCAACTTAGGAATTCCATTTTTGCTATAGCCATATTCCTTGCGGTCATCTGGCAGCAACCGCAACCAAGCAGCGGCTACAGGGTGTTGAGTTGCAGGATGAATTGCCAGGAAACCAATGTCATTGGCTTGTCCCCAGTTAGCGACATAGCGAGCCAAGTGAGGATTGCGTTTAGCGTCGTCTAAAACTTCGCCTGCCTCCTCCATTTGAGCCGCTTCATAGAGCATCTCCCACAAGAATGGTTCATCGAATTGGGTAGCAACTCGAATCTCAAACATTATTGTTTGACGGGAACTAGGTTCTTCATTTGAATTTGGTGCTTTAATCTGCATACGATTTCTCCTTTAACTGAGTGACAGATACGAAAGCGTTGCGATGTATCCAACTCTAGTTAATATAAAAAGTGTTCCCAAAACGTTCCCAAAGCGTTCTGAAGTGTTTGGAACCCTCTACAAGAGAATGTTTGAAGAGATTAAGTTGTGTAGGTTGCAAGATGCATGATCAAATATTGCCAAATTAATCGCTCAAAACGTTTCCAAGATTTTGACTAATTCCTCAGGATGCGACAGCATTACATCGTGACCAGACCAGAGTTCGATGATAGTTGCCTTCAGCTTACGGGCGCAGGCTCGGCAGGTTTCGATGGGTAACGCCTGATCGTTCCTGCATAAGATGTATAGCATTGGAATTTGCAGCTGAAATAGTTCGTCATCCTCAACCTTACTGGTCATTGCACCAAACGGTTCAGGAGTTAACTTGCTAAAGAAGAGATGCGCTTCTGTATCTGAAAATTCGTCAAAATACCGTTCCCGTGCCTGCTCATAGCTAATGGGTATGCTGTAATCTGAGCGGTTTTGCGCCATCTTAAGATAGGCATCTCGCTGATCCAGCGAAACGTAGTCCATTTGAGATTCACCTTGCTCAGGAACCAGCGCTGCTATAAACACCATGCCTGATAGGCGATCGCAAAGCGCCTTCGCAACCGCTGCAAGTACCATTCCACCAGCAGAGTGACCCACTAGAATGAGATTGTTAAAGTTGTGCTCTTCGACATACTGAATGACCGCGTTTCGGTAGGTCTGTAGGTTAATCCTTTCTCGTGGGGTTGGATCGTCTCCGTGTCCAGGTAAGTCAATCGCATACGCCTCATGACCACGATTCTCCAGAAGACCTACAACTTTGTCCCATGCCCATTTGCCATGCCGATTGCCGTGTATCAATAGAAAGCAGCTCATTGCCTCAGTTCATTAATCAAGCTTGTAATACCAGGCTATTCTAAAAAAGCTTCTAAGGTTCTACTATTTCTTCAAGGTGCGACAACTTCTCTTCAAAAAGAATCTTCTTTGAAGAAAACATTATGTTAAGACAACTCTCTACAAAATTTACATCTGTTCTGGCAGTTGCATTCATGAGTGCAACCCTTTTAGGAAGCTGTATAAATTCTCAAGTTTCTCAAAGAACCAGCATCTCTAATATCGATAGCAACACTGGAGATGAGACTTGTGCTCCCGAAATAGAAGAGATTGAGTTTGGTATCAGCCCTAGTGAATCTCAAGAAAACTTAAAAACCCATTGGGCTCCTTTTTTAGCTGCAATGGAAGCTGAATTAGGACGACCCGTTATTGCATTTTATGCAACTGACTATGCAGGGGTAATTGAAGCGATGGGTGCTAATAAGTTGCAGCTTGCCTGGTATGGAGGAAAAGCATATATTGAAGCAGCTAAACGATCGAATGCAGAAGCATTTACGCGCACCGTCAACTCAAATGGAACCCAAGGTTATTATTCACATTTAATTACAAACGTGGCAAACCCAATTGTAAATGAAGTTGATTTACAAGAAGGGACGGGCGATCGCTACATTGTTGACCATGCTGCCGAGTTAACCTTTGCATTTAATGATCCCAATTCAACTTCGGGTTTTTTGGTTCCCACCTATTACATCTTTGCTAGGAATAGGATGAATCCAAACGAGGCATTCAAAGAGCTAATTTTTGCAGGAAGCCACGAAGCAACAGCATTAGCAGTCGTCAATAACCAGGTAGATGTGGCAACAAATAATAGTGAAACGTTGACGATGCTGGAGAAATCTGATCCAGAGACACGAGCCAAGATTCAAGTGATCTGGACTTCTCCTGTGATTCCTACAGAACCGATCGCCTATCGCAAAGACTTGCCCAGTTGTTTAAAGGAACAAATTAGCTCCTTCTTTTATAACTACAAAGATGTAACCGTTTTGGAGCCTTTAGGTTGGTCTGGATTCGTTCCTGCGGAGGATAAAGATTGGAATACAATTCGTGAATTGGAGATTGCAAAAGACATTCTAGAAGTTCAAAATAATCAAGCTCTAAGTACCGAGGAAAAACAACAGCAAATCAATCAACTCGAACAACAGTTAGAAGAACTACAGTCCTAAATTTCTAGGCTCTCACTTCTGCAAGAAGGTTGAGATTTGAGCGCAGTCAGGAGTTTGATATAAGAATTATTATTAATATGGAAGAAAATCGCTCAGTGACTAACGCCTCAATCTCTCCTGCTGTTCGAGCAATGTTGGAGCAAGAAGCTAAACGAGTTACGCCTGCTCGAATCATCTACTTGATGCTAGCGATCGCCATTCTTATCTTCTCCGCTATTCAAAGCGAGCTTGATGCGGGCGAATTACTTCAAGGCAGCCGTAATATGACCGAGTACATTAGCCGCTATTTTCCACCAGATTTCTCTCATTGGCGGCTCTATGTAGAGGAGATGATTGAAACTATCTCAATGGCAATCTGGGGAACGTTGCTCGCTGCAATTATTAGCGTTCCTCTATCACTGCTTGCTTCAGACAATATTTGTCCTGCTTGGGTTGTTTTTCCGGTACGTTGCTTGTTGGATGCAATGCGAGCAATTAACGAAGTGGTGTTTGCTCTAATCTTTGTAGTAGCGGTGGGATTAGGTTCCTTTGCTGGAGTGCTGGCATTGTTTGTGCATACATCTGGCATATTGGCAAAGCTTTTGTCAGAAGCGATCGAAGCAATTGATCCAGCTCCGGTTGAAGGCATTCGAGCTACAGGCGCTAACCAACTACAGGAAATTTTGTTTGGCATCATGCCTCAAGTGTTGCCGCTGTGGGTATCGTTTACGCTTTATCTGTTTGAGGCAAATGTTCGCTCCGCATCAGTGTTAGGAATTGTTGGGGCGGGGGGAATTGGGGTATCTCTCTATCAAAGTTTTCGCTCGTTTGAGTACACTCAAGTGTGTACGATTTTGATAATTCTAACCACATCAGTGGCAGTGATTGATATGATTTCTTCTAAATTGCGACAAAAGCTAATTTGATTTTGCTGTCTTGAAATGCAAGCGATCGAAGTAAGAAATTTAACCAAATCATTTAGCGCCAGTTCTGGTGCTAAAACAGAAGCCTTGAAGAATGTCAGTATGGCGATCGCTCCCAAGGAAATTGTGGCGCTGGTAGGGGCTTCGGGATCTGGAAAGTCTACATTACTCAAACTGATCAACGGACTTCAGATTGCAGATAGTGGGCGAGTAGAGATTTTTGGAACACCCATTCAATCGGCAGGGCTGTTGCACTCTAAAGTGAGAAATCTGCGGAGTCAGATTGGCTTTATCTTTCAGCAGTTCAATTTAGTTAATCGTTTAACCGTGATCGAAAATGTGTTGATTGGCAATTTGTCCCGTGTGTCCTTGGGGCGATCGCTATTTCACTGGTTCACCCATGCCGAAAAACTACAAGCCTTAGCGGCTTTAGAGCGAGTGGGAATTCTTGAGCAGGCTTACCAACGGGCTGGAAGGCTCTCTGGGGGGCAGCAACAGCGAGTCGCGATTGCCCGGTGTTTAATGCAGGGTGCAACGATTATTTTGGCGGATGAACCCGTTGCGTCCCTTGACCCAGAATCGGCTCGTAAAGTGATGGAACTGTTGCTCATGCTGAACCGTGAGCAGGAGATTACGCTGGTTGCCTCATTGCATCAGGTTCAAATTGTGCGGCATTACTTTGAACGGGCGATCGCTCTTGCCAATGGTGAGATCAAGTTTGATGGCAAGACCGTTGAGTTGCATGACGAGCGACTGAATCAAATCTATGGGGTATCAAGCGAAGAACTCCTGTTGTCTTAGCTGTTCCTAACTTCTACTCATGACCTGAAATTTCATCTTCGATCGCTCCAAGGGCTTTCAAATTTATTTTTTGTGCTTCGGTTAAACCTTGGATTCCAGTGATGTTTGTTCCCTCGTAGGGACGTTCTGGTTTAATTGATTTGAAGCATTCACCTGTTTGGAGATTCCAAAGTTTAATCACCTCATCAGCCCCACTGCTAGTCAAGATTTGATCGTCTGGATTGAGCGCGATCGTCCAAATCAAATTCGTGTGCCCTTCCAGTGTGCTGAGGCACTGCCCATCTCGCAGCCGCCACCGCTTGATCGTTTGATCGTGGGAGCCGCTGATTAGGGTTTGTCCGTCTGCGCTCCAGATAATTGACCAGACTGTATTTTTGTGTGCCTGTAAAGTGGTGAGACAGTCTCCTGTCGCTACGTCCCACAACTTGATTTCACCATTGGTGCTGCCGCTAGCTAAGGTTTTGCCATCTGGTGCAAATGCAATTGACCAAACCCAATTATTTGGATCACGCAGAATCTGGGCACAACTGCCATCGCTCGGATTCCATAATCGCAACGTTTGGTCGTAACTTCCGGTTGCCAGCAATTGTCCATTAGGGCTCCAGGCAAGTTTTCTCACCCAATTTTCATGTCCTTTCAAAACCTTTAAACAGCGCCCCATCAGCGGATTCCACAGCCTGACTGTATGGTCGTGGGAGCCACTGGCAAGGAGTTGTCCGGTCGGGCTCCAAGCCATTGTCCAGATCAAGCTGCTGTGTCCTTCTAACTTTCTCAAACATTGTTTGCTTTCGAGATCCCACAGTCGAATCGTTTGATCATCACTACAGCTTGCCAGAGTTTGTCCATCCGCGCTCCAGGCAACCGTCCAAACTGAATGGCTGTGCCCCTCAAATAGGTGAATACGCTGCCCTGTGTTGCTGTCCCACAAGGACACCTGGCAGTCATCCCCACCGCTCGCTAGTATTCGTCCATCCGGATGCCAACTGGTCGAGTGGATGGTGTTTCGATATCCCTGCAACGTTTTTAGATGAGAACCAGAGCGGGGATGCCACAAACGAATTGTTTGGTCGAATGAGCCACTTGCCAACACCTGTCCATCCAGATTCCACGCGAGCGATCGCACCGAATTCTGATGGTTTTGCAGCACTTTCACACATTGCCCTGTGTAGGCATTCCAAACTCTCACTGTTTGGTCGTCGCTTCCACTGGCAATCGTTGTTCTATCTATGTTCCAGACGATCGACCAAATGGCATTTGTATGTCCCTCCAAACAGTTCAAGCATTCCTGTGTTTCAACATCCCACAACCGAATAGTTTGGTCATTTCCTCCGCTGGCAAGAGTGCATCCATCAGAACTCCATGCCAAAGCCAACACTGCATTATTGTGACCCTGGAGAGTTGCAACACATTCATTTGAAAGGATGTCCCATAGTTTAACTGTCTGGTCAGCACTACTGGTTGCTAGGATCAGTTGAGGTTCTGTTTTAGAGCTTGTTGAAGGCATCGGCTTCCAGGCAACAGTCGTAATTTTATTGTCATGTCCCTGAAGCGTTTTGAGACACTGCCCCATGTAAGGTTCCCAAATCCGAATACACTGATCAACGCTCCCACTGGCGAGAAATTGTTGATCAGGACTCCACGCCAGTGCCCGAACTTTACTACCACAGAACAACTGTTGGAGGCAACGTCCGGTGTTTATATCCCATATTTTGATAGTTTGATCATCGCTCGCGCTGGCTAACATTTGTCCATCTGGGCTGAAGTCAATTGACCAAACCCAATCGCTGTGTGCCCGCAAACTCAAGTGAGGTTGTCCCACACTCACCAGTTGGTCAATATCGAGTTGAGTTCGCCAGAACCAAACTTCACCGCTCGTATCGGCGGCTGCCAAATACTGATTGCTGGAGAAAGCGACAGTAAGAATACTGCCAAAAGTTTGCGTAAAAACAGAATGATTGACAATAGTATGGCTCAGATCAACGTAGCGCAAATTCACCTTTTGTAGATAAGCGTGCCAAATGATTAAGTTGGAGAAGTTAAACGCTCGTAGATCAAATTGTAAGTGGCTACACAGATTAATCAGATTGCCACAACCATACCCAGAGAAGTGATTGTCTGGCTGTTGTAATACTGTCAATATCTGAGAGATGCGTTGTTTTAATAGATTTTGAGTATTGAACGTGTGACGAAACTGAGCTGCAATCGGGTTCAAAATTAATCGAACCTGACTTTCTCGAACATAATCTTTGACAGTGGTTTTAATTAGACAATAGCGAATAAATAGAGATAATTCAGCACTAGTCAATTCCTTAATGATCTGATTGACAAAGCGCTCAGTCACAAACTCCATTACAACAGGTTGTTGAGTGTAACTGCCAAGTTGAGTTTCAAGGAGCGATCGCCGAGACAATGCTTCCAAAGCTTCTAAAACAACGGTGCGAGATGGAGTTGGGACAATATCTTCAATCAACTCGTTGCTAGAAGTCCATTCTCGGTTAATTGCCAGCCAATACATCACAATCTTTTCAACTTCCGTCAATCGCCTAAACTGCTGGTCAAGCAACTGGCGAATTCCCTGAAAGACAAATGCATCCTGTTCTAAAAACAGAGCAATCTTGCTATCAAATAAACTTTGAATTGAAGTCGCCACAATTTTCAGGGCAAGTGGGCTACAGCTATAGCGATCGCACACCTGTTGCTTTTCTGCATCAGTTCCCACTAAACCTTTTGCATCCAGCAACGCTCTGGCAGCTTCAGGTGAACCCGATAGCAACAGCGATCGCACAGGAGAATTAGCGCTTTCCAAAATCCCCACTTCCGCAGGTTTTTCCCGACTAGTGAGCAAGAGACAACTTTGATGAGTTGTTTCCGCTACCAATCGCAGTAGCTCACCATAATTCTCATAGCCTGTGCGGTAGGAACCTGCTCCATCACCCTCCTGTAAAATCGTCTCCAAGTTATCGAGAATAATTAAACAACGAGAGTGCCGCAACCAGTGCAGCAGACGGTTCAGCTCTGTTCCACTATCCTGCTGATGAGACAAAAATGGAATTAGATCCGCTAAAAGCGTTTCCAGCGGCGGAGCGTTTCGCAGCGATCGCCAGATAATCAATTCAAACTCATGCTGTACGCTCTGTGCCCACTTGATGGATAAGGTAGTCTTGCCAATACCGCCCATCCCCACTAGCATGAGCAGCCGAGAGCGATCGTTAATACTCCACTGATGTAGGATGGTCTGTTCAGTTTCTCGACCGTAGAAGATGGAGACATCGATCGCTTCACCCCAGTCAGTGGCGATAGATGCTTGAATAACAGCGTTTCGAGAAGCGGGAGCGGATGCGATTGTTTCATTTGTCGGCGAGTTTGTGGCTTCTTCCTCGCGCAGCAGTTGCTCATACAGCTTGCGCGTGGTGGAACTTGGATCAACACCCAGTTCTTCGCGCAGCATCGTCATGCAGCGGTGGTAGATCTGGAGGGCATTGGCGCGATCGCCACTTTGACTGTAAAGCCGCATTAGAGTGCAGTAGGTCGCCTCGTTGAAGGAGTCTACTCGTAATAATTGCTGTGCGTAGCTGAGGGCAGCGCGATAGTCTTGCTGATTTTGCAATTGGTCAATCAGTTGCTCCAGGGCGGTGCTGTACAGTTGCTGAAGCCGTTCGCGTTCCGGGACAATCCACTCGTCCTCGCAGCTTGGTACCAAATCGCCTTTGTAAAGGGCGATCGCCTGTTTGAGCAATGCTTGTCTTGTCCGAGCATCAGCCGTTTCTGCTGCCTTTAAAGCATTCTCGAATTCCATCACATCCAGGGTGAACGGCGCGACGGGCGACCATTGCAACGTCTTTGACTCGATCAGCAGGAATTGATCGACTTGAGGTAAATTGCGCCGTAGATAGGTTAACTCTTTACGGAGATTGGTACGTGCCTGGGTGTCAGTCGAATCTGTCCAGAGATGAAAGGCAAGCCGCTGGCGCAGTTGAGGCGAGTGACGGTGTAAGATGAGGTAGGACAGCAATGCCTGCGATCGCGCTGAGTGGATGCCCGTAATCGCACGATCGCCATCGGTGATAGACAATTCTCCCAACAATTGAATTTGTAAAGTTAGAGACATCGCTCTGAAACCCTGAACTGTCGATCTCTCCTCAGAGCTTACAACTCATGACACACTGTCTTACAAGTTCTCAAGATTTGATTAATTGTTTACAGAAATTTATCTAGGCAAATCGTTTGCTCAAACAACAGCAATCACTGACTCAGTATATCTGTCGTCTTCTACAGCGACAAACGGGCACTTCTATTAAGAAGATGATAGTGCAAGAAGGAATGTTAGTTATCAGCAGTAATTCAACCCGAAATTTAACACTTAAAACTTCAATTTGAGCAATTACAACCAGAGCCTCAGTTCATATTAACTCCAAAAATGTATAACCATCATTCGTCCTTTCATGCACCACTGCTATACAAGGGCGAGTATCTGTCGCTTCTTTATCTTTAACCTCTACAACGGATAAAAGAACGGCAAGAACAATTATCAGGCTGGTCACAATGTCATTGCGTTCAGTCGGGTGACGATCGCCTTGACAAGTTGTTCTAGCTCTAGTGGTTTCGTCAAGTGCTTTTGATATCCAGATTGCAGCGCTTTTTTCTGATCAATTTCTGCGGCATAAGCAGTCAGCGCGATCGCAGGAATCGTTCCGCCTTGAGCTAGTGGGCGTGAGCGAATCTGCCCCATCAATGCGTAGCCATCAATTTCTGCCATCCCGACGTCACTGACAACCACATTTGGAGCGATCGATCGAGTACCTGCAACGCTTCGGAGCTAGAGGCAGTGGCAATCACCGTTGCCCCCTGTTGTTCCAGCAAGAAAACCTCAGTTCTCTTGTTGGGGAGGAAGTAATGGGTGTCCCCACGAGATACGCAACCAGTACATTAGGAAGACTCATGTACGTTTTTACAAAAGATGGCGCAGCTTTCAAATTCGTGACGTATATCCCATGTTTTACGAACATGCCTCATTCTGGGCAGTTGTATAAAGCTTTTGCGCCATGAATTTGATAGTGAGACTTGATAATGTGCTAAGGGAACAAAAATAATAAAATCCTTGTCTTGCACGGGTTATACGCTTGTGATGCCGCGCACGAATTTGAAAGATACGCCATTCTCTGTAAAAGCGTACACCCTAATACCCTTAGCGTTATGTGCTGTGTTTCTGTTAACCCAGTCGCACCAAAGATATTCATCTCTTCGTAGAGGCGACCGCGCGTTCAAATTCAGCACCTTCGCTCATACTCGATCGCACCCAACTGTTTCAGCACTGCTTTCTGTCCGCTGCTTAAACCTGTCACTCCCTGGATGTTCATGCCTTCATAGATTCGATCGCTCTTCAAAACTCGCAGGCACTCACCCGTTTCTACATCCCAAAGTTGAATCGTTTCATCGAAACTGCCACTGGCAAGCAGCAATCGTCCCGTGGTATCACACCCAAACGCAACCGAAAAGATGATACCTGTATGACCTTGTAAGACGTTTAAGCATTTTCCAGAATCCAAATCCCACAGGCGAATCGTATTGTCAGCGCTACCACTGGCGAGGAGTTGTGAGCTATTAGATGAAGGGGGGCGGAGGGCGAGCGATCGCACCATTGCAGTATGCCCTTTCAAGCTTTGCAGACATTGTCCTGTGGCAATGTCCCACTGCTTAATGCTGTCATCACTGCCGATGCCAATCAAGGTTTGTCCATCAGCACAAAACTCTACTTCAAACCCCAGTAGATCGTGCTGATCGAAAACCTGTATACAGGTGCCCGTTTCGACCTGCCACAGTCGCACGATTCCATTCTTAGCGATACTGGCGAGCCAGCGTCCGTCGGGGCTAAAGGTAACATGCCACACCGGAAAGTCATGTCCAACCAGCGTGTGCAGATGAGTTCCGGTATATAGATCCCAGAGTTTAACCGTAGCATCATTACTGGTACTTGCCAGAACCTGTCCATCGGAACTGAGCGCTGTACCAAATATACAATTGGTGTGACAATGCAGCGTCTTGATGCACTGTTGGGTTTGGACATCCCAAACCTTAATCGTGCCGTCGGAACTGCCGCTGATAAAGGTTTTGCCATCGCTGCTAAAGGTCACATCCCAAACCCAGTGGGTATGCTCGTTAAAGGTTTTGAGGCAGGTACCCTTTAGAGGGTTCCAGAGCCTAACCAGTAAATCTGTGGCGCTGCCGCTGACAATGTGTTGACCGTCGGGACTAAATGCAACAGACAAGACGCGACTAAGGTGTCCCTGCCAGGTTTTCAAAGCCTGTCCAGTGGTGACATCCCACACTTTCTGCACACTATCGGCACTACCACTCAACAGGGTTTTGCCATCAGGGCTGAAGGCAATCGCAGTCACGCAGGCTCGATGTCCCAGCAATGTGCGGAGCGGCTGCTCGGTTTGCAGATCCCACAGGCGAATCGTCTGATCCTGTCCAGCAGTCGCCAGGAGCAAACCATCCGGACTAAAGGACACTGACCAAACGAGGTCTGTATGTCCCTCGAAGCAGATAGATTCTCCGGTTGCCGAATGCCATAGTCTCACGGTTTTATCCCAACTGGCACTGGCAACCCACTGACCATTTGGGCTAAAGGAGACTGACAACACGGTGTGGTGATGTCCTTCAAATTGACGCATTTCACTGAAAGTTGAAAGATCCCAGAGCCGTACGGCACAATCGTCACTCCCACTCACCAACCGTTTGCCATCGGGGCTGAAGGCAACCGAGTGAACAATGTCAGAATGCCCTTCTAGGAATGTCAAGCAAGTTCCCGTCTCGACATCCCACAGTTCCAAAAATCCCTCTTCTTCACCGATCGCCAGCCATTTGCCATCAGGGCTAAACTGCACTGCCCAGCTCATCTTCACAATTTGAAACGGCTCACGCAACAGCTTTCCTGTTTGCACATCCCAGAGTTTGATCAAAGAATCGTGAGGACTGCCGCTGGCGATCGTTTGACCATCAGGACTAAACGATACCTCCCAAGCAAACTCGTTGTGTGCCTGCCAACTTAGCTTCGGTTGCCCAGAAGCCGCATCCCAGAGGTGAATTCTACCGTCTGAATCGCAGCTTGCCATCAAACGACCATCGGGACTAAAGGCAACATTGACTAAACTGCTGAGGGTTTGAGCAAAGGCAGACCCGGTGAAATTACACTCGGTGAAATTAACCTGATGCAGTGGGGTTTCCGGGAGATACGCCTGCCAGATGGGTAGATGAGAAAAATCCCATCCACTCAGATCAATTTGGAGGTAATTGAGCAAACTCAGCAGGTTGGTTGCTGCATATCCTGGATAAACTTCAGAAGTGTTTTTTAGTTGTTGCAACTGCTGCTGGAGGTGTTGGCTAAGGGCAGCGGTGGAACCAAATGCGCTGCTTAACTGAGTCGCGATCGGTTCCAGAATTAGCCGAATTTGGCTCTCGCGAATATAGTCGCTGGCGCTGGCTTTGGTGAGAGCATAGTGCCTCAGCAGGTTAAAAGGCTGTGTACCCTTGAGTTCGGCAACAGCAGTTTCAATGATATGTTCTGTGACATATTCCATCACCGCTGGCTGTTGGGTAAAACTGGAGGGAATGCGTTTAGCTTCACCGTTCTGCCTTGCATCACCGTTTTGTAGAATCTTCCGTTCAATTTGCGCTTGTGCAGCCGTTTCTATCAGACATCGCCGCCCTAACTTTTCCAATACCTCCAGCAACCGCGCCTTAGACACCATAGGAATAATGTCGGCATGAAGCTGACCAATCGTCGTCCCTTCTCGGTTGATCGCTAACCAATTCATCACTTGCTGTTCCAACGCTGATAGACGTTCGATTTGCTCATCCAGCAAACGACGCAGCCCATTAAAAACGATCGTCCCCTGCTCTAAAAATTCTGCAATATCGCCATCAAACAGGTCACGAATCGATGTGGCGACAATCTTCAACGCCAGAGGATTACCCCGGTAATGTTCGATCAGGTTGTCGCGATCGGCAGCATCTCCCGTTAACCCTTTGGCTTCTAGAATGCTGTTACTGTCTGTTGGGGTGAGTCCGGTCAGTTGCAGCGATCGCACCGGCAGCGCATCGCCCTCCAGCGCTGCGACTTCTGAGGGCTTTTCTCGACTGGTCAACAGCAAACAACTTTGGTGTTCTGTTGCACCCACACGCTGAAACAGTTCTCCATACGCTTCATAGCCGGAGCGATAACTGCCCACAACCTGTCCACTCTGGAGAATGGACTCCATATTGTCCAACACTAGCAGGCAGCGATCCTGTTTCAAGTATTGGATCAGTCGGGTGATTTGGGCTGAAGTGCCTTTCGGCAAGGTAATGTCTTGCTGGCGAGAGAGGAGTGGAATCAGGTCTTCGAGGAGATTGTCCAAGGGTGGAGCATCTCGCAGCGATCGCCAGATGACGAATTCAAAAAGGGAATCGGGTTTTGTAGATAATCCATCACCTTCCTCGGAGCGACTGCTAGCAATTTGCTGAGCCAGTTTAATCGACAGAGAGGTTTTGCCAATGCCTCCCATGCCTAATAAACAAATCAAACGGCAGCGTGAAGCCTGTGGTATTCCAGAAGGATTTTGCTTTTCAGAAGAGAATTCACCCCTAATCCATTGATGCAAAAGCTCCAGTTCCGGTTGACGACCATAGAAGGTAGAAACATCCATGGCTTCGCCCCAATCAATACAGGGAGAAGCAGTGCCAGTGTACTCACTATTGCGTTTTCCAGATGCCTTATTTTTCGGCTCGCTGGCTCCTGCTTGAATTTCTTCACTTTCTTGCTGGTAATGATGCTCCAACGAAGCACGGAAGTTGGTCTTGCTTACCGTCTCACCTAACGCATCAGAAAGTAATTGCCAGAGTTTCGGACCCGCATATCGTTTTAAGTAACTGGCAGCGTAATTCTTCCGGTTGGCGATTTCTTCGTAGGTTTGCCCTTGCCAGGAGCCACTTAAGATTGTAACTTCAACAGGACTGAGCCGTCGCCTAGTTTTTGCCACGACGAGCGCATTTGCGACTTCAAGTCCCTTCTCCACGTCCATCAATCGACGTATCTAGTCATACACTGGTTCAACTAAATAATGTACCAAATTTTACCGAGTTGCTTTACCTTGCGTAATCTTTCTATAACGTTTTTGTTGCACAACGTATGAACTTCTATCTATTGACGATTTACGAACACTTTGATATCGAACTGCTTTATCAGCAGGGAATACATAGATGAATACTCATACCCTTCATATCCCTCATACGGTTGGGTGAAGGGATTTAAATCGGCAAAGAATTAAGGTCTAAATATCGAGAGCAACAACACATTCAACAACTTCTTTATTTGTTGATGAATATAACTTCTACTGTTGCGTTGTTTGTATTCCATTAAGTGTTTTGCGTTCGCAAGATGTACAAAGTCGTTTGTCTTTGCGATCGCTTCACTTGATGTCTTTTCGATTGTTTTACAACTCAAACCACAACTATTTCAAGAGAAATCAAAATGACTGAACCTATTTATGGCGATGATAATTCAAATCAGCAGCTCTACGGCGACCTCAGTGGTGAGCCTGAGAACGATACCATTTACGGACTAGGAGGAAACGATATCATTTTTGGACTAGGAGGAGATGACATCATTTATGGTGACGATGGTCAAGATCTGATCTCTGGTGGTGATGGCAACGATTGGATTGATGCTGGCTCTGGTAGCAATCAGACTATCTATGGTGGCAATGGTAACGACACGATATTGGGTGACGGCAGTGCCAAGTTTATGCAAGGTGGCGCTGGCGACGACCTTTACTATGTCAATCATCAAAATGACTACGTTGGTGAGGAGCTTAATGAGGGGGTTGATGTTGTACGCGCTAGCATCAGCTATACGTTGACAGACTATGTCGAAAAGTTAGTTTTGGAGGGCAATGCCGCCAACGGCACGGGTAATGCTTGGGATAATGAACTCTACGGAAATGCTGCTGACAACCTCCTCTCGGGTGGTGATGGCAATGACGTGCTCCGAGGTGGCGGTGGCAATGACGTTCTTCGGGGTGACAACGGTGACGATCACCTGATTGGGGAATCAGGCAGCAACCAATTACTTGGGGGAAGCGGCAACGACGTTTACTATGTCGAGAATGCAACTACCACCGTTTTTGAGGTTGCTTCGGGGGGATCTGATGCTGTGCGCTCCACCGTTAGCTTTACCTTATCAGCAGAGGTCGAGGCTTTAGCTCTGGATGGCACTGCTGCGATTAACGGTACGGGTAACAACTTGGCTAATATTATCTACGGTAACGCTGCTAACAACTCCATCTCTGGTGGTGGCGGAAATGACTATTTAGCGGGTCTTGGCGGAAATGACACTCTAACGGGTGGCTCAGGGCAAGATAGCTTTCTCATCAGTGCTCCACGCCAGGGAATTGACACGATCAAGGACTTTAGAGTGGTGGATGACAGTTTCTATATTGATCGAGCTGGCTTTGGAGCTGGATTGGCAGCAGGAGTCATCACGGCTGATCAATTTCGGCTTGGGTCGAGTGCTCAAGACAGTAGCGATCGCTTTATCTATAACAAAGGTACTGGAGCGGTATTCTTCGACGCAGACGGCATCGGGGGAGGGGCTCAGGTTCAGATTGCCAGAGTATCGACTGGCTTAGCAATGACGAACAAAGACTTCTTTGTAGTAGGCTAATCACTTACAAATAGCCTGGTGGGGGACATGCTTCCCCACTGGTTACCTACTGTCCTTCATTAAATTTAGATGGTCAAACGTTTGATCAAACGCGCTCTGATTACTCACCAATTGCGTGAGTAATTTGTAGGGATGGTTTTACTGTGTTGAAAAAATCAAGGAGATAAAAATGACAGCACATACGATCGATCTAACTATTCAAGATTCACCTTCTAAAACCCATTGGCTAGAACTCGTTGAACAGTTAGGAAAACAGTTTGCAGCACGATCGCAACAGGTTGATGAGAGCGATCGCTTTGTCTTTGAAAATTATGCTGACTTAAAAGCACATGGATTTGTATCGCTGGGTGTGCCGCAAGCGTTGGGCGGTGCTGGATTGAATCATGCTCAGCTTTGTGAAGTCATGCATAAACTAGCTCAACATTGCAGTTCAACTGCCCTTGCATTTGCCATGCATACTCATCAAGTAGCAACGGCTGCTTGGCGATGGGAACACCAGAATGCCCCGGTGGAAGGTTTACTGAAACGAGTTGCTAATGAGAACATCATCATTCTCAGCAGCGGCGGTTCAGACTGGCTGGAAGGCTCAGGACAGGCTGAGCGGGTAGAGGGTGGTTTTGTGATTAATGCCCGCAAGGTGTTTGCCAGTGGTTCCCCTGTTGGCGATCTGCTGATGACTAGCGCGGTCTACGAGGACCCAGACGCAGGGGCAACCGTCTTACATTTTGCCGTTCCCCTATCTGCGCCCGGAGTGGCGATCGAGTCAACCTGGAAAGCTCTAGGAATGCGGGGTACAGGCTCTCATGACATAACCCTCTCCAATGTATTTGTTGCCGATGCTGGTATTGCCGGAAAGCGTCCACAAGGCAAATGGCATCCATCGTTTCACATTGTCTCGATGATTGCCTTTCCGTTGATTTACTCGGTGTATTTCGGCGTTGCCCAAGCAGCCCGCGATCGCACCCTTGAACATCTTAAAAAGCGTCCACAAGGCAGCCATCTCGCCTATCTCGTCGGTGGTTTAGAAAATGAACTAACCGCAGCCCATCTGGCGCTCAAACACATGATTGCAGTGGCTGCCTCTAACCAACCCGGACTGGAAACCACAAACCAGATTATGACGGGTCGCGCCTTAGTCGCTCGCGCTGTCTTAAACGTAGTGGAGATGGCAATGGAAGCAACAGGTGGCACTGCGTTCTACCGTTCTAAGGGTATTGAACAACTATTTCGAGATGCTCAAGGCGCACGCTATCACCCCCTGCGCGATGGAGATCAACGCCGTATGAGTGGACAACTTGCTTTGAACTGGACAGTTGAGCACACTTAGTCACTTAATCCTTACAAGGAGAGCACCATGATTTCCCCGATTTATTCTGCAACAACTTCTGCGATCGCAATAGATACTCCAGCCGTGCAATCTATTGCCCCTACTGAAAATAAACCCAGCAGAACAAGGCTATCTGCCCACTGGGAAGTAATCGACAACAAGTTGGTTTGCCAATGGCGATTGTCTGATTAAACCGACCGAGAAACGTTTGGTTTCTCTAGTAATGCATCGTTGTCACGAGAGATGCGCTACTAAACCGATTTCAAGTGTGTTTCACGTTGGTTTTAGGTTTTATCGGAAAATTGACCACTCAAAAAATGGAAACCTACCAGAAGAATTAACATGATTTACAACGGTTCAGAAGCTAGGGACATCTTAGCGGTAGCGAGGATGCTGACCTCTTTTCCCATGGTGGAAATGATGAAGTTTATGCACTAGGAGGGGATGATTACATTAATGCAGGATGGGGAGATGACATTGTTGCTGGAGGGCAAGGAAACGATTACGTCTTGGGGCTTTCAGGCAATGACACTCTATGGGGTGAGGACGGGGATGACACACTCTTTGAGATGGACGGTAATGATCTCCTAAGTGGTGAAGCAGGCAATGACTTCATGGATGGTGGAAGCGAAAACGATTCCTACTATGTACATGACCTTGGAGATACGGTGGTTGAAGGGTTATCGAATGGCACTGACACGGTTTACTCCTATTACTTAACGAGCTATACCTTGGGTGCTAATGTAGAAAACTTGGTTCTGTCCTCCTCACAAGACCCTACTTTAAATGGCACGGGCAACAGTCTTAGCAATAGCATCTATGGAAATGGAGCCAACAATGTTCTCTCTGGTTTAGGGGGTAATGACTTTCTCGATGGTGGTGGTGGCGAAGATAGGCTGGAGGGTGGTTCAGGCAAAGATTTCCTTTATGGTTTTTCAGGCAATGATTCCCTAATTGGTGGTAGTGGGAATGACTTTTTGCTTGGAGGTATGGGTCGTGACACGTTAACGGGTGGTTCAGGCAAAGATTCCTTTGGCTTTGAAACTCCTCTCTATGGGATCGATACGATCAAGGATTTTGCGGTTGTAGATGACGTTGTCTGGGTTGCTGATACCTTTGGGGGTGGATTAACAGGCAATGCAGTTCTCAAAGTCGATCAATTCCGGATTGGGTCGAGTGCTCAAGACAGTAGCGACCGATTTATCTACAACAAATCTACCGGAGCCTTGTACTTTGACAGCGATGGCATTGGAGGATTAGCTCAAATTCAGTTCGCCAAACTATCCACGGGTTTAGCAATGACACACCGAAACATTTACGTAGAGTCGTAAAGTAGTCTTTTCGCCTCAACTCGACATTGTTCTGATCTGAATTGTTCTTTACTGATTTTGTTGCCTCATTCAAGCGACAGGATGTGGTGAACTCATTTCCTCTAACAAACAAAACAAACTTCAAACATTGGGAGCAAATTCAATGGCAAGGATCAAAGGCACAGAGCGTAGAGACTATCTAGAGGGTACAGGTAGTCCCGATTTAATTCAGGGCTATGGTGATAACGATTACCTCAACGGCAAGGGTAGCGACGATCGCCTCGATGGTGGAGCTGGTAACGATCGCCTCGATGGTGGAGCTGGTAACGATCGCCTCGACGGTGGAACTGGCAACGATGACCTCAGGGGTGAAGATGGCAATGACACCCTTGACGGTGGCTTTGGCAATGACACCCTTAATGGTGGAGCTGGCAACGATTTCCTCAACGGTGGTGCTGATGATGACACCCTTGAGGGTGACAGTGGCAATGATACCCTTTACGGCGGGCTAGGCAGCGATTCCCTTAGTGGTGGACTGGGCAGCGATTCCCTTAGTGGTGGTGATGGAAACGACATCCTCGATGGTGGATACGACAACGACACTCTCGACGCTGGTAATGGAAACGATACCCTCCACGGGGGGAACGGTGTTAATTCTCTTGAAGGTGGATTAGGCAACGATGTTCTCTTTGGTGGAGTAGACAACGACATTCTCTCTGGTGGTGGTGATAGCGATTACCTTCGTGCTGGTAATGGCAATGACACCCTCAACGGTGGATCAGGTTTCGATACTCTTCATGGTGAGGCTGGTAACGATTTCCTCAATGGAGGTGAGGGTATCGATTATCTCTATGGTGGATTAGACAACGATTATCTCTATGGTGGTAATGGTAGTGATGTTCTCTCCGGTGAATTAAGTAACGATTTCCTTCACGGTGAATTAGGCAATGATTCTCTCTCTGGTGGAGAGGGTAACGATTCCTTATATGGGGGCAGTGGCAACGACACCCTCATCGGTGATAATGGCAATGATTACCTCTATGGTGGCGATGATAACGATCGCCTCGAAGGAGGAGATGGCGTTGATATCCTGATCGGTGGATATGGCTCTGACACGCTTCTGGGTGGTATAGGTGCCGATAGCTTCAAATTCTTTTCTCAAGCTGATGGCATTGACGTTATCAAAGACTTCGATCGCAGCCAAGGCGACAAGATTGAAATTTTCTCCTCAACGTTTGGTGCCACTTCTCTAAGCCAGTTCAGCTACAACAGCACGACGGGTGCCTTATTCTTCGATGCTTCACCGCTTGATAATATTGGACCGCTTCAGTTCGCAACAATCGAGAATAAACCTGTTGGTTTCTCAATCCAAACCGATCTAACTCTTGGCTAAGTTCAGCGATGAGTTTGTAGTGAATACTACCTACCTACTTTTTAGGTTATGTATGTGTTAATGGCTGTGTAACCAAGAGTGCTTTCTTCTAAGGTGAAAGTCCACGATCGCTCCCAAAGTCTCCTTAATGGTTATGATTTTGCCCTGACCAACGATGAACAGATTGATTGGCTCACAGGCAACGGCGGATCTGACGTTTTTGTGTTAGGCGAAATTACTGGAAAGGTGTTCTACAGGGTTGTGTCGCAAGAATTTGTTAAGGACAACCGATCGATATCGTTTTCATTTCCTTAAGCAGCAATTCCAAAAATCGCTTCGATAAATTTCACTTCAGACCCACTGTTCCCTTGTTTGCTCCTTTTACTTGTCCTTTCCGAATCATATTCATCGCTTCGATTCCGCTCAACGTTCTTCTCGCACTATTGAACGATTTGAACCCCATCATCGGTCTGGTGATTCGCTTGATATTTCTGTGGTCCTGTTCAACCACGTTATTTAAGTATTTCACTTGCCGTAATTCGGTTGTTTCAGCTAGCGTCTCATCTGCTTTGAGCGCTTCCATTGCCACTGGGTAAGCCACATTCTTGTCTACTGTAATGACTCGTGGAGACTGCGTATGCTGACCCTTAAGTACTTTGCGAAAGAATCTTGCTGCTGCCTTGCTATTCCGCTTGGCACTCAGCATGAAGTCGAGGGTATTTCCTTGCGAATCCACGGCACGATACAGATATTTCCACACACCCTTAATTTTGATGGAGGTTTCGTCCACGCGCCACGAGTCGTTTGTCGGCTTCAAGTGCGGTCGAACCCGTTTGTCCAGTTCTGGAGCATACTTCAGCACGAGAGCGATTGATCGTCGAGTGGTCTACCTCCACCCCCCGCTCCTGCATCATCTCCTCCA